>JAFGPX010000094.1 GCA_016935975.1 Deltaproteobacteria bacterium
CCTTCCGAGGAGAAACGTGGGCCTCCCAGGTTCCTGGGTCGTCCTCTTCCTGCGTGCCGAGGTCGAACACCCCGCCGGATGCGACCTGCCCTCGCCTACTTCTCTTGCGGGCAAGTCGCCGTCGCCTTCAGGCAATTCAGCACCCTGGGCATCCGGAATGGTCATAGGTTTCGTGGCCGCTGTCCCCCGGCCCGCACGCTCGCGTGTCTACGCATCGCCGCCCGCGTCGCCGCGACCGTCGCAAGACTCGCTACCGGCTGGGGCGGTTCCCCCCCTTCGCCGGACGGGTTTCGCACCCGCTGGACGACGTACCGAATTTCATGAATTCATCGCATCCTTCACTCCTTTCGGACCAGCCTTTCCTGGTCGCACTGAACCGCCTATGCTCATCGATTTACCTATGGTCCTGAAACCCCCATCGATTTACCTATGGTCCTTGCATTCCCGCTTCCGCCTTTCCACCTTCTGCTGCACTATTCTGCTCGTCCCATGACCGCTGCCGCGCGTACCTTTCGTGTCTTCGTGAGCTCCACCTTCGCGGATTTGGCGCGAGAGCGTGAGGCCCTCGAGGAGCACGTCTTTCGCCGGCTCCGCCGGATGTGCAGCGAGCGCGGCGCTCGCTTTCAGGCGATCGACCTCAGGTGGGGCGTCAGTAGCGAGGCATCGCTCGAACACAGCACGGTCGCCATCTGCCTGCGCGAGATCGAGCGCTGCCGACAGGTCTCGCCGCGTCCCAACTTCATCGTGCTGCTCGGTGAGCGCTACGGATGGCGTCCCCTGCCACGGTCGATTGTCCGGACGGACTTTGAACGGATCGTCGACTCGAGCCGGCCCGAAGAGCGCGCGCTCCTCCTTCGCTGGTATGTGCTGGATGACAACGCTGTACCGGCTGAGGTCGTGTTGAGGGCGAGGACAGGCGACGCCGCGGATGGTCAGGTGTGGGAACCAATCGAACGAGCAATTCTCGAAGCGCTCCTGCGCTTCGACCCGGAGCGATACGGTCGTTCCGTCACGGAGGAGGAGATCCTCCGCGGCGCATTCGCGGTCAACGACGCGCCCGAGCATGTGTTCTGCTATTCCCGTCGCGTTCGTGATCTGCCGGCGGATTCTCCTCGCCACCGCGAGTCGCAGCCCGAGGCGAGAGAACGCCTCGCTCGGCTCGAGCAAGGACTTCGCTCTCAGCTGGGCGCGAACTTCCGGACCTACGAAGCGCACTGGACCGGCAGCGAGGTTTCGGCCGACCACCTTGCCCAGCTGTGCCACGACGTCCATGACGATCTCTCTCGCGTCATATCTGATGAACTCACCAAACTGACGGCAGCCGATTCGCTCGACCAAGAGCGGGAGACGCACGCGGCGACCGGTCGCCGGTTGGCTGCGAGCTTCGTGGGCCGCGAAGCGCTGCTCGGAAGGCTACTCAGCTACCTCACCTCGACACGGACACATCCGTTGCTACTGTGGGGACCATCGGGATCGGGCAAATCCGCCGCGCTGGCGAAAGCCGCCGAGGGCGTGTCGCCCGGTGCCGTCCTCGTCCAGCGATTCCTCGGAACGACTCCCATGTCGTCCGATGGACGTTCTCTGTTGCATGGTCTCTGCAGTGAGATCGCGCGGGCGTACAGCGACTCAGCGCCGGTACCTGTCGGATACGCTGAGCTCCAGCAAGACTTCGAGAAGCGACTCGCGTTGGCCGCGGCCGATAGGCCGCTGATCTTGTTTCTCGACGGGGTAGATCAACTGAGCGCGCGCGACCCTGCGCGCAGCCTCTCCTGGCTGCCCAGCGAGCTGCCACCGCACGCCCGCGTGGTCGCCTCCGTCCTGTCCGACGAACCTCCCGCGGAGATCGCGCCGCGCCTTCCGGCGGGCGCCTGCCAGCCACTGGACCGCATGACCATGGCGGAGGGGGAGGCTGTGCTCGACACTTGGCTAGAGGACGCGCGCCGGACCCTGCAGCCACACCAGCGTCAAGCACTGCTAGGCGCGTTCAACGCGAGTGGTATACCGCTGTTCCTCATGCTCGCTTTCGGAGAGGCGCGCGGATGGACGTCGTTTCTTGATCCATCCGAGACAAAGCTGCCGGGAGGGGTTCCGGAACTCGTCCGCCGCCAATTCGCCCGGCTGTCGCGAGACCACGGCCTCACGCTCGTCCAGCGAAGCCTCTGCTACCTCGCGGTCTCGCGCGACGGCCTGTCGGAGGATGAACTCCTCGATGTCCTGTCGAACGACTCGGACGTCCGAGCGGAGTTACGAGTCCGGTCGCCGCTCTCGCCCCGAGTCGCGAGCGACTCGCCGTTGCCGTTTGTCGTTTGGTCGCGCTTGCGCTTCGATCTGGGGGGCTACATTTCGGAGCGGGGGTCCCAAGGCGCGATTGTTCTCTCGTTCTTTCACCGTCAGGTGCTGGACATCGTGCGCGCCGACAACCTGGCGTCGACGCATGCTCAGATGGCGGCGCACGCCATGCTCGAGAGCTACTTCGCGATGCAGCCGCTCGTCTACCGTCACGCCGGCGGCGTCGCGTCCAACCTTCGGAAGCTTCACGAGCTCCCGTATCAGCAGACAAACGCACAACGCTGGTCCCAGCTCTTTGCGACGCTGACCGATCTACGGTTCATCGAGCAGAAGGCGACGCACATCGACGCCGTCCAGCGGGGCGTCGGTGACGCGCCCCGGGAGTGTTGGCACGAGGGCGTGTTCCGACTCATGGATGACCTCCGACTGGCCGTAGCCCGCTGGCCGAGCGATCTCGATTCCGAGAAGGCGGCTGCACTGCGTGACTGGTTGCACTTCTTGGAAATGGAACACCACGTCCTGCAGCGGTATCCGGAAATCGTCGGGCAACAGGCTATCAACCAGCCTCGAGGGACGACCGTGCAACGGATGGCCAGCGCGCAGAGGGACGGAACGCGCTGGCTAGTCCGGTCGGGTGCGGGGCCGAAGCCGCGCCGGTGTCTCATGACCCTCGTCGGACACAAGGGCCCCATCACTGGCGTCTTCGCATTTCCCGATGGCGAGCGGGCACTGTCCGCGGGTGAAGACGGCAGCGTGCGGATCTGGAGCTTGGCGAGCGGAGAGCAGCTTGCGATGTTTCAGACACCTGGACCAGTCAAGCAGATTGGCATCGAGGGGGCGGGGCGTGAGGTCGTCTGTCTCGCAACTGACCGCTCGGTTCGAGTCTACTCGACCGAAGGCGGCATGCTCGTCCGAAAGATCGAGGCGCCCGCCAACGCCAAGTGGGCCAAGGTGTGCGCGGACGGCCATCTGGCGGCGTTCGGTCTTCCCGACAACGAAGTCGGGCTCTGGCGATGCCTCGAGGGCAAGGCACTGGTGTCGAGCAAGATGCCGTTCGAGGTTCGGGACATCGAGGCAGCGACTGGAAGTCAGCTGGTTGTCTCGGTTGGCGGCCAGCTTGCGATCCTGGATCTTCCCCGTCTGCGCTTCGTCGCACTGCCTCTGACGACACATCTGGCGTTCATCCACACCGACATTCCAGGCACGAAGCTCAACGAAGCATTCATGAGCGCCCCTGGCGCGGTTCCCGGCACCGCCTCGATCGGGGCCGAAAAGGACATCCCGGCCGTCATCTTGCCGGGAGGAAGGGGCACCCTCGATCTCTTGCGCATCTCAGCTGGCGGCGCCTACGTCGCCGCCACGGAGACCGCGAACCTCTTCCTGGGGGCCACCAGCGCAATCCGCGTCTGGAGCAGCGAAACGTGTGAGGAGCTCGTCTCGTTCGAAGGGTTGCCCAGTAGCCTGGCGGCTCTGGCCTTCCTTCCCGGAACGCCCCGCCTCGTCACGAGCGCTGAGCACGGCCGCGTTCAGCTGTGGGATTGTGCAGCCGGCGAGCGGCTCTTCGACGAGCGCGTCCACGACCGCGAGATTGTCACGCTTGCAGCGGCTCAGAACGGGCACGTGCTCGCGGGCACCGGGGATGGTGCGCTACTAGTGCTCGACGTCGCCCCATCCGAAACCGAACCGACCGATCGCCCCGCTGCGAAGCACTGTGAGACGTGCGGCCTGCCGCTGGTCGAGGTTCGGGCGAGGTGGCTCGGCGATAGCTCCATACCAGCGCACGCGACCACGGGGCTCGTTGTCGGTCACACAGACCGCGGTGAAGCGCTCGTCATGGCTCCGCGAGGCAGGAACGCGATCGTTCCCAACCCCTATCCAACTCGCGGCCTGTTCATGACGGCGCGAACCGTCGCACGTGATATGAAGCTCGAGAACGAGCCGATCGAGATCCTCTGCGCGACGGGTGACGGGCGGACCATATTGGGCGGTACCTCCCACTTTGTGGTTTGGGACGGAGAGGGAAAGGAACTCGGCATGTCGCCCGGCATCGGCGCCAGGATGACCCGGAGCATGTACTACGACATGACCACGCTCGGCGCCCTGCGAGGCGGGCTGGTCGCGTCGACGAACGGGAAGCGATTGCACGTCTGGGACGCGCGGACTGGGTCGACGCTTCTCACGCGTCCTGGGAGCGACACTGTCGCCTTCAGCCCCGACCGTCAGATCGTTGCATCGACCTCGGAGTACGGAGCTCGCCTGTACCTCGGACGCTCCGGGCATCCGCTGACGCGGTTATCATTCCGGGTGCCAAGTGGCCAGCACTTCGTAGTCGCGCCCGACGGCGCACACCTCTTCACGGCTAGCGGGCGTTCCCACTTGGGGCGCGCCAGTATTCACATGCTTCGCTCGTCGACCGGGGAGATCGTCTGGACGAACGACTTCCACGAGCAAGGCGTGACCGGCTTGGTCCTCACTCCGAATGGGCGCATCCTGATCTCCGGGGACTTGGCCGGCAACGTACTGCTCCTCGACGCGACGACCGGCGAACTCCTGAGAACGCTCAAGATCGAGCAAGGCATTCGCGCACTTTGTGTGACTCCCGACAGCGTTCAGCTCCTGGTGCTGTACAACGACAGTGAAGGCGTCGGCGTCTGGGATCTCGCGACGGCGACGAGGACAGGCATGTTCATCTGCCCACGCAAGCCGACCTCAGTGGCTGCGGCACGCAACTTCATCGCCGTGGGAGACGCGGCGGGTGAGCTGCACCTACTCCGGCGCCCGGATTGTGACACGCGCCGCGAGTACGGCACAGCGACCCGGACCCGGGGCGGCCGCCTGTTCTTCTGGTGCAACGGGTGCGGCCGGGAGTCTCCCGTGGCGCCCGCGCAGCTGGGGGGCGAGTATCGGTGTGCGGCGTGCCGGCAGGTCTTCCAGCTCAATCCCCTCGTGCTTGAGGTCCCGTGGACGATCAACGGCAGACTACAGGTCCTCCTGTCACTGATCTGCGGCCTCGCGGCCCTGATTGTGCGCCGAGAGTCGCCGCTCGCCCCCGCCGCGGTGAGCGTCCTGTTCTGGGTTGTCGCCGCCGTCTTTCTCCTGAGAGGCCTGGTGAACGCCGACATTTTCTTCCGCGCGTCGACATCGTCGAAGTTGTCGACGCTTCCCAAGTCCAGTGGTTCGCGAACTCGTCAACCGCGACGCTGATTTGCCTATTCGCCGCAGGAACTCCGTCCGACGACTCGACGGGGATTGCTTGTGGCAAGGCGAAAACACGACATCGTTAGACGGCCGGCGATCCTCACCGATGGTCCGCTTCGGTACTACGCCGCCGAAAACACCGTCGTGTCGAGGAGTTGCTCAACCGCGTGGGCGGCGTGGTCTCCCGCGCCGCCGCCGAAATGGGCCTTTCGCGCCAGGCCTTCTACCGCCGCCTGGACCGCCTCGGCCTTGTATGTAGAAAGACAGCTCGCTCCCGTTCTAGAAATGGGTCGAACAGCAAACAAAGTGCGAAGGAGCGAGACACATTTTCCCGGCACGACAGACCGATCGGCCTCAGGTCCACCAGACCGTGGGAGAGCTTGGGTCGTCGTGTCGACTCTCAGGAGCAGCCCGTACAGATGCGTGGGCCTCGAGCCCGTATTTGCAAGGTCGGGCGATCCGGTGTGTTGAACGCCTCGCGAAAGGAGTCCGTGAACTCGCCCAAGGAAGTCTTCGTAGGAATCGATGTCTCTAAAGCTCGGCTGGATATACACGTGCTTCCCAGCAACGACGCCTGGTCTGCGGAAAACCGGGACGGCGTCATGGCAGCGCTGGTGTGTCGGCTGGCAGCCCTTCGACCGTCGGTGATCGTCATGGAAGCAACCGGTGGGCTGGAACGACGTGTCCTGGCGGCGCTCTTGGTCGCCAAGCTTCCAGCCGTCGCGGTCAATCCTCGGCAAATCCGCGACTTCGCCAAGAGCACGGGGCAGCTGGCCAAGACCGATGCGCTCGATGCGGGCATCCTCGCGCTGTTCGCCGAACGCATCAGGCCAGAAGTCCGTCCGGCTCCGGATGAGGAAACCCGCGAGCTTGAGGCCTTGCTCGTCAGGCGCAGGCAGATCGTCGACATGATCACCGCCGAGAAGAACCGCCTGGTCTCCGCGCCGCCGTCTCAGCGGGTCGTACGTGGTATCCGCAAGACGATCAAATGCCTGGAAAGCCAGCTCGACGATTTCGACGGAGACATCGATAGCGCCATCCGCAATTCGCCCTCCTGGCGAAAGAAGGACGAGCTGCTGCGCAGCGCGCCGGGTGTCGGCAAGGTCACCTCGCGCACGCTTTTGGCGCACGTCCCCGAGCTCGGCAAGCTCAACCGTCAACAGCTCGCAGCTCTCATCGGCGTGGCTCCCCTGAACTGCGATAGTGGCCAATTCCGCGGTCGACGTCGGACTTGGGGCGGGCGCGGGCAGGTGCGAGCCGTGCTCTACATGGCCGTCCTTTCCGCCATCCGCCGCAACCCCGTGATCAAACCCTTCTACGACCGCCTCATCCGCGCTGGCAAGCTCCCGAAGGTGGCGATGACCGCGTGCATGCGCAAGCTCCTCACCATCCTCAACGCCATGATGCGCTCGAATTCTCGCTGGTCGCCAGCAGTTTCCACTTGACGAGGAACACAGATGCTCTCCCTCGAACGTCAGCAAGTGCCATGAGCGCGGCCAGAGACCATGAACAAGCAATGACACGACGCAGGCTGAAAGCGAGCAATCTACGGTGGCGTCGCTTGGCCGGTGCTGACCTCTCCGGTGCCCCAGCAGGAAACAGTCCCGTCCGCTCTGATTCCGCAGTTGTAGTCAAAACCGGCGCTGAGCTTGGTGAAAGTGCCTGATGGGGGAGTTGACTGGCCATGGTTGCTGCGGCCCCAGCAGGCGAGAGTACTATCGGCCTTGATGGCGCATGTGTGGGAGGAACCTGCGCTCACGAAGGCAAAGGTGCCGGCTGGTGGATTTGTCTGCCCGTCACCATTGTAGCCCCAGCACGCGACCGAGGCATCGGACCTCAATCCGCAGGTGAAGTAGTGACCTCCATCTACCTGGGTGAACTCCCCTGCGAGCGGCGTTGACTGGCCGTTGTCGTTGCAGCCCCAGCAAGCGACCGACTTGTCCGCCTTGACTGCGCACGTGTGGAGGCAACCGGCGCTGATCTGCAGGAAGGTGCCGGCGGGTACACCATTGAGTTGTCCGTAGTTGTTGGCACCCCAACAGGCGATGGTGCCATCAGACTTGATCCCGCAAGCATGTCCACATCCAGCGGCCACACCGAGGAACTGCCCGGTCGGGGGATTTGTTTGACCGAAATCGTTCGCACCCCAGCAGGCGATGGTGCTGTCGGTCTTCAAGCCGCACGTGAAGTGGCCGAGCGCGCTCACATAGGTGAATTGTCCGACCGGCGCTGAACACTGTCCGACCTCGTTTGCGCCCCAACAAACCGCTGTGCCGTCCTGTCTGACGCCGCAGCTGTGGTTGTAGGCGGCGGTGACATCCGTGAAGCGCCAGCGGAAGGAGGCCGTGACCGATCTTGCTTGGCTCATGGTCACCGTGCACGTTTCGTTGCCGGTGCATGCCCCTGACCAGCCGGTGAAGATAGAAATGCTGTCTGCGGTCGCCGTCAAAATGACTTCTCGGTTCTCTGCAAAGCCCGCCGAGCAGGTGTTGCCGCAGTCGATGCCTAGCGGCGATGAGGCGACGGTTCCTTCGCCGGAACCGCTCTTGGCAACGGCAAGACTGTACAGGTTACCGGCGGTGAAGTTGGCAGTAACGGATTCTGCTGCGTCCATGGTCACGCTGCATGTACCGATGCCTGTGCATGCGCCCGACCAACCGGTGAAGGTAGATGTGCCGTCG
>JAFGPX010000095.1 GCA_016935975.1 Deltaproteobacteria bacterium
CCGCCCTTGCTGCTGCGGCTCTTGATCCCGCTCTGGGTCATGTTGGCGGGCAGGGCGTACGGCGGCATGTTGTCTTGGTTGTAGACGCGGCCGGTGACGATGGGGCGATCCGGATCGCCGTCCAGGAAGTCGACGATGACCTCCTGGCCGACGCGCGGTATGTGAATGGCGCCCCACTGCTTGCCGGCCCACACCTGCGACACGCGCACCCAGATCGACGAGTCCTGGTCGCGCTTGCCGAGACGGTCCCAGTCGAACTGCACCTTCACCCGGCCGTACTTGTCGGTGCAGATCTCGTCGTTCGCCTCGCCCACCACGATGGCGGTCTGGGGTCCCTCGATGCGCGGCTTGGGCGCGGTGCGGGGCGGCCGGTAGGGCGTCTGGCTGTCGAGCAGCGAGTACGTCGCCTTGAACGGCTCGTCCGAGTCGGCCACATCGCCGGTTTCGTACTGGTTGATGCTGATGGAATAGGTCGCCGACGTGATGAGGTACTGCTTGTCGAAATCCGCCGCGTTCCAGAACGGGTTGGTTTCGCCGTCTAGTAGCTGCGGCTTTCCGAGCTTGACCAGGTCGCCGATGCCGAGTCCCATGGTGTTGCCCTCGACCTCGATGATGGTGTTCATCACGTGGGCGCCTTCCTGGCGGACCTTGGATTCCGCTTCCGCGTCGGCCGGCTCGGACAGTCCGCCCGGGTAGTCGTAGTCCTCGTAGTCCTCGCCGGGTTGCTTGAGCGGGGAGAAGGTCGTTTCGATCTGGGGCTTTTTGGCCTTGAGCCGGGTGTGGTCGTAGCCACGCAGGATGGAGTGCTTGCCGGGGTACAGGGAGCCGGCGGCGGTCAGCGACCAGAAGTGCTCCTCGTCGCGCTGTTGGCGTCGGTGCTTGGGAAGGTACGGAACCTCGACCGGGTCGCCGGCCGCGGCCGCGTCGGCCATCACCAGAGTGTGCTTGTCGTCCTCGTGCCGAAAGAAGTAGTAGATGCCGTCTTCCTCGAGCAGCCGCTGGACGAGGTTGAGATCGGTTTCCCGATACTGGACGGTGTATTCGCGCGTTCGGTAGTGGCCCCGCAGTCCGCCCGACTCGACCTCGGCGAAACCGCGCTTGGCCAGCACCTCGGTCGCCAGGGCAGAGGCCTGGAGCTCGAAGAAGATGCGGCAGTCGCGGGTGTAGTCGAAGAGGGTGAGCTTCGGGTTCAAGATGGCCGCGTAGCGGGTGTGCCGCATGGACATGCCGGTCTTGGCGAAGTAGGTGACGATACCGTTGAAGTAGCGGGTGGCGCCGCTGTCGAGCGCGATGTGCACGGTGAGCGACTGGCCGAGGACCGCATCCACCGAGATGTTGGGATCCTCCGAGAGCAGGGTCAGGTCGTAGCGGTAGGGAGTTCCCAGCGTCTCTTTGCCCTGGAAGGTTTCGAGCAGCAGCACACCTTCCTTGAATGGGCCTGTGACCTTGGTGTCGCGTCCAAGCAGTGCCATGGGATGTCCTCAAGTTGGAGGTGTACGAAGCGGAGGCCCCGCATCAGTCGAAATCGTAGCGGAACTCGCTGTCCTTGACCGACACGTGGATGCGGGTGACGGTCTTGCCTTCCATCATGCGCGTGAGCAGCTCCTTGCTGATGACCGGCAGCAGGGTGTTGGTGAGGATGCTGTCGATCATGCGGCCGCCGCTTTCCACCTCGGTGCACCGGCTGACGATGAGCTTGATGACCTCGTCGTCGTAGGCAAACGGGATCCTGTGGTTTTCGCTCACGCGCTTGGCGATGCGGCGCAGGTGCAGGCGGGCGATGTTGCCGATCATCTCGTCGGAAAGCGGGTAGTAGGGAATGACCACGAGGCGGCCGAGCAGCGCGGCGGGGAAGTGTTTGAGCATGGGCTCGCGCAGGGCCTTGGCGATGCCCTCGGGCTCGGGCAGCAGGGCCGGATCCTTGCACATGTTCATGATCAGCTCGCTGCCCACGTTGGTGGTGAGCAGGATGAGCGTGTTCTTGAAGTCGATGACGCGGCCTTCCCCGTCCTCCATCCAGCCCTTGTCGAAGACCTGGAAGAAGATCTCGTGCACGTCCGGGTGGGCCTTCTCGACCTCGTCGAGCAGGACCACGCTGTAGGGGCGGCGCCGCACGGCCTCGGTCAGCACGCCGCCTTCGCCGTAGCCGACGTAGCCGGGCGGCGAGCCCTTGAGCGTGGACACCGTGTGGGCCTCCTGGAACTCGCTCATGTTGATGGTGATGACGTTCTGCTCGCCGCCGTAGAGCGCCTCGGCCAGGGCCAGGGCGGTCTCCGTCTTGCCGACGCCGGACGGCCCGGCCAGCATGAACACGCCGATGGGCTTCTGCGGATTCTCGAGCCCGGCGCGCGAGGTCTGGATGCGGCGGGCGATCATCTCCAGGGCGTGGCGCTGCCCGAGCACGCGCTGGTCGAGGGCGTCGGCCAGCCGCAGCACGGTGTCGATCTCGTTTTTGACCATGCGGCCGACCGGGATGCCGGTCCAGTCGCCGACCACGGAGGCCACGGCCTGACCGTCGACGGTGGGCAGGATGAGGGGGTGGTCGCCCTGCAGGGCGGAGAGATCCGTTTGCGCCTGGGTGAGCTGCGCGAGCAGCGCCTCGCGATCGACGGGCGGAGCCGCGGGCGCGGGCGGTGCGCCCTGTGCGCCGTCGGTGGGCACGGCGTCGGCCTTTGCGGGCATGGCGTCTGCGTTCTTCGCCGCCTCGGCTTCGAGCTTGCTCTGCGTGCCTTCGACCTTGCCGGAGATCTCGCGGAGCTGGCCGCGCAAATCCAAGATCCGATCGACCAGGGCCTTCTCCTTGGTCCAGCGCTCTTCCAGACCCGCGAGGCGCTCCTTCTCCTTGGCCAGCTTCTCCTGCGCATCGCTCATGCGCTGGTCGGCGCCGGCGACGCCGATCGCGCCCTCGCGTCCGATGATGTCGATCTCGATTTCCAGCGACTGGATGTGGCGGCGCGAGTCCTCGACCTCGGCCGGGACCGAGTGCTGGCTGATGGCGACGCGCGCGCAGGCCGTGTCGAGCAGGCTGATGGCCTTGTCGGGCAACTGCCGCGCGGGGATGTAGCGGTGAGAGAGCCGGACCGCGGATTCGAGGGCCTCGTCGAGAATCTGGATGCGATGGTGCTTTTCCAGGACGGACGCCACCCCGCGCACCATGAGCAGGGCCTTGACCTCGCTTGGCTCGGCCACCTGGATGACCTGGAAGCGGCGGGTGAGCGCGGGATCCTTTTCGATGTGCTTCTTGTACTCGGCCCACGTGGTGGCGGCGATGGTGCGCAGCTTGCCGCGCGCCAGGGCCGGCTTGAGCAAGTTGGCCGCGTCGCCGGTGCCGGCCGCGCCGCCGGCGCCGATCAAGGTGTGGGCCTCGTCGATGAACAGGATGATGGGCTTGGGCGAGGACTGCACCTCGTCGATGACCTGGCGCAGGCGATTCTCGAACTCGCCCTTCATGCTGGCGCCCGCCTGCAGAAGGCCGATGTCGAGCGAGCGCAGGACCACGTCTTTGAGCGGCGGCGGCACGTCGCCGCCGGCGATGCGCTGGGCGAAACCCTCGACCACCGCGGTCTTGCCCACGCCGGCCTCGCCGGTGAGGATGGGGTTGTTCTGTTTGCGGCGCATCAGGATATCCACGATCTGGCGGATCTCCTCGTCGCGGCCGGAGATGGGATCCATCTCGCCCTTGCGCGCGCGCTCGGTGAGGTCGACCGAGTACTTGGCCAGGGCCTCCTGCTTGCCCATGGCCGCGGGCGCCATGGCGCCGCTGGCCTCGCCGGGAACGGCGCCGCCGCCGACCTGGAAGCCGTCGCTGGCCTGTAGCGCGCTCTCGGGCGACTTGGCCACGATCTGCGCGAAGCGATCGGTCAGGGTATCGAGCTTGATCTTGGCGAACTCGCTCGACATCGTGGCCAGGACGTGGCGCAGGTTGGGCGTGGCCAGGATGCCGACCACCAGGTGGCCGGTGCGAACCTGGGATTCGCCGAAGAGCAGCGTGCCGTAGACCCAGCCGCGCTCCACCGAGTTCTCGATGTGCGGCGAGAGATCCGAGATCGACGTCGCCCCGCGCGGCAATTGGTCGAGGGCGGCGGTCATGTCGGCCGCCAGGCGGGAGGGATTGATCTCGAAATGGCGGATGATGTGGTGCAGATCGGAATCCTGCTGCTGGAGGATCTGGTTCCACCAGTGCACCAGCTCGACGTAGGGGTTGCCGCGCAGCTTGCAGAAGGCCGTTGCGCTTTCGATGGCCTTGTAGGCCAGGCTGTTCAGCTTCCCAAAAAGCGAAACACGTGAGATCTCGGACATGGTCGGTTGTTCTCCTGTGATGCGGCAGCGTGGACCGGGCGGGCTTGCCGATGTGAAGTCGTCGTTCTAGCTCGGAGCCGTGGGCTCCTCCGTCGAGGTTTCGATGTGGGGATTGATGATGAGGTCGTCGCGGCCTTCGCCCTCGGGGCAGTGGCCGAGCCACGAGGTCCAACCCAGGCGCGTGATGCGGTCGAGGCGGAAGGGATGGCTGACGCGCTTGTCGAGAAAGAGGCGCACGTCCCAGTTGAGCGCGTCGCCGACGTAATTGCGCACGAGCGCCGTCAGACGCTGGAGACGCTCGCTGCCGGGCAGCAGGCTCTGGAACTCGTGCTCCTTGAGTGGGCCGAACACGATCCGGACCTTGGTCTGCCGCTGCCAGGCGTGGGCGCCTAGGATGGTGCTGATGCCCAGGGCGCCCGCGAAGGCCGTGCGCGTGATGCGCCACCGCTCCTCCTCCTGCAGCGGCGTCCACTCGCCGACGAACTCCTCCAGGTCGGTGGGCAGGCGGAAGTAGTCGGCGACGATGGCGCGCAGGCCCTCGGCGTTTCTCGCCTGGTGGGCGAAACGGCCGGCGAAGTACAGCTTGGCGCTGTCGGGGAACAGATCGCGGTCGCGCACGGCGGGCGAGCCGACGCCGAACAGCGAGCCGACGTACGTCGCGAAACGGTCGCTCGACGGCCGATCGCGGTGGACCGTGGGCTGGGCGTTGGCCCAGCCGCGATAGAAAAGCGCCAAGGCCCGGTGGTGAAAGATGTCGAGGAATCGCACCAGCGTTTGGTCGCCGGCGTTGCGCACGCGATCGCGGGCGTACTCGGTCATGTGGATGGGCAAGGGGCCGTTGGGGCCGAGCATGCCGAAGAAATGAACGCCGATGCGCGGTGGCCGGCCCTCCCGTGCCGGTTCCAGATAGGCGAGGGTCGAGGGCGCGAAGACGAGCGAGGCTTCCTGCCCCAGGCGGATGGGCTCGTCGGCGGGACGGGTGGCCTGACCGAGGCGCAAGCGCTCGGGGCAAGCACACTCGATGGCGCGGAGCAACGCGAAGAAGTCGTAGCGATAGGGAGCCGCGGCAACCTGGCGCAGCAGATCGCCCAGCCGATCCCGGGCGGGCATGCGGCCCCTGGCGCCTAGATCACCGGACGCCGGCCCAGCTTCGCTGGCCATCGGAAGATCTCCTTGCGCTGAACGCTCTTGAGGACGGTTTCGCAAAACGAGTTGATCGAGACGTATTTGGCGAAGAAACGCTCCAGCACCGAGCCGAGCAGGAAAGCGCTGGCCCCCTCGAAGGCGCTCTCGTCCAGCGTCAGCACGACCTCGATGCCACGGCCGAAGGAGACCGGTCCGGGGACGGGCAGGCGGCGCGTGATGCTGGACGAGGCCACGTGCCGGATGCCCTCGATCTGCTTGCGCACGATGGGCTCGGCGGCATCCCCGTAGAGTGCCAGCAGCTCGCGCAGGGCCGAGGCGCCGCCGCCGTTGCTGTCGTCGGTGATGGACAGGTAGTTGAGCGCCAGATGATTGATGAGCCGCCAGCTCGGATCGCCATGGGCCACGGAGGGCCGCGGCGGCGTGGGGCCGGCGACGCACAGGACGGCCTCGACCGGGGCGCCGCTCTCGAGCTGGAAATCGCTTTGGCGCTGTCCGATGGGGATGTGCAGGGTGAGGTCGCGGTTCGTGCACAGGGCCATCATGGCAATCTGCTTGAGATGCGGGCGGATCGGCGCTTCGGTCGCGTCGACCAGCGACAAGAACACCTCGCTACCCACGTAGCTCGAGCGGGCGCCCTGACTGCGCTGCTTGGCCGACAACATGCGCGGATCGCGGTGGACCGTGTAGTACGCCGACATCTCTTCGTGCGAGACTTGGTCGCGCAGGGCATAGAAGGGGAAGAACTCCTGCTTCTCGTCGCCGCTGGCCCCGTAGCCGATGACCTCGGTGAGCTGGTAGATCTCGTAGTCCATCGGCCGGGTGCGGTCGGGGACCACGTGATACTCGTACTCGCTTTCGCTGAGGTGGATGCGATCGGTGCGCTTGGGGAAGAGGTTTGCCGCCGGGGAGCAGAAGAGGTCGAACTGGGCGGGGCCGATGGCCTTCTCCAGGCGTCCATCCTGCGCGTCGAGCACCACGATGATCTCGAGCTCCGGCGAGGCGCACCGGCGCACGGCGGTGGCGAGCCCGCCAAGTTGGGCGAAAAGGAACCGGCTGGGCAGGGTGAAGTACTCGGTGAGCAGCCGGTAGCCTTGGAACGAGCGCGGTCCGAAAGGCAGCAAGGCCTCCTCGTCCTCGTAACCGAGCGGTCGCACCGGAGTATCGAGGACCAACTCGCCCGCGCCGCCACCCTGGCCGGCGGGCCGCACGACCAGCGCTACGGCGTGCCCCAGAAGCAGCTCATACAGGCGCATGGCGATCTCATCGCCGCCGCGTAGAAACACGGGCAAGGTGTCGAGCGCGAGCTGGTTGAACAGCAGGCCGGCCGTGGCGCGCAGGCGCAGGCGGAGGGCCGCCTTGGCTTTGACGGGAATGGGCAGATTGCCCAGGTCCCCCAGAAAGGATGTGTACTCTGCCCCGACGATTTCGATCGGCCACAGGGTCGTGTCGTGGGCGGTGCGATACTCGCACGCGGTCTGCTCGCCACGGCCGACGTAGCTCTTGAGCACCGAGCCGCGAGGCACTTTGAAACCGTCGGCGAGAGCGCCCTCGGTGAGACTGGGTTTGAACTGGACCACGGCCATGGAGGGCGTGGGCGCCAGGTAGTGCGGGTAGACCATGTCGAGCAGGTGCTGGGTGAACCGCGGGAATTCGGCGTCGATCTTGAGTTGCACGCGCGCGGTGAGGAAGGCGAACGACTCCAGCAGACGCTCGACATAGGGATCGGTGCATTCCAGCGATTCGATGCCCAGGCGGCCGGCGATCTTGGGGAACTCCTTGGCAAATTCCTGGCCGGTTTCGCGGACGTATTGCAGCTCGCGGTTGTAGTAGGAGAGCAG
>JAFGPX010000096.1 GCA_016935975.1 Deltaproteobacteria bacterium
ATGCTGCGGACGAGCGAGCTGAAGCGCGTCTCCTTCAGCGCCCACTGCTCGTAGGTCAGCTTGGGCGGCTTGGAGTCGAGCTTGAGCGGGTTCTCGCCCTTGGCGTACAGCGACGGGTTGAAGCGATAGAGCGTCCACGCGCCGCTCTCCACCGCCATGGTCTGGTGGTCGAGGCCCTTGGACAGGTCGATGCCGATGCCGTGGGCGATGCAGTGACAGTAGGCGACGATGAGCGACGGGCCGTCGTAGGCGTCGGCCTCGATGAAGGCGCGCACCGTCTGGATGTCGCTGTAGCCCATGGCCACGGTGGCGACGTAGCAGTTGCGGTAGGCCATGGCCATCAGGCCCAGATCCTTCTTCCCCGTCGGCTTGCCGGCCGCCGCGAACTTGGCCACCGCGCCCGTCGGCGTCGCCTTCGAGCACTGGCCGCCCGTGTTCGAGTACACCTCGGTGTCGAGCACCAGGATGTTCACGTTGCGGCCGCTGGCCAGCACGTGATCGAGACCGCCGTAGCCGATATCGTAGGCCCAGCCGTCGCCGCCCACGGCCCACACGCTCTTCTTCACCAGCATGTCGGCCACGGTGAGCAGGTTCTTGGCGTCGGCGTCGTTGCCCAACTTGGCGAGCGCGTCCTTGAGGGCCGCCACGCGCTCGCGCTGCGCGTAGACGCCGACTTCGTCCTTCTGGTCGGCTTCGAGGAGCCCTTGGACGAGATCGCCCGCCAGCTTGCCGCCCATCCTCTTGAGCAGCACCTTGGCGTAGTCGTTCTGCTTGTCGATGGTCAGGCGGAAGCCCATGCCGAACTCGGCGCAGTCCTCGAAGAGCGAGTTGTTCCAGGTCGGACCGCGGCCGTCCTTGTTCTGGGTGAACGGCGTGGTGGGCAGGTTGCCGCCGTAGATCGACGAGCAGCCGGTCGCGTTGGCGATGATGGCGCGGTCGCCGAAGAGTTGGGTCAGGAGCTTGTAGTACGGCGTCTCGCCGCAACCCGCGCAGGCGCCCGAGTACTCGAAGAGAGGCTGGAGGAACTGGCAGCCCTTGACCGTCTCGATCTTGACCTGGCGGCGATCCACCTCGGGCAAGTCGAGGAAGAAAGCGTAGTTCTCGCGCTCCGGCTCGCGCAGCGGGAGCTGGTTGGCCATCATCAGGGCGCGCTTGCTCGGATCCTTCTTGTCCTTGCCCGGGCAGACCTCGAAGCACAGGGTGCAGCCCGTGCAGTCCTCGGGCGCGACCTGGATGACGTAGGACTGGCCCTCGAACTCCTTGCCCTTGTACTTCATGGACTTGAAGGTCTTGGGGGCCTTCTCCAGCAGCTTCGGATCGCAGACCTTGGTGCGAATGGCGGCGTGCGGGCACACCAGCGTGCACTTGTTGCACTGGATGCAGAGATCGGGGTACCAGACCGGGATCTCCATCGCGATGTTGCGCTTCTCCCACTGCGCGGTGCCGGTGGGGAAGGTCCCGTCCACCGGGAACTTGCTGACCGGCAGCTCGTCGCCGCGGCCCGCGATGATCTCCGCGGTCACCTCGTGCACGAACTTCGGCGCTTCCTTGGCCACGATGGGCGGCATCTTGCGCTTGCTCGAAACCGCGGCCGGGACCTTGACCTCCATCAGATTGGCCACGGTCTGGTCGACGGCGTGGAAGTTCTTCTGCACGACCTCCTCGCCCTTCTTCATGTAGGTCTTCTTGATGGCGTCCTTGATCTTGGCGATGGCCACGTCGGCCGGCAGCACGCCGGAGATGTTGAAGAAGCAGGTCTGCATGATGGTGTTGATGCGCACCCCCATGCCGGTTTCCTTCGCCACCTTGTAGGCGTCGATGACGTAGAGCTTCAGTTTCTTGTCGATGATCTGCTTCTGCACCTCGACGGGCAGATGGTCCCAGACCTCGTTCGGACCGTACACGCTGTTGAGCAGGAAGACGCCGCCCGGCTGCAGGAAGCGAAGCATGTCGTAGCGCTCGAGGAAGGACCACTGGTGACAGGCCAAGAACTGCGCCTGGGTGATGAGATAGCTCGAGCGAATGACGTCGGGACCGAAGCGCAGGTGCGACACGGTGACCGCGCCGGCCTTCTTCGAGTCGTAGACGAAATAGCCCTGGGCGCAGAATTTCGGGTCCTCGCCGATGATCTTGATGGAGTTCTTGTTGGCGCCGACCGTGCCGTCGGAGCCGAGCCCGTAGAACAGGCAGCGTTTGACGCTGTCGGGCTCGGTCGAGAAGCCGTAGTCCACGTCGAGCGAGGTATGGGTGACATCGTCGACGATGCCGACCGTGAAGTGGTTCTTGGGGGTCGGCTTCGCGAGTTCGTCGAACACCGCCTTGACCATGGCGGGCGTGTATTCCTTCGACGATAGACCGTAGCGGCCGCCGACGATCTTCGGCATGGCGAAGGGCAGCTTGCCCTGCGCCGCGATCTCGGCGAGCGCGGTCACGACGTCCTGGTACATCGGCTCGCCGGCCGCGCCCGGTTCCTTGGTGCGATCGAGAACCGCGATGGCCTTGACCGACTTCGGAAGGGCCGCGATGAGGCGCTCGGCCGCGAAGGGACGGAAGACGCGCACCTTGATCACGCCGACCTTCTCGCCCCGCTTGGCCAGGAACTCGACCGCCTCGTGCGTGACCTCGGCGCCGGTGCCCATGATCACGATCACGCGCTCGGCGTCGGCCGGCCCCACGTAGTCGAACAGGTGGTAGGCGCGGCCGACCTGCTTGGCGAACCTGTCCATCTGCGCCTGCACGATGGCCGGCGCGGCGTCGTAGAACTTGTTGATGGTTTCACGCGCCTGGAAGAAGACGTCGGGGTTCTGCGCGGTGCCGCGCAACACCGGCCGATCCGGGGTCATGGCGCGGGCGCGGTGGGCGGCGACCAAATCGTCGGTAACGATGGCCCGATAGTCGTCGTCGGAGAGCTGCTCGATCTTCTGCACCTCGTGCGAGGTGCGGAAGCCGTCGAAGAAATGCACGAAGGGCACGCGCGAGGCCAGGGACGCGGCCTGGGCGATGAGCGCCATGTCCATGGCCTCCTGCACGGAGCCGGAGGCCATGAGGCCGAAGCCCGTCGAGCGCACGGCCATGACGTCGCTGTGGTCGCCGAAGATGGAAAGCGCGTGCGTCGCGACGGTGCGCGCCGAAACGTGGAAGACCGTCGGGGTGAGCTCGCCCGCGATCTTGAACATCGAGGGAATCATGAGCAGCAGGCCCTGCGCGGCGGTGAAGGTCGTGGTCAGGGATCCGGACTGCAAAGCCCCGTGTGCCGCCGCCGATGCGCCGCCCTCGCTCTGCATCTCGACCACCATCGGCACCGTGCCCCAGATGTTCGTCCTGCCGAGCGCCGACCATTCGTCCGCCCATTCCCCCATGTTCGACGATGGGGTGATGGGGTAGATGGCGCAAACCTCGTTCGTCTTGTGCGCGCTGTAGGCAACCGCTTCGTTGCCGTCGATGGTGACCGTCTTGCGAGCCATTTCCAAGATCCTCCCGTGAGTTGCTGGGTGGGAATGAGAGCGTCCTCTTCTTACGTCTGCCGCCCGTGAGGCGCAACCCAATTCTTGTCGAGATAGAGACCGAGATGGCGCGCGGCTGGGCGGGTTCGTGGCGCGGAAGACAGCGAGCCACGCTAGCGCGGGCGCTCGGCCGCTAGATTCTCGGGACGGGCAGCGGGTAGTCGGGCCGGGCGAACAGGAATCCCTGCAACCAATCGGCCCCTAGCTCCAGCAGTGTGTCGAGCTCGGCCTGCGTCTCGACGCCCTCGGCGACGAAAGGCGTGTTGGTCTCCCGGCAGAACGAGGCCAGGGCGCGCACCATGTAGCGTTTCGTGGGCGTCTTTTCGATGCCGCGGATGAGCGACATGTCCAGCTTGACCGCATCGGGCTCCAGGGCGGCGACGCTGTTGAAACCGGAATAGCCCTCGCCGAGGTCGTCGACCGCGATCTTGTAGCCCAGCTTGCGCAGGCGCTCGACGCGCTCGTGCGTGTCCGGAACTTGTTCGATGGCCATGCGCTCGGTGATCTCGAAATGAATGCGCGAGGCGAACGGCAAGAGTGGGCTGTCCGGGGAATACAGCTGTTCGTCCAGCAGATCGAGAACGTGCAGATTGATGAAGACGCCCGGCAACTCCGGGTGTTGCGCCATCACTTCGGCGATGAGGCCGCGGGTGCGATGGCCAAGGGTGTGCACCTCGCCCAGCCGCTCCGCCACGGCCAGGATTTCCGTTGGACTGTGCAGCGTCTGCTCCGTGGTCCGCATCAGGGCCTCGTAGGCGACCACCGACTTGGTCGACCACGAGACGATCGGCTGGAATGCCATCCACATCTTCTCCAAGGCGAGCGCGAGCTGCTCGCGCAGCACCTGGTTCTCGCGCTCCAGACGATCCCTGTCCGCCAATATCTTCCGCTCTCGACGGACCTCCGCGTGGACGTGGATGTGCCGATCGATGGCCTCCTTGAGCTGGGAGGCGGAAAGAGGCTTGAGGAGATAGCTCTGCGCGCCCCACTCGACCGCCATGCGCGCGGTCTCGAGCTCGGGGCCGCCCGTCATCAGAATGACCGGCACGTCCCGATCATGGCTGCGCACCCGGCGCAAGAACTCGATACCGTTCATGCCGGGCATGTTGATGTCGCTTAGAAGCAAATCGAAGTCGTTGCGGCTCACCAGTTCCAGTGCCGCCTCCACCGTCGTCGCCTGCGTGACCTCGTAGTCCCAAAGCTGCAGCATGCGCACGCAGGAACGCAGGAAGTCGTCGTCATCGTCCACGATGAGAATCGAGGCAGGGCGGCCGCCATCGGCGTCGCTCATTGCGCGTTCCCTATGAGGGTTTTTGTCAGCGAAGTGCACCGAGGGCCTTCCATGGACAAGGGCCGTCATGTATCTCATCGGCAGGTGCCCGCGAAGTTTGAGACTCTCCTTCGATCTTTCTCCCTTTCTTCGCGCGAACCACGACTGCCCAACCCGGCGCGGCTCGGTGTACCATGCGCGCATGCTCGGCCTAAGGGGACTGCTCCTCATCACCCTCGGCGGATTCGGGGCCGTGTTCACCGCCCTGTGGGGGCGCGACGTCGCACGCCGGCGAAAGCGAGCGGCCGAGGCCGAAAGCGAGGAAGACCGGCACCCCTCGGCTCGGCCGGGCCTGCCCTCTCCGGCCGAAACCGCCATCGGCTTTGGGGCCAATTTCTTCGATACCCTGGGCATCGGCTCGTACGCGACCACGACTTCGGTCTACAAGCTCTTTCGCCTGGTGCCGGACCAGCGTATTCCCGGCACCCTTCTCGTCGGCCACATGTGGCCGACCGTGGCACAGGCGGTCATCTACGTCTCCATCATCGAGGTCGAGATGACTACGCTCTTGCTGCTCATCGCGGCCTCGATTCTGGGCTCCTGGCTGGGCGCCGGCGTGGTTTCTGCCTGGCCTCGGCGCAAGGTCCAAATCGGCATGGGTTTCGCGTTGTTGGGCGCGGCGGGCTTGATGCTGGCCAAGGCCCTGCACCTCCTGCCGACCGGCGGCGAAACCCTCGGATTGCACGGCTGGCGCATGGCGGTAGGCCTTGTCGGCAACTTCACTTTCGGCGCGCTCATGAACCTGGGCATCGGCGCCTATGCGCCAAGTCTCATCCTGCTGGGGTTCCTGGGGATGGACCTCAAGTCCATTTTCCCCGTCATGACGAGCTCTTGCGCGTTCATCATGCCCACGAGCAGCATCCGCTTCATCGCCCGCGGCAGCTATGCCTGCCGCGCGGCCCTAGGGCTGGCCCTAGGCGGCGTGCCGGGCGTCCTGCTTGCCGCCTACGTGGTCAAGCAACTGCCCGTCCAGTACCTTCTCTGGCTGGTCATCGGCGTGGCGACCTACAGCGCCCTGGCCATGCTCAACTCAGCGCGAAGGGACAAGAAGGATTGAACCCCAGAGGACGCAGAGGCCGGAGGGAGATGGGGTCTCCGGATCTGGACCCGAAACCCTTCCTATTCTTCTCCGATCTCTGCGTCTTCTGTGGTGAAAACCCATGTGGCCGTCGCGCCGGATCGAAAGCCACCTTTCCATGAAAGCCCCCCATGGCTAGCCCGCTTCTGGCAACGAAATCCGTCGACAAGCTGCGCTCGGACGCGGAGTACAGCTACGGCCTCAAGCGCCGGTTGGGCGCGTTCGACCTCATCCTGCTCGGCATCGGCGGCATCATCGGCACAGGCATCTTCGTGCTGACGGGCCGCGCCGCGGCCGCCAACGCCGGCCCCGCCGTTGCCCTGTCGTTCAGCATCGCGGCCGTGGCCTCGGCCTTCGCCGGGTTGTGCTACGCCGAGATGGCCTCGATGATCCCCATCGCGGGCAGCGCCTACACCTACGCCTACGCCACCATGGGCGAGCTCATCGCATGGATCATCGGCTGGGACCTGATCCTCGAATACCTGGTCGGTGCCGCCACGGTCAGCGTGGGCTGGTCGGGCTACGTCTGCGCCTTCGTCAAGAACGTGACGGGTCATGACCTGCCCGCGGCTTGGACGCACGCTCCGATCGTCTGGAACGAGGCCGTGCAAGAAGTGCAGGCCACGGGCGCCATCGTCAATCTGCCCGCCGTGCTCATCGTGCTGGCCGTGACCGCGATCCTGGTTCTCGGCATCAAGGAGTCGGCGCGCTTCAACGGCATCATCGTGCTGGTGAAAGTGGCCGTGGTGCTGATGTTCATTTTCGCCGCGGCGCCGTTCGTGCGCACCGAAAACTGGATTCCGTTCGTGCCGGCCAACGAGGGTCCGTTCGGCCGCTTCGGCATCTCCGGGATTCTGCAGGGCGGCACCATGGTGTTCTTCGCGTACATCGGGTTCGACGCCGTCTCGACCGCGGCGCAGGAAACCAGGAACCCGCAGCGCAACATGCCCATCGGCATCCTGGGCTCGCTCGCCATCTGCACCGTCCTTTACATCGCCGTGTCGCTCATCCTGACCGGCGTCGTCCACTACACCAAGCTCTCGGTCCCCCACCCCATCGCCCTCGGCATCGCCGCCACCGGCCTGCGCTCGCTCGAAATCGCGGTGGAAATCGGTGCCATCGCCGGCCTGTCCTCGGTCATGCTCGTGCTGCTGCTCGGACAACCGCGCATCTTCTTCTCCATGGCGCGCGACGGCCTTCTGCCGCCTCTCGCCGCCAAGGTGCACCCCCGCTTCGGCACCCCCCACGTCACCACGATCGTTACCGGCTGCGCGTGCGCCATCGCCGGTGGCCTCCTGCCCATCGACATCCTCGGCGAGCTGACCAGCATTGGAACCCTGTTTGCCTTCATGCTCGTCAGCCTGGGCGTCCTCATCTTGCGCCTTCGGCGGCCGGACATCCCGCGCACCTTCAAGGTGCCGTGGGGCCCATACGCCGTACCCATCGGCGGTGCCCTGACCTCGGGCCTGCTCATGTACACGGCCACCACCCACACCATCATCCGGTTGTTCGCGTGGATGGCGGCCGGATTGGTCGTCTACTTCACCTACGGCGTCAAGCACTCGGTCCTACGCACCGGCAAGGAGCCGCCGGTGCCTTTCGCCGACCCGCACACCGAGACACCACCGCCGCAGATTCTGTAGACGCGGCTCGCGGGCTGCGGGGACCGTGTGCGGTAGCGAGAGCGTGAGCGACTGGGGGCTCGCGTACCGCACACGAACACGCTCTCGCCCTCGCCCACGCGGCCCGCATGCCGCGACCCGCCTACCGGCGCCGGCGCTTGGCCTTGGCCTTGGCCTTGGTCTTCTGCGGGGGCTCGCCTAGCGCGGTGAGGGCGGCGTCGATGTCTTTGATGATGCAGCGGTTGCCCGAGGAGCTGAGGATGCCGCCGAGGAAGCTCCGGCGCTCGGAACGCGCCCGCTTGAGGGGCTCGATGGCGCGCTTGTCCCCGGTTTGGCCCAGCTTCCGCACGGCTTCGCGCTTCTCCTCGCAGTTGCGGCCCTGCGACAGGTCCAGGCCGTAGCTGGCGACGAGATCCACTTTTTCGAGGCAGTCGAGGGACTCGCAGGCTTGCCGCGCGTACGTCCGGAATTCCGAGCGGCGATCGTCGGTCGCCACGTCCGCGAGAACATCGCTGGCCGGCTGGCCGACCTGCTTGGCCAACATCTCGAGCGCCACGAAACCGAGCTTCTTGTCGTTCAACTCGCCACGGACGTTGACCAGCAAGGCGGCGTCGCCGCGCAGCCCGGGATCGAGACGAAGCGCCTCCTCGTAGGCCTGCAGTCCCGCGCTGGGGTTCTTGTCGGCAAACTCGAGATTGCCGAGCAGATAGCGCACGCGCCCGTCTTTGGGGTGCGCGGAGATCATCTGCATGATTGCCACGCGCGCCTCGGTGAGACGCCCCTTGGCCATGTTCTCCTCGATGGTCTTGATGGTCGGTTTCAACTCGACCGGCACGGGCTTGGGCTTGGGCGGCGACAACCTGGGCGCCTCGCCCCGCTGGCCGCCGCCGCGAACGAGCAGCGGCACGCCGAGGAGCAGAACCAGCAGCGCCGGCACCACGAAGCGCCGCAGCTTCTCGGGAACGAACTTGAGCGCGGGATGCGCGAGCTTGTCGATCTTGGCCTTGACCCAACAGAGCCCCGTCCACCCTCGGCGCAGCAACGCAACGACCGCGGAGCGCTTGGCCCACAGCTTCGCTCCGACCGAGAAGCCCATGCGCACGGATCTCGCGGCGAAACGCGCGCCCAACTCGGCCACGTCGGTGGAAGCGCGTTCGAGCGCCTCGCGAAACTCGACCGCCGTGGCGTAGCGCCTCTCGCGATCCTTCTGCAAGACGCGCATGACCACGGCCTCGAGGTCCGAGGCAATGGAGACATCGGACGCCACCTCGGAGATACGCGGTGGCGGCGCCGTGATCTGCATGCCGAGCAGCTTGACCAGATCCTCGTGGTCGAAGGGCTTTCGGCCAGCGAGCATCTCGAAGAGAATGATGCCGCAGGAATAGAGGTCGGCACGGCTGTCCGCTTCCTGGCCGGTCGCCTGCTCCGGCGACATGTACGCGGGCGTGCCGAAGACCATCATGCCCCGCGTGAGCGGCTCGTCGCCGCCCTGCGCCTGCGTCATCTTGGCAATGCCGAAATCGAGGATCTTGACGGTTTCCGGCTGGCGCGATCCCGGATCCTTGACCAGCATGACGTTGGCCGGCTTGAGATCGCGGTGGACCACGCCCTCGGCGTGCGCGTGCTCCAGGGCGCGCAGGATCTGGGCGGCGATGCGGCAGGCACGCCCGACTTCCAGGCGACCCTCGCGCGCCAGCACGTCGGAAAGCGGCTCGCCCGCGACGAACTCCATGACCAGGAAGAGCTCGCCGGACGCGCCATGGCCGAAATCGGTGACCGAGATGATGTTGGGATGATTCAGACGGCTGGCCGACTGGGCCTCGCGCTCGAAACGGCGCGCGGCATCCGTGACGTTGCTGAACTCGGGACGCAGCAGCTTGAGCGCGAGCGTCTTCTTCATCAGGACGTGCTCGACGCGAAACACCGTGCCCATGCCGCCCTCGCCGATGCGCTCGACCACCCGATAGCGCTCGCCGATGACCTTGTCAGCGAAGGGATCTCGCGCCGGGTTCACGAGCTGCGTCGGAGCGGTCTCGTTCTCTGACATGCGTAGGGCGAGGAGCCTACCATGGGTGCGAAGAGCGCAGAGAGGGCAGAGAGCGCGAAGAGAGCCACCCTTGCGGAGAGCTACCAAAATCGCGTCGGGAAATCCGGGCCGCCCGAAAGGCCGGCCCGCGGGTCGCGGCTTGCGGGACGCGTGAGCGAGGGCGGTAGCGAGTTCGCGGGCGGTACGCGCGGGCCGCGACCCGCGATCCGCACACGGAACACGTTCAGGCTACCGAGCGCGGTCACACGGCGCGGACACCTGGCCGGCCCGCCCTCAGCGCCACCCTCTTCCCCCTGTGCGCTCTCCACACCCTACTTTGACTTCTCAGGCTTCTCCCCATTCGCCGTTTTCTCGGCTTCGGCCTGCTTGCCCTCGGGCGAGCGCTTGTAGCCGAGGAGGTTGGGCGCTTCCTCGGGGCGGTAGAGGCGCACGCCGAGCCTGTCGTTGCGGTCGGTGTAGAAACGCGTGTGGTAGGGCATGTAGCCCTCGGCCTTGATCTCGATGTCGAGGGGGCCGCTGCCCCGCGGCTGCGTGATCTCGGCGTCCATCTTGCCGGGCTCGAGGCGGGCCAACACCTTGGCCCCCCAATGGACCGCTGCCTTGGCCTGCGGCGTGACGCTGAGCTTGAGGGTCACGGTTTCGGAGAAGGGATTGGCCTCGCGTTCCTCGGTCTTGAGGTTGTCGTCCTCGATGATCTTGGGCGCTTCCGCTGCGCCCGCATCTCGGGTAGGCGGGGCGGAAGCCGCGCCGGATGGCTTGCCCGAGGCCTTGGCGCCGACGGAGGCGGGCTTTCTGCCCTTCGCGGCCGCGGGCGAGGACGACGCTGCGGTCGCCGTGGTGAGCCCCGTGGCCGGAGGCGCGGGCTTGTCGGCCTGGCGCGAACAGGCGCCGAGCAAGCCGGCGACCAGAAGACAGCGCAGCGGCACGCTCATGGCCCACCTCCGGCCTTGCTCTCGGGATCGCCGGATACCGGTGGCGGCGTGGTCTGGCCGTAGTCCACACCGGGCTTCTGCACGTACTCCAGGATGGGCTGCCTCGTCTGACCCCTGATCCGGCCCTTCAAGGTGCGAACCGACAGGGGCGGATCGAGCTGGAAGTAGAAGCCGCGCGTGGGCAGCCGCATGTCGTAGACCTCGCCCTCCCAGTAGAAGGTTCGGCGGAACCCGAGCGCGATCTGACCCAACGCCTTGGCCTTGCGGTGGGTGAGCACGAACGAGAACAGGCGCACCGCCAGGTTGTTGTACAGGCGGTGGCAGCCGTGCGAGAAGCGGTTGCGTATCGACAGGTAGTCGAACGACCCGTGCGTGCGGATGCCGTTGTCGTAGTAGCCGAGGCCGTCGCCACGCCGCCGGAGATGTTCGTGGATGCCGGCGACGAGCCCGTACGCCGACAGATAGCCCGGTCCGGTCTCGTCGTAGTTCGTGACCTTGGGATAGGCGCCCGCGACGTACTTGACCTTGGTCATGGAGGAAAGCGACGCCGCGGTCGGAGGCAGCCAGACCGGCGCGGCCACCACGTGCCGCCACACACGGAAGCCGACCTCGGATCCCTTGTAGCGGTAGTACTCCTGCCCGTCGGACGCGAACTCGGTGCGCCAGCCGCCGATGGTGGTGCGCCAGCACAGAAGCGGCACCTTCTCGCCCCGCCAGTTCACGAAGAGCGTGAGCTTCGGGAAACGGTCGCGGTACTGCGGCAAACGCTGCCCTTTCTCGTCGAAGGGAAAGGCGTACCACACGTCGCCGCGATCGATCTCGGCCACGAGGTCCATGTGCGGACCGTAGTATTCGGGCAGAGGGGGAAAGCGCACCGCCGCGCGCATGGAGCGGAAATCGCTCTCGCCATGACGACGAAAGAAGGCCAGTGCGTCCTGCGCGCTCCACAGCCCCAGGCGCGCCATGAGGGCGTCCGTGGCCTGGCCCACGAGATCCGGGACCGGCACGGCCGCACCGTCCCGGTTCTTGTAGGTCGGCACCTTGCGCGGCCGGTTCTTGCGCGCCTTGGGCATGGCCTCGATGGCGCTGCCGTCCTCGATGATGCGACCGCCGTGCGCCGCGCGTTCGGCCAGCACCCGGCGCAGGGCAAGGAAGTCGTTCTCCAGGAGCGGCCGGGTCATGGCCTCCAGCGTGGCGCGGGTGAGATCGGCCTGGGCGAAGACCGCGTTCTTCTGCTGGAAGTCCAGGGCCGCGTTGCGCATGGGCATGTCGTACGAGCCTTCCTTGTGCTTGCTCGGGTCGAGCAGCCCCTCGCAGACGAGGCGCTTCTCGACCTCGGCGAAGGCGGCGCGCTCGTCGGTGATGCGCAAGTGCCTCTTCACCTCGCCCTGGTAGCGCGGATCCTTTTCCGCCAGCTCTTGCAGGGATGCCGCCCCCAGCTTCTTCCGGGCCGCCTCGAGGCGCTGCCCGCGGTAGGCGTGGTTGGCGAGTTCCTTCTTCTCGGTCGTCCTGCCCCAGGTTTCGATGCCGTCCACGGCAAGGAGCTTCTGGTTGTCCACCGTACCCTCGCAAGCGCGGCCGGCGTCTTCGAGGAAGCGCTTGCGCAGCACCGACAGCGAGGGCGGTATGCCGTAGAGCTCGAGGTAGTTGCGCCCGCCGGGCGGCAGCGGATCGCCGTCGCCGTCCGTGCGATCGTTGGCCAGGCCGACGAACACCGCACGGTAGCGGTTGGGCAAGGGGGCGCCGTCCGTCGCCTTGCCGTCCCAAAAGATGTACGGCGCGAAGCCGTCGGACAGATCGACGATCGTCAGGCCACGGCTCTTGGCCACCTCGGCGTCGACCACCCGATCCTGGCCGTTCACCACCTGAAGCGCGCGCCGCTCGGGTGGCAGGCCCGCAGGCGCCTCGGGCAGAGGAGCCTCGTCCAGACCGGACACACCGGCGGCCTTGAGACGCAAGGTTAGAGCCGACGGCGGCTTGCCCGCACCCTTCTTGGCCTCGGCCGCCGCGGGCCGTGTCGCCGCCGGCCCGGCCGCGGGCGCCGGCTCGCGCTTGACCGGCGCCCGGTCACGGCACGATACCGCTCCGGCGAGCGCCAGCAGAGCCGATGAAACGAAGAGAAAGCGAGGGCCAGCCACGGGATTCCTCCCCGGATCTAGCAGCGACGGCCCGGCGATGGCCAGAAATGTGTGAATCGAATAGGATGCCTCCATGAAACGCGTCACGACGCTCTTCGCGATCCTTCTGCCGTCTCTTGTGGTGGGCTCGGCCCACGCCACCGAGGTCGGCACCTACCGCTCCTTCGGACTCGGGGTTCAGCTCTTCGCGCCAACCGCGCTCATCGGCAAGCTCTTCGTCGACCGCAACAACGCCTTCGATTTCGGTTTCGGGTTCTGGGGATACGGCCGCTGCTACGACGCCAACGGCAACCCCTACCCGTGCAACGACTACTACGACGCCTACAGCTTCCACTTCGACTATCTGTACGAGGAAGCCATCGTCGACGGCGTGGTCCGGCTCGACTGGCACGTCGGAGTCGGCGGCCGGACGGCTTTTCACGGCTACTACCGCGACAAGGAAGGGTACCGCGACTTCGCCATGTTTGGCCGCGTTCCCGTCGGGCTCGATCTCGCCTTCCGCCGGCCACGCTGGCTCGAAGCCTACCTGGAGATCGGCCCCGGCCTGTGGGTCTTTCCCCCCCTGCATTTCGATATCGACGTGGGCCTGGGCGCCCGGGCCTATTTCTAGACCGCCCTACTCGTTCGGCTCTTCGACCGTGCCGGAGACGAATTCTCCGGTCTCGCCGGCCACCGTACCCGATTCCGCTTCGGCAGGGGGTTCCGGCGCGGTCGCCACCGGCACCTCGTCCTGGACCGTGCCGGACGCGGCCGGCGCCACCGGCTGGGGAACGCCCCCAATCCGGGCCTTCCAGCGTGAAATCGCGAACTCGAAGTCGGTGTACGGGATCATGGCTCGTCCAGAGTAGCCGTTTCCGCACGGCCCCGCAATCGCCTCCTTGCGGCGGGTGCCGCTTGCCCCATCCCTGGCTGCCTCAGTGCACGAGCTTCTTGTACTTGATGCGATGGGGCTGCGCGGCCTCCGCGCCCAGGCGACGCCGGCGGTCGGCCTCGTAGTCCTGGTAGTTGCCCTCGAACCACACCGCTTGGCTGTCGCCCTCGAAGGCCAGCACGTGGGTGGCGATGCGGTCGAGGAACCAGCGGTCGTGGCTGATGACGACCGCGCACCCGGGAAAGGACAGCAGCGCATCCTCCAGAGCCCGAAGGGTATCCACGTCCAGATCGTTGGTCGGCTCGTCCAGCAAGAGCACGTTGCCCGCGCTGCGCAGCAGCTTGGCCAGGTGCACGCGATTGCGCTCGCCGCCCGAAAGATCCTTGAGGCGTTTCTGCTGCTCCGTCCCCTTGAAGCCGAAACCGGCGACGTAGGCGCGCACGTTGACGGTGCGTTTGCCGATCTCGAAGAACTCCGCGCCCTGCGCGATCTCCTGGAACACGGTGTTGTCGCCCTCGAGGGCATCGCGCGTCTGATCGACATAGGACAGCTTGACGGTCTCGCCGATGCGCAACACGCCGCCGTCGGGCTTCTCCTCGCCGACGATCATGCGGAACAGCGTGGTCTTGCCCGCGCCGTTGGCGCCGATGACGCCGACGATACCGCCGCGGGGCAGATTGAACGACAGGTCCTCGATGAGCATGCGGTCGCCGTAGCCCTTGCGCAGATTCTCGGCCTTGACCACCACGTCGCCCAGGCGTGGCCCCGGAGGAATGCTGATCTCGACCGTGTCCTCGCGCTTCTGCTGCTCCTCGGCGAGGAGCTGTTCGTAGGCCGCCAGGCGCGCCTTGGACTTGGCCTGGCGGGCGCGCGGCGAGGCCCGCACCCACTCGAGCTCGCGCGCCAGCGTGCGCTGCCGGGCCGACTCGGCCTTCTCTTCGGCGGCCAGCCGCTTGCGCTTCTGTTCCAGCCACGACGAGTAGTTGCCCTGCCAGGGAATGCCTTCGCCGCGGTCGAGCTCGAGGATCCAACCCGCCACGTTGTCGAGAAAGTAGCGATCGTGGGTGATGGCCACGATGGTGCCGGGGTATTCCTGCAGGTGGTGCTCGAGCCAGGCCACGCTTTCGGCATCGAGATGGTTGGTGGGCTCGTCGAGCAGCAAGAGGTCCGGCCGTTGCAGCAGCACCTTGCACAGGGCCACGCGGCGGCGCTCCCCACCCGAGAGCTTCGTCACGTCGGCGTCGCCCGGCGGACAGCGAAGCGCGTCCATGGCGATCTCCAGCGTGCGCTCGAGATCCCAGCCCTTGGCCGCATCGATGGCATCCTGCAGCTTGGCCTGCTCTTCGAGCAGCTTGTCCATCTCCTCGGGCGCGATGTCCTGGCCCAGGCGCAAGTTGACCGCGTCGAAACGCGCGAGCAGCTTCTTGGTCTCGGCCACCGCGCCCTCGACGTTGCCGAACACGTCCTTGCTCGGATCGAGCTGCGGCTCCTGCGGCAGATAGCCGACCGTGATCCCGTCGGCCGGCCGCGCCTCGCCGAAGAAATCCTTGTCCACGCCGGCCATGATGCGCAGAAGCGTCGACTTGCCCGCGCCGTTGCCGCCGATGACGCCGATCTTGGCGCCCGGGAAGAACGCCAGGTAGATGCCCTTGAGAACCTCCTTGTTCGGCGGATGCACGCGGCGGAGATCCTGCATGGTGAAGATGTACTGGTGGGCCATGAAGCCGCCGAGTCTACCCGATGTTGCCGCGTGTGGTATTTTGCCGGCGTTGGGCAAGCCGGTCGTCATCGTCAATCCGCGCTCCGGGGGCGGCATCAGCGAGAAACGCTGGGCCTCCGTGGTGGGGGCCTTGACGGATGGACTGGGCGTCTTCGACACGCGCTTCACCGAGGCGCCCGGGCACGCCCGCGCCATCGCCCACGACGAGGCCCAGGCCGGCCGCACGCTCGTGGTCGCCATGGGCGGGGACGGCACGATCTCCGAGGTGGCCGACGGGCTCGTGGCCGCGGGCGGCACCGCCGAGATGGGCATCATCCCGCGCGGCACGGGCGGGGATTTCCGCCGCACGCTGGGCATCGAGAAAGAGGTTTCCGCCGCGGCCGCGCGCGTGCGCAAGAGCCCGGCGCGGCCGGTCGACGTGGGCTGCGTCTCCTACGTCGCCCACGGCGGCGAGAAGGTGTCCCGACACTTCATCAATGTCGCCTCCTTCGGCTTCTCCAGCGTGGTCGCCGAGCGGGCCAACGATTCGTCGAAACGCCTGGGCGGCCGGGCTTCCTTCCTGTCCGCGGTCGTGCGATCGATTTTGAGCTACGACAACGCGGAGGTGACCGTGTCGGTCGACGGCGGCGAGGCCCGCCGCATGACCTTGCTGCTGGCGGCGGTGGGCAACGGGCGTTTCTTCGGCGGCGGCATGAAGATCTGCCCCGAGGCCAAGCTCGACGACGGCAGCTTCGACCTCGTGGCCGTGGGCGATCTCGGCCGCCTGGAGGTGCTGGCCAAGATCCACCGCATCTACTCGGGCGACCACCTGTCGATGAAGGAAGTTCGCTCTGTCCGCTGCCGCAGTTTGCGCGTCGCGCCGGCGGTTCCAGGCGAACGGATCCCGGTGGAGATCGACGGGGAAACGCCCGGCCACCTGCCAGCCAATTTCGAGATCCGGCAAGGCGCGCTGCGCCTACGATCCTGAAACCAGAACCGCGCACCCCCGCTCTGGCTCCGCCAACGCGTCAATCATACCGCGCTGCTTCCAGAGGGACGCAGGCCTCTTGAAGCCGCCACGACGTTGGTGCTACCTTGGCACCGCCGCGCCGTTCGGCGGCTCACGGCACATGCAGATTCATCTGGCGAAGTCCGATATCTCCGACATGGCGGTCGATGCCATCGTCAGTCCCGGGAACTCCCTCGGCATCATGGGCGGCGGCGTGGCGGCGGTTCTGTCCCGCAGGGGCGGCTCGATGATCCAGCGCGAGGCCATGTCCTTGGCCCCCATCGCGGTGGGCGCCGCGGTCGTGACCAACGCCGGCTCGCTGTGGGCCAAGAACGTCATTCACGCGCCCACCATGGAGGAGCCGGGCCAGAAGGTGACGGTCGAGAACGTGCGCCGCGCCACGCGCGCGGCCCTGCTGGCCGCGAGCCAGCGTGGCTTCGACGTCATCGCGCTGCCCGGGCTCGGCACCGGATTGGGCGGCGCGGATCCCGCGGACGCCGCGCGCGCCATGGTCAACGAACTGCGAGCGCACAAGCAGCCGCACCCCGCGACGGTGTGGCTGGTGGACCTCTCCGACCAGATCCTGGCCCACCTCGAAGAGGCGTTGCTGACGACCACCCCGTAGTTTCCCGAACCTAGCCCGCACTGTCCACGATGACCACGTCACCGACGGAGACCCCCAGGCAGATCAGCTCGGATTCGCGGAAGTGTGGCGGGCTAGTCATTGTTGATGGGAACCCCGGGAGGGTTCCCATACCCTCCCGCGATGCTCCGCCGCCGGCAAAGCCGGCCGGCTCTGCACGCGGATTTGATGGGAACCCTGGGAGGGTTCCCATACCCTCCCGCGATGCTCCGCCGCCGGCAAAGCCGGCGGGCTCTGCACGCGGATAGGCCCGATCCGAAGGAGGCATGCGTGAAGATCCTTGTTCCCTGCAAGCGAGTTCCCAATCCCGAGCTGAAGCTCAAGATCGCCGGCGGCGCGGTCGAGCTGGCCGACACCACCTGGCAGCTCAATCCCTTCGACGAATACGCGGTCGAGACGGCGCTGCGCCTGACCGAGAATTACAAGGGCGGCGAGCGCTCGGGCGAGGTGGTGGTGGCAAGCATCGGCCCCAAGGACACGGCGACGCAACTACGACAGGCCCTGGCCATGGGCGCGGATCGCGCCATTCTCGTGGCGGGCGACGACGCGACCCTGGACGCGGATCGGGTGGCGCGCACGCTCAGGGCGCTGGTCGAGTCCGAGAAGCCCGACCTGGTGGTCATGGGCAAGCAAGCCGTCGACGGCGACGACAATCAGGTCGGCCAGCTCTTGGCCGGCTACCTGGGTTGGCCGCAGGCCACGTTTCTGTCGGCCATCACCCTGGCCGCGGACGGCAAGTCCGCGACCGTCTGCCGCGAGGTGGACACCGGCGTGGAAGAGCGGCGCGTGCGCTTGCCCGCCGTCGCCACCGTCGATCTGCGCATCATCAACAAGAAAGCCGTGCGCAACGCGGCTCTGTCCGGCCCCGACGCCGAATGGGAGGACACGCAGCGGCTGGCCTCGCTCAAGGGCATCATGGCCGCGAAGAAGAAAGAGCTGAAAGAGATCGCGCCCGAATCGCTGGGTGTGTCGGGCGACCTGCTGGTGAAGACCCTGCGCCACGACAACCCGCCGGCCCGCAAGGCCGGGGTCAAGGTGGCCTCGGTCGAAGAGCTGGTGGGGAAGCTCCACACGGAAGCGAAGGTGATGTGATGGCCGCGACGCTCGTTCTGCTCGAAACCACCGCCACGAACCTGCGCTCGTCCTCGCTGCCCGCGGTGACCGCGGCCCGCGAGCTCGCCAAGCACCACGGCGGCCAGGTCGTCGGCGTCGTCATCGGCGCCGGCGTGGGTAGCGCGGCTGCCGACGCGGCCCGCTTCGTCGACAAGGTGCTGTGCTTCGACCATCCCGGGCTCGCCTCTGCCCTGGCCGAGACATGGGCGCCGCTGCTCGCCGCGGCCGTCAAAGAAGGTGGCGCCAGCGCGCTCGTCGCCTCGGCAACCTCGATTGGCAAGGACGTCCTGCCGCGCGCCGCGGCCTTGCTCGGCGCCGGCATGGCCAGCGACGTGGTCAAGGTACTTTCCGCCAAGTCGTTCCGCCGGCCGACCTACGCCGGCAACGCCATTACCGACGTCGAGGTCACGACCGCCGTGGTGGTCTGCACCGCGCGCCAGACCGAGTTCGCGGCCGCCGCCCCCGCGGCCAGCCCCGGCGCGGTCGAGAACCGGACCGTGGCCGCCGTCGGCGCCCTGGGCAGCGAATTCGTGGCCCTGCACGCCACCCAGAGCGCCCGCCCGGATCTCGCCGAGGCCAGGGTCGTCGTGTCCGGCGGCCGCGGCATGAAGGACAAGGCCGGGTTCAAGGTGCTCGAGGAGCTGACCGATCTGCTCGGCGGCGCGCTCGGCGCCAGCCGCGCGGCCTGCGACGCCGGCATGGCGCCGAACGATCTGCAAGTCGGCCAGACCGGCAAGGTGGTCGCCCCCGATCTCTACTTCGCCGTGGCGCTTTCCGGCGCCATCCAGCACCTGGCCGGCATGAAGAGCTCGAAGGTCATCGTGGCCATCAACAAGGATCCCGAGGCGCCCATTTTCCAGGTCGCCGACTACGGGCTGGTCGCCACCTGGGAAGCCACGCTTCCGGCCCTGATCGCCGAGATGAAGAAACTCAAGGCGGGCTAGCGCCCCCGTAACCAAGTCCGGCATCCCGGCGTCCGACGTTGTATGATTGGGCCGATGAGCCGGCTTGTGGCGGCCGAAGAAGTCAAGAGTGTGGCCGAGACTATCGACCGGCTGGAGCGCAATGTGGCGCGCGTCATCCGCGGCAAGGCCGGCGCCATCCGCAACTGCGTGCTCGCCCTGCTGGCCCGCGGGCATCTGCTGGTCGAGGACGTGCCGGGCGTGGGCAAGACCACCCTGGCGCGCAGCCTGGCCGCATCCATCGGTGGCACCTTCCACCGGATCCAATTCACCAGCGACCTTCTGCCCTCGGACATCGTGGGGGTTTCCGTGCTCGCCCCCGCCACCGGCAAGTTCGAGTTCAAACCCGGGCCGCTCTTCGCCAACGTCGTCCTGGCCGACGAAATCAACCGCACCACGCCACGCACGCAGAGCGCCCTGCTCGAGGCGATGAACGACGGCCAAGTCACGGTCGACGGCCTGAGCCATTCCTTGGGCCAACCCTTCCTGGTGATCGCCACCCAGAACCCGGAAGAGCACTACGGCACCTACCCCTTGCCCGAGTCGCAGATGGACCGCTTCGCCCTGCGCATCCGACTCGACTACCCGGCGGCCGAGGTCGAGCAGTCGCTCCTGCTCGACGCGCCCGCGCTGACCGAGGAAGCCCTGGCCAAGATCGACACCGTGGTTTCCCTCGGCGAGATCGTGGCCCTGCAGGAAGCCGCCGCGCAGGTCAAGCTGTCGGCCGAGCTGGCCGGCTACATCGTCGAAATCGCGCGGGAAACCCGCCGCTCTCCCTTCCTCTCGCTGGGGATTTCCCCGCGCGGCGAGTTGGCGTGGCGCAACCTGGCGCGCGCCGCCGCCCTGGCCGCCGGCCGCAGCTACGTTCTGCCAGACGACCTCAAGAACCTCGCCCTACCCGCCCTGGCTCATCGTCTCGTGCTGGCCAACCAGCTCGATTCCACGGGGCGCGCGCGCGAGGAAGCCGAGCGCATCGTGATGGAAATCATCGGCCGCGTGCCGGTGCCGGGCTAGGCGGCAAGTCGTGCCTCCCGCCAGCTTGCGCGCGCGTTTACGACGCTGGTTCCGGCCGCCCCGTCACTTCCGGCTGACGCGCGAGGGCAGATGGTATGTCGGCGTCACGCTGCTCTTGGGCTTCGCCGCGGTCAACGGCGGCATCAACCTGCTCTTCCTCATGTTCGGGATGCTGCTCTGCCTGCTGGTGGCCAACGGCGTCCTGTCCGAGGCGTCGATGCGCGGCCTGGAGGTCCACCGACAGTTGCCCCCGGCCATTCACGCCGGCAGCCCCTTTCTCATGGGCATCTCCGTGCGCAACGGCAAAGCGCGGATCCCGACTTTCTCCCTCGAGGTCGAGGATCTCGCCAAGGACGGCAAGCCGGTGGACCGCCGCTGCTTCTTCCTCAAGATTCCCGCCCATCGCCAGCAGGAGACTTCGTACCGGCGCACCCTGCCCCGCCGCGGAATTCACGGCCTCACCGGGCTACGCTTGTCCACGCGTTTCCCCTTCGGGCTTCTGCGCCGCTCACTCGACGTGGAGGCGCCGGCCGACCTGCTCGCCTACCCCGCGCTGCTGCCCGTCGCCGATCCGATCCTGGCCGGCGGTCTGGCACAAATCGGAGAGAAACAGAGCCCCGCCCGGGCGCGCAGCGGCGATTTCCACGGGTTGCGCGAGCTGCGCCCGGGCGACGATCCGCGCGACATCCATTGGCGGACGACCGCCCGCCGGGGTCGGCCTTTCGTACGCGAGTTCGAGGAAGAGACCGGACGGACCGTTCTCGTCGTGCTGGAAACGGGCGCGGAATTCCCCGCCGAGGAGTTCGAGACCGCGGTTTCCTATGCGGCCTCGCTGGCGCTGGCCCTGCTCCGCCGCGCCTATCGCGTCGGTCTGGTGGCCGGCCGCTCGTTCGTGCCGCCCGACGCCGGCCTCATGCAGGGGCGGGACATCCTGCGCTGCTTGGCCCTGGTCGACGGCACCGCGCCCAGCGAAGTCGGGCAACCATCCTGGGCGGCCGCCGCCTCGACCACCCTGATCGTGACCCCGGGCACCGGCCATCCGCGCATCGAGGCCGGCAAAGACAAGAACCTGCGGAGACTCGCGTGAGGTTCCGGTTCGCGCACAAGCTCGGGACGTTCCTGCTCGCCGGCACCTCGCTCGGCACGTTGGCCACCTCGGACGTGCTGCCGAACCTGACCCTGGCGCTCGTCGCGCTGTTTTTCCCCGTCTCTTGGTACGCCGATCCCGAGACGCCCCTCGGCCGCTTCTTCGAGCGCATGACCTCCTGGCTCAACGTCGCCATCCTGGTCTTCCTGGCCAGTGCCGTCTTCCAGGTCGCCCGCAGCTTCCCCGACGTCGATCTCCTTCCGTTCCTCAACTTCGTGCACTTCCTCGTGGTGCTCAAGCTCTGCCAGCGCCGCAGCAACCGCGACTACCTGCAGGTGTACGTCCTGTCGTTCCTCGTCATGCTGGCCGCGGCCTGGCTGGCGACCAGCGTGGTCTTCGTCGTGGGCTTCGTTCTCTACGTCCTGCTCGCGACGTGGACCCTGGTGCTCTTCCATCTGCGCCGCGAGATCGAAGACAACTACATCGTACGGCACGCCAGCGAATCGCACGCCGAGCAGGTGACCGCCTCGCGCGTGCTCAACTCGCGGCGCGTGGTGGGGTTGCCCTTCTTTGCCGCCACCGGCCTGGTGGCCGTGCTGGTGATGCTCGGCTCGTCGCTGGTCTTCGCCACGGTGCCACGCGTGGGTCTCGGTTTCATCCTGGGCGGAGTACGACGGCCGGTCGGGATCGCCGGGTTCACCGACGAGGTGAAGCTGGGCATGCAGGGCACCATCTCGACCGACAACCAGACCGTCGTCCTGCGCGCCCAGGTTCCCGCCGTCACCGCCATCCCGGACCGAGCCAAGCGGGAATCCGTCATCGCCTCGCTCTATTGGCGCGGCACCGTGTACGACACCTACGACAAGGGCCAGTGGTCGCGATCGCGCGAGGACCGGACACGCACCCGAATCGCCGCAGTCACTACTTCCCGAGATCTGAGCCGCGCCTATCTGCTGCACGACCCGTTCGAGATCCGCACCCGCACTGGACGCCGGGCCGCCGTCCAGGGCGCCATCGAGCAGCAGGTCGAAATCGTCGCGCTCTCGCATCCCGTGGCCTTCGCGCTCGACCGTCCCCTGCTCTTCGAGATGCCGCCGCCTCCGACCGGGGCTTTCACGGCCGTGGATCTCGAAGCGCGCTGGTCGGACGAGGTGTCGTTGCGCATGTACCGCGTGAATCCGGCCAATCCCTTCGAGCGCCGTCAGGCCATGACCGAGTTTCTGGGCGCCCGCTACCGGGTCTTCTCCCGCAACACGAGCACGTCGCGCACGGAGGGACTGTACCTGGGCCAGGAGCAACTCCCCGCGGGCGCGTTGGACAACTACCTGCGCGTGCCGGAAACCCTGGCCACGAACGTCGCGGCCCTGGCCCAGGAGGTCACCGCCGGCAAACCGACCGCCGCAGCCAAGGCCGAAGCCGTGGTCGAATGGCTGCGGCGGACCCACGGCTACACCACCAACCTCAAGCGCGACGAACGCATCGCGGATCCCCTGGAGGATTTCCTCTTCGTGCAAAGCGCTGGCCACTGCGAGTACTTCGCCTCGGCCGCGGCCATTCTCCTGCGCCTTTCCGGCGTGCCCACCCGCTACGTGAACGGTTTCTTGGGCGGCGAGTGGAACGACATGCGCGGAGCGATCACGGTGCGCGAGAACCGCGCCCACTCGTGGACCGAGGCCTATCTGGGCACCGACGGTTGGGTGCGCGTGGACGCAACCCCCGCCCTGCGCCGGCCGGCGCGCATGGGCAACGTGCGCCAGCTACTCGATTCCCTCGAGCTGTTCTGGGGCCGTTGGGTCGTGGAATACAGCGCCAGCCAGCAGCTCCTGCTCGCTCAGCGTCTGGGGCAGAAGCTCGGCTTCCGCGGCCGTGGCTACCTGCCGGGCCGCGGTCCGAAGCCTCTTTCGAGGAAACAGGCGCTGGTTGTCACTGCCGTCGTGCTGCTGGCCATCGTCCTGGTGAGCCAACGCAAACGCCTGCTGCGGTGGCGGCGGCGCTACGAAACCGCGGCGGCGCGGCAGCGCACGGCCAAGCCCGTGGTCCGCATCTACCAGACAACCCTGGCGCGTCTGTCCGCGGCCGGCGCGCCGCGCCTGCCATCGGAAACGCCGCACGAGTACCTTGCCAGGTTGAAGCAGCGCCCCCTGCAAGGCGAACCGGTCTTCTCGGACCTGACCGATGCCTACGCGGGGGCCCGTTACGGAGACATCGAGGTTCCGCCCGAAGCCGTGGCTCGCCTCCGCCGCGACAGCGCCCAGATCGGCCTGCCACAGTGATTTGACGCCAGTGCTAGGATGGCACGGTGATTTGCCAACTTGGCGAGACGCAAAGGGCCTTCATGACAGCCGATCAGCGTGCCTCTACATGCCGCCACGGCCCCGGCATTTTCCACTGGAATGACGCGAAGATAGGCTCGCTCTCGGAACGGCATCGGCATTGCACATTTCCCGGCAGGCCCATGCCGCATTTCCATCTCAAATCGGCCCTCGCTTGCGTCGCTTCCTGCCTCGCGCTCCTTGCCGGCGGCCGCGCCTTCGCGCAATACGGGAGCGGCGGCATGTACGGCGCCTCGGCCCTGACCCTCTCGGACTTCAGTATCAAGTTCGAGGCCTACGACAAAGACCAGAAGGACTGGGTCGAGCTCAACGACACGCAGGCGGCGTACTTCTTCAACCGGGCGCGCTGCGAGTGCAACGGCGACTCGACCAACCACACCGGCGAGGTGGTCATCGCCATTCAACCGGCTTCGACCACGGAGGCGAAGGTCCGGCAGAATCTCGCGGTCAACGGCGTCAACGCCGGCGGCGCGAGGCTTTTCGTCGGCGGCACCGCCTACAACTGCCTGCAACCCGCCACCCTGGGCGTCACCTCGAACTGCCTCAACCTCACGGATCCGTCCAGGTACGAAGCGGAGATCCCGGGTGGCATCTCCGCCATCTCGTCGGTGCGGGTCTGGGAGAGCCCGCCCATCCCCGTGGCTTGGTTCTTCGGCTCGGCGCTAAGCCCCATGTGCGGCCCCGGGGACGGCGGGTCGTGCGATTCGACCGCCGCGTGTGCCAGCGCCGCGACCAAGCGAACCATCTATCTATGGGCCGAGACGAGCGGCAACGGCACCCCGGACAGCGCCGACATCCACTGGGAGACCAACGTCGTCGGCGAGGTCGATTTCACGCCCACCAACGTCGCCGTCGCGGGCGGCAACGAGGCGCTGGAGGTGAGCTGGAGCTGGCCCGCCGGGCAGAACCCCTCGGCTTCATCGTCGATCTTCATGGGAGTCCAGATCTTCTGCGTCCGCGGCGCGGACTACCAGGTCTTCAAGGACGGGGCTTTCGGCCCGTCGTACATGACCGCGGTGACCACCTGCTCCAACGTGGTGGGCACCGGCTCGGGCGGGCTCGCGGAGTACGATCCGAGGTTCCTGTGCTCGGGATTGCTGCCCTCGACCACGACCACCCACCGCATCACCGGACTGCAGAACGACGCACCCTACGGCGTCGCGGTCGCCGCGATCGACAAGTACTACAACGTCAGCACGCTCTCGGATCTGGTCTACGCCAACCCCATCCCCACCGTCGATTTCTACACGGAGTACAAGAGAATGGGCGGGGCCGCGCAAGGCGGGTACTGCGCGGTGGCGTCCGGCCGCGCGGGCCCCGGCCTGCTCGGCCTCGCGGCTCTCGTCGGCCTGGCCTTCGTCCTGCGGCGCAAGGGCAAACGTCGGCGGCCGGGCGCATGGCCTCTCGGCCTCGTGCTGGCGGCGGGCACGCTGGCCGCGGGCGCGGCGCAGGCCCAGGCCATCTACCACGATGACATGGCGGAGATCCGAGAAGCGGAGCCGGAGGTGTGGCGGGGCACGCCCCGCGAGTTCGCCATCGAAGCGCGCTTCGGGCTGTACGCGCCGGACGTCGATTCGGAGTTCGGCGGCTCCGACGCCGGGCCGCACGCGTTCATCTTCGGCAACAGCAAACGCCCCATGTGGCAGCTCGAGTTCGACTGGGAAATCCTGCAGGCCTTCGGCACCCTGGCGGTGGGCGGTGTCGTCGGCTACTACAAGGAGAACGCCAAGGCCTGCAAGCTCGAGGGCCTGCAAGACGATCCGAACGCGGACATGGGTTGCACTCGCTCGGGCGACAACACCAGCCTGCGTCTCATCCCCTTCGCGGCGCTCGTTCTCTACCGCTTCGACGTGCTCGCCGAGCGCTGGAAGATACCCCTCGTCCCCTACGGCAAGATGGGGCTCAACTACACCCTGTGGCAGGTCACCGACGGCAACGGCAACACGCCCTCGGCCGGGGGCGGCAAGGGAGCGGGCGGCACCCTGGGCTGGCAGGCGTCGGTCGGCATCTCCCTGCAGCTCGACTGGCTGGACCCGGGCGCCGCGCGCGGCTTCGACGCGGACGCGGGCGTGAATCACACCTATGCCTTCTTCGAGCTGGCCCATATCGACAGCTCCGGGCTCGGCGGGAAGAACGCATTGCGGGTCGGCGACAGCACGTGGTTCGCCGGCCTGATGTTCGAGTTCTAGGATGGCGGAGGAGGTGGGGATGGTGGACACGCCGCCTGCCCAACGCACGCTCCGCCTGGTCGTGGAATACGACGGCACCGACTTCGCCGGCTGGCAGCGCCAGGCGGGACAACGCACGGTGCAGGGCTGTCTGGAGGACGCGTTCCGCACCATGACCGGCCAGGACATTCTGGTCCGGGGCGCCGGCCGCACCGACGCCGGCGTGCACGCCCTCGGCCAGGTGGCCAGCGTCGATGTCGTCTCGCGCATCCCGACCCTGGGTTTTCTGCGCGGGCTCAACACCTTGCTACCGCCGGCCATCGCCGTGCTGGAGGTCAGCGACATGCCCGCAGGCTGGAACGCGCGTCGGAGCGCCCGCGGCAAGATCTACCGCTACCTCGTCTGGAACCACGCCGTGCGCTCACCCGAGCACGCGCGCCGCGCCTGGCATGTCTACGACGCCCTCGACGCGCAGGCCATGCGCGAGGCCGCCGCCGTGCTGCTCGGCGAGCACGACTTCCGCGCCTTCCGGTCCTCGGACTGCGACCGCAAGAACACGGTACGCATCATCCGCCGTTGCGACCTGCGCCGCACGGGCGCATTGCTTTCGTTCGAGATCGAGGGCACGGCGTTTCTGCGCAACATGGTGCGCATCCTGGTCGGCACCCTGGTGGCGGTCGGCAAGGGCAAGATGAGCGCCGAACGAATGCGAGACTTGCTGGAGAGCGGCGACCGCACGAAAGCCGGGGTCACCGCGCCCGCCCGCGGGCTCGCCTTGGTGCGGGTCATCTACTAGGGGGGCCCGCCAGCATCGCCGCCACGATGCCGCGCACGCGCTCGTAGAGATTGGCGCGCTCTTCCTCGCTCAGGCCGACCGTCGGGATGGGCTCGCCGATGACGACGGTGATGGTGCCGCTGCGCAGGAGCAGGCTGCCGCGCGGCATCAACTCGCGGGTGCCCCGCAGCGCCACCGGCACGATGGGCACGCCCGCCTTGACGGCCAGATGGAAGCCACCCTTCTTGAAGGGACCCAATGTGCCGTCCCGCGTGCGGGTTCCCTCGGGGAAGATGAGCACCGAGTCGCCGTCGTGAATGCGCCGGCCGGCCTCGTCGATGCTCCGCCGGGCCGCCACGCCGTTCTGGCGATCGATGAAGATGAAGCGACCGGCCCACATGGCCCAGCCAAAGAGCGGAATGCGCGCCAGCTGCTTCTTGGCGATCATGCGTATGCGCCGAGGCACGGCCCGGAAGACGGCCCAGATGTCGAGCGAAGAGGCGTGGTTGGCCATGAACACGTAGGGCTGCTGGGGCAGGAGTTGCGCGCGGTTGTCGATCACGATCCGCACGCCCGCGAACGAAACCACCCAACCCGACCAGGCGCGCGCCAGGTCGAGCACCCGGTCGCCACTTCCGTCCAGCAGGCGCAGCACCAGCGCCCACAGACTCCCCACCACGGTCGCGACCGCGATGAACAGGACGGTGGCCAGGGCTCTGAGGAAAGACACGGCGCCATGGTATCCTCATGCGGTGGATTTCCGGAAGAGCTACTACGTACTTCCGAACCTGTTTACCCTTGCGTCCGTGCTGTGCGGCTTCGCTTCGCTGGCGTGGAGCGCCGGCGGTCGCAGCGGGGAGGATCTCTATCTGGCGGCGCTGGCCATCTGCTTCGGGCTGTTCTTCGACACCATGGACGGCCGGGTCGCCCGCCTGACCAAGACGCAGAGCGATCTCGGCCGCGACCTCGATTCCCTGGCCGACGTCATCACCTTCGGCGCCGCGCCGGCCCTGCTCATGTACAAGTGGGGGCTGACCGACCTGGGGTTCGTCGGCGTCATCGTCGCCGGGATCTTCGTCTGCGCCGGCGCCATGCGCCTGGCCCGTTTCAACGTGCTCTCCCGCCGCAGCGAGGCCACCGGCCAGAACAAGCCCAGCAGGTTCACGCTCGGTCTACCCATCCCGCCGGCCGCCGGCCTGCTGGTCTTCATGGTGCTCGTCAGTTACAACGCGGGCGAGTACAGGTTCCTCGGCGAAAGCTCGACCGCGGTCGTGGTGTTGGTGCTGTCCTATCTCATGGTCTCGCGCGTCCGCTTCCGTTCGTTCAAGGAGCTGCGCCTGACGCTCAAGACCGTCGGCGTGGTCTTGCTCGTCGCCGGCGCATGTGCGACATGGGTCCTGGCGGGGTTCACCAAGGCCTTCATCTTCCTTCTGCTGTTGCTGGCCTATGTCGTTCTCGGGCTCACCGAGGAAGTGCTCTTCTACCGACGGCGCCGCGCGCAGGAGCGGGCGACCACCGGAACGCCCCCACCCGAGCCCCCCATCGTGCGCGACGAGGAAGTGCTGCGCGAGCTCGGGGCCTTCGACGACGAGGAGGAGACGGTGCCGCCTGCCCACACCCGCTCCGGCTCGTAGGGGCGCGCTTTGTCGCGCCCGGGATCGGGACGGCGTGACGGATCACGCCCCTACTGGTTCTTGGCGACGACCGGCGCCAGGGCCTTGAGCGCGGCCAGCCGCGGCTTGATGGCTTGCAGGTACGCCTTCTTGTTGGCAACCGGCGGATCGCGCTGCACCCCCTGCCCCGCGGGATCGACGTACTTGCCGTTCTTGATCATGCTGAAGTGCAGGTGCGGCCCGGTCGACAGCCCGGTGGTGCCGACGTAACCGATGACCTCTTTCTGCGCCACGTGCTTGCCGACCTTGAGCCCCTTGGCGAAGCGCGACAGGTGGTAGTACTTGGTCACGAGCTTGTTCGAGTGGACGATGACGATGGTGTTGCCCGAGCCCTTCTGGAAGTCGGCCTGGACGACCTTGCCCGCGGAAGGCGCCCACACCGGCGTGCCGACGGGCGCCGCGTAGTCCACGCCCAGGTGCGCCTTGAACCTGTGCAGGATGGGGTGGAATCGCCTGGGATTGAACTTCGAGCTGATGCGCACGAATCGCAGCGGCGTCTTGAGCATGCTCTTGGCCAGCGCCTGGCCTTTTTCGTCGTAGTAGCGGCCCTCGCCGGGCTTGCCGCCGGGATTCCAGTAGAAGCCGCGGAAGGTCCCGTTCTTGCCGTTGTACTCGGCCGCGAGCAGCCTGCCGTATTTGTAGAACCGGTCGCCCAGATACTGTTTCTCGACCACGACCTTCCAGGTGTCGCCGGGACGCGTGTCCGTGAAGAAGTTGATGTCCCAGGCGTACATGTCCACGATGAGGCTCACCAGGGCGGGGGCCTCGCCGGCCTTGGCGACCGACTCGTAGAGCGAGTAGTCGATGGTTCCGAGGGCCTGCGCGGTCTTGATCTGCAGCGGCTTCTCCTGCCGCTCGACCTGCCAAGAGCCATCCTCGCCGCGCGTGACCAGGTAGCGCAGCACCGGCGTGGGCACGTACTCGAAACGCTCGGGCGCGCCTGCTTCGTCACGCTCGACCTGATAGCGCTCGCCGGCGCGAATCATCTTCGGATCGACCTGCTTGGTTAGCGCTGCGATGACCCTGCCGGCGTCCGTGCCGAAGTCCTCGCGCGCCAGCACCTCGCTGAGCGTGTCGGACGGACCGAACTGCCCCAGTACCGAGCCGTCGTCGAAGCCCATGCCCGCCGGCGGGGGCAGCGCCGCCGTGGGCTTCTCCGGTTTCTTCTCCTTGTAGGCCGCGCCCAAGAGCGACGGCGGAATCGACTCGGCCAGCGCCTCCTTCTTGCTCTCACCCAGCGCGCGGCTGGTCGACACCGGCCGCATGAGGCGCTGCACCGAGGTGTCCTGGCGCAGGAAGAAGTAGTAGACGTTCGCCCCGGTCAGCACGGCAAGCAGCATCCCCAGTCCGAGCGAGCTGCGGACTTGCTGCGAAATGCGCTTCTTCCGCCGGGGAACCAGAGTGCGAGCCACCCTCTATAGCCACCACACCGACCGCGAATCGTCAAGTTCGCTTGGCGCTTTTTGCGGTGGGCAGAATACTAGACCCGGCCCTCGCGTTCGATGAATTGCAGCAACGCCCGCCCCTTGTCCCGCACCTGCTTCTTGAGATCGCTGTGCCGCCGGCGTTCCCGCCACAGCTCCTCGGTGATCTGCAGCGCCGTCAGGACGGCCAACGACTGGGTGTCCGCGGCGCGCGTCTGCTTCTGCAGGTCGCGCAAGCGCTTGTCGACGTGCGCAGCCATCTCGCGCACCAAGCGCTCGTCCTCGTCGCTGCGCAGGGTGTAGCGGTGGCCGCCGATGCTGACCGTGACCGGGCTCTTCATGGGTTCCCCCAGCCAGGGACTCTACCCCCGCGGCAAGCCCGCGTCTTGGCCGTTTCTCACGCGCCCCGAAGGGCTCAGGCCTCGCCGCTCGGCACGGCACCGAAGCCCGCGGCCGTCTCGTAGAGCCCGAGCGAGGACAGCACCATGCGATCCTCGAGGCTGACGTCGATGAACCGGATGCCCATGCCGCCGGTATTGGGCGCGTCGCTCACCCAGCGCACCTCGCCGCGCAGCTCGAGCGGAGCGTTCCGCCAAGGGATGTCGAGCCACAGGCGCGCGGATTCCCCCGTGGCGTCGAGGTAGTCCGAACAGAAGAAGAGACCATCGGCGCTCACGTCCGTCACGATCCCGTCGACCACCAGATGATCGCTGACGTATTTCCCCGAAATCCGCACCTTCGAGCGCGCCGACCGCCGCGCGTCCTTCGCCCTATCGAAATATGGCTGCATGCTTTCGACTCCCTGTCACAGCGAGCAGACAATCTTCCTTGTCGGCCGCCATGTCAACCTCTTGGAAGGCAACCCTACCGTGACGGTTTCCCGGCGCCAGTTCTTCATCGGCCCGTCGTGTCAGCTGTGCGCGCTTGCATGCCGCAGGTTTTTGCTTTCGCGTGCCGCGGCCCGTGCTACAACTTGCCGCCCGGCCAACCGACCGGGGATCTTTCTAGCTTCTCGTGCCCCTTCGGGCCCATAGCTCAGTTGGCAGAGCTGCGGACTTTTAATCCGTAGGTCGTAGGTTCGATTCCTACTGGGCCTACCGCTTGCTGTCCCCACAACCGAATACGACCCCATCGTCTAGTCCGGCCCAGGACAATGGCCCTTCAAGCCATGAACACGGGTTCGAATCCCGTTGGGGTCGCTACCTATCTAGTCGAGACCACTCGACTTTCTGATCAGCCCGATTGCTTTTGCCACGTGTTTGCCACGGCCACGGGGCTTTCCAGCCTCTGGATGAGCTGCGCACCCCCACCGGGCGCGAGATGCGCGTACCGCATGGTCATGGTGATCGTGCTGTGTCCGAGCCACTCCTGCACCTGCCGGATGGACACTCCCCCACTCACGAGCTGCGAAGCGAAGCTGTGCCGCAAGTCGTGCCAGCGCATCTTCCGCAGGCCCGCTCGTCGACACGCACTCCACAACCGCTCGTGAAGTTGCCAGATGGTCAGCGGCTTGCCGTCCATCCGGCAGAAGACGAGATCGCCGCGCAGGTGCTTGATCCTGCGCAACGCCTCGACCAGCCCCTCGGTCATCGCCACCCGCCGCTCCTTGCCTGACTTCGTCGGTCCGACGTTCCCTTGCGTGCTCGACCGGCGGAAGACGACCATGCGCTTCTGCCAGTCGATATCCCCCCAGCGCAACGCGAGCTGCTCCCCGGCCCTGGCCCCCGTGCGCAGCGCAAACATCAAGAGCGCCCGCTCCTCGTCGTCTCGTGCAGCCGCGATCAGCGTATCTGACTCTTCCCGCGTGAGGAAGTCCCAGCTCGTATCCGGAACCTTCACCCGCGGCAGCGCCGCCTGTGTGCCGCAAGAACTCCGTCCTGCACCGGGAATCCGCAGGTGCTCGTGGTCTGCACCCCGCAGTCCTGCCGGGGCCAGGCTGCC
>JAFGPX010000097.1 GCA_016935975.1 Deltaproteobacteria bacterium
CCCGCGAGGATGGCGGAACTGGTAGACGCACTAGCTTGAGGTGCTAGCGGTTAACAGCCATGGGGGTTCGAGTCCCCCTCCTCGCACGGCTTCGGAATCAACCAGCAAGATCCCGTCGAGCATGCCAAGCTGCTGCGCGATCGCGGCGAGGTTCTCCGCCTTCCGCGCCGACTTCTCCGCGCGCCGTAGGCGATCTCGCCCACCGCCAGCAGGCCCGTCACCGCGTCACCTCGCGACCATGCTTCGTCCATCCGCCGGACCACCTTCGCCACGCCATTGCGGGCCTACACGAGCACGCTGGTGTCGAGCAGCCAGGTCACGGTTTTTCGGGTAGCGCCCTCCGGAAAACCAGCACATGAACGACATCGCTCTGGCAGTCATCGTCGTCTTCGTCCTGAGCATCGTGATGATCATGAGCGGGCGGGGCGGCGGCAATTTCTACGTCGCCGCTCTGGTGTTGCTGGGCGTTCCCATGCATACGGCGTCCACGACCAGCCAGTTCATCCTTCTGCTGAGCGCGCTGTCGGGGGCCCTGGTCTTCGGCAAGGCCAGGACGCTATCGTGGCGGCTGGCCCTCTTCTTCGCCAGCCTGAACGCCTCGATGGCCTTCGTCGGCGGGTTCGAGGCGCACCGGTTCAGCGGCCTCGCCTTGAAGGTCGTTCTGTCCATTCTTCTGTTCGTGGCCGGGGCCGCGATGCTCGTTGCGGAAAATCCGAGGCGCAAGACAGCCGACCCGCGCCCTTTCCGCTGGAATCTCGATGAGAAGGGGCAGACGTACGTCATCGACCTGAGGACGGCCGTTCCCCTCACCCTGGCGACCGGGTTCTTCTCCGGCATGGTGGGCATATCCGGCGGATCCTTCTTGGTTCCCCTGATGGTCGTCGGCTGCGGCGTTCCGGTGCGTGTCGCGGTCGGCACCGCGACCTTCATGCTGGCCGCCACGGCCTTTGCCGGCTTCGCGGGCAACGCACTCCACGGAGGCTTCTGCCCGTCCCTCGCCATTCCGGCCGGGATCGCGGCCGTCGTGGGCGGCATTCTCGGCGGCAGAGTGGCTATCCAGACGAAGCCGAAGAGCCTCACGGCCATTTCGGGCCTGCTGACGATTGTCGCGGCCATACTCATGCTCGCGAATGCGCTGTCAGACCGGTAGCACGTACTTGCAGAGATTGGCCCTGCCGACGTGGCCTTCGGCCCTCCTGCAGCCCACCGGCACCTCTCGTCGGCCCGCCCCTCCGGGCCGCGGCGCTTCGCGGCCGCGCACAGCGGGCTGCTAGGCGCGCACGGAGACCCGGTCCATGGCCGGAGCCTTCGTGGTCAGCCCGGTTGCGTCGGCTTCGACCCTTCGTCCGTCGTGCCCAGGAGCTCGTGCTCGATGATCTCGCGGTGGAAAAGTTCGCCGCGGAGGCCGACCACGCGCTCCACCTCTTGGCCGTTCTTGAAGTAGATGACCGTGGGCGTGCCGCGGATGAAGAGCTTTTGCATGGTGCGAGGAGCGGCGGCCGCGTTGATCTCGGCCACCTTCACCCGACCCCGGTACTGCTTGGCCAGACGGAACATGATGGGTTCGAGCTGCTTGCACGGGGGACACGACGGCCCCCACACGTCGAGCAGCACCGGCAGCGAGGAGCGGCGTACCTCGGCCTTGAAGTTGGCGTCGTCCACATGCACCGGCCAGACCTTTTCCTCGGGCGGACCGAAAAGCCTCGCGAGAATACCCATGTCCCATGGGAGCCAGCCCGGGACAGAAGGATTCGGCAGCATGGACGGGCTGCGGCGGGCGCACGCACGAATCGGAGGAGCAGGTCGTTGCCCTCCCCCCTCTCCTCCCGAAGGCCACTGGCGCCGGCCCCCGGGCCCCCGCGACCGCCCAGACCGTCAATCCCCGCGCGCGTCCTTCCGGTCGCCGCGTCGCCACGTTGCTTCTTTTCCGGCGCAAACCCTCGTCCACGTGCGGACGACGGCTTGGCGAGGCACGGGATTGGTTCGACGAAATCCTGCCGCGTCAGGAGGTCGCGCCCCTCGGCCTCTGCAAGAGCACGAGATTCCTCCGTCCCTCGGCGCACGGATGCGGTGTCCGGACGAGACCCGCGCCCTCTGCCCCCGCGATCGCCGCCCGAAAGGCGGCCGGAGAGCAGTGGCCGGGCGGCTCGACGAGCAGCAGCAGTCCCCCGGGCTTCACACACCGGGCCAGGTCCGCCATGGTCTGCCCAGGCGAGATCGTCTCGTGGACCACGTGCAGCGCGAGAACGAGATCGCAGGTTTCGACGAGTTCGGCCAGGCCCAGATCCTCGTGGGTGCACCGGCGCAGCTCGGTGCGAGCCAGTAGCCCGCGCTTATCGAGACGCTTGCGCAGACCCCGCAGCATGCCCTCTTGCACCTCCACGCACACGACCTTCCCCTGCTCGCCCACCGCCTCGGCCACGGGAAGCGTGAAGAAGCCCAGGGCCGGCCCGAGCTCGAGGACGCGATGGCCGGCCTTGACCAGCGGCAGGACGAGATGGCGCGGGTTTTCCAGCAGTCGGCGCAACGGATTGGCGAGCAAGTGGCCTATCCAGACCGGGCAGGTGTGCGCCGGCTTGGCGGATGGGGGACTCTCCAGGGTGGGGTTCACGACGATCGGCTCCTTTCGTCCCGGTGATGGGGGCCGGGCTCTCACAGATACTGTGACGGGATTTCGAGCTCGGATAAACTCGCTTTCCCGATGAACAGAGGACATCGCAAAAAGCCGGGGCAAGCCCGACCGCCAGGTCGGGCGAGCGCGGCTCGGGCTCACATTTCGGCAAGCGCATCGGAGCCGCGGGCGCGCCGGGCCCCGACCCAGCGGCGCGCGCGCCAGACCGTCGATGCCATCGTAGAGGCGGCCGGGAGGTTGCTGGTCGAGAACGGCCGGCAAGGCGTGACCACCAATTCGGTCGCCGAGCGCGCCGGGGTTTCCATCGGTTCGGTGTATCAGTATTTCCCCGACAAGCAGGCGATCTTCGCGACGCTACAAGAGCGGCACCTCAACCAGGTGATGCCGCTCGTGCAACACACGTTCGAACGCCTGGCCGACCCGGCGGTGGATGTCGTCGATGCTTTGCTCGGGTTGATGCGCGCCATGTCCGATCTCCACACCGATCTCCCCGCGCATCTGCGGGTGATCTCGGACGAGCAACAGGCGCATGCCTCGCCAGACGAGATCGAGCGATTCACCGATGCCGCCACCCCGATCTTGGCCGCGCGCTTCGGGTGTACCCAAGACCGCGCTCGCGCCACGGCATGGCTGGCCAGCATGAGCATGGCCCACGTCGGCCGGGCGCTCGTGCACCACCCGCCGGCCGTCGACCGCGAGGACTTGCTCGCCGCCATTGCCTGCATGCTGCGCGGCTTGCTGGCCAAGCTGGCCGCATCGACGTGATTGGCGCTCTGGCTGGCGGCTCTCCCGGAAGCCACCGATGACACCGCCCCGGGACGAAGTCTGCCTACCGAGGCGGCTCGCTTGACGACCCCGATAGGCGTCGCATCTTCCGCAATCCGTTGAGCAGACATCGTATCGCATGGGGAACGGCAGCCACGGGGGCACGTCAGGCGCGGAGGGCTTGGCCATGGGCACGGGCGGGACCGGCATCCGGCGCTTCCCATCTCCTTGCATCCGGGCCGAATTCGCTCCGAACGGCTCGGTCCGACTCCCACGACGGGCTGCCAAGGGGCCCGCCGTCGCGGACATCGATCGGCTCGCTCTCGGGCTTGAATCCCCGCCGCTACCTTCCGCCCTTCGTCGTGGCCAACGGCCGCAGGCGGGGGCGCTGCACGTTGAAGGCCGGCTTCTGGTTGGGATCGCAGTTCGGACCGAAACCGTCGGCCTTGAAGTCGTAGGTCAGACGGCCCTTGCGCCCGCCCTTGCGCGCCTCGATCTCGACGACGTGCGAACCGGCCCGCGCCGGCGAGCAGTACGACAGCAGGTAGTAGCGCTTGGATAGCCCCTCGATGCGCGCGGCCATCTCCTGGAAGCCGCGCTGGATGTCGGCCGGGTTCTTCGACAGGAAGGTCCCGTTGCGCCCGATTTCGCGGATCTCGCGCTCGTTGACCTCGGCGCCCACGGCGATGGCGTAGATCTCGACGTTGGCCTGGTCGAGCGCCGCCAGGAGCGTCTCGCGCGGCACGCGCGCGGCGTGGTCCGTTCCGTCGGTGAACACCACCAGGGTCCCGAAACGCAGAGGCACCGTCGACCGGTTCATCTGACCTTCCAGCATCCGGATGGCCTCGACCACGGCGCCGTTGAGATTCGTCGACGGATCCCTGGGCCGGTAGTTCATGAGGGCGCGCGCCGTGGCCTCGGGACTGCCGCCCCCGAAGGGGACGAGCTGGGTCACGTGGGGGCTGCCGTCGAAGGCGAACACGCCGATGCGCTGGTAGCGACCGACCTTCTCCGAAAAGGCGGCCGCCCCGGACACGACCTTCTCCATGTCGGGCGAGCCGGCCACGCTGCCGCTCATGTCGACGAGGAGCAGCGTGTAGTGCGCCGCCACCACCTCGGGCTGCAGAATGGTTTGCTTGCTTTCGAAGAGCGACACCGGCCGGCCGTCCTCGTAGATCTGGAAGTCCGCCGGGGCGAGATCGGCCACCGGCTCGCCTCGCGTGGTGTCCACGGTGAAGTAGACCGCGATGTTCGACGGCCGCTGCACCGAGCGGTCGACCATCTGCAGGTTCAGGCCCGCGCAGCCGCCGGCGGCCGCGGTGCAAGCCAGGAAGAAGAGAGAGAGGCTGCGGGGTTTCATCGGGGGCAGTATAGACCTGGCACCCCTGTGGGAAACAGGGCATCCTAGCCCGCGCAGTCCAGGTGGCCGGCATCGGCCGGGCGGGGCCGCCCGGAACCTCGGAACGTCGAAAACGCCATGGCAGCATTTGGAAACCTAACTCTTCTGGTCTCCTTTGTGGTCGCCACGTTCGCCGGCGTCGCCTCGCTGGTCGGCATCCGCCGCGACTCCGAGCGCCTGCTGCGCGCGGGCCGCGCCGCCGCGTGCCTCTTGGCCGCCGTGCTGGGAATGGCCGTCGCCGCCATGGTGCACGCCTTCGCGTCCAGCGATTTCGCCATCCAGTACGTGCAGCACTACTCGGAAGCGGGGCAGCCCCTCGCCTACAAGCTGACCGCGGTGTGGGGCGGGCTCGACGGCTCGCTGCTCTTCTGGGTCTTCGTGCTCGCCCTGTGCGCGGCCGCGGCGGTCAAGGCCCTCGCCGGACGCGACCGCGCCATCACCGCCTACGCCACGGTCGTGCTCATGGCCGTCTGCGACTTCTTCCTCTACCTCGTGGTCTACGAGAGAAATCCCTTCGACACCTTCCTGATCCGGCAGCCCGAGCACGGCCAGGGCCTGAACCCGCTCCTGCAAAACCCCTACATGGTCGTGCATCCCCCCTCGCTCTACGCCGGCTTCGTCGGGCTCAGCATCCCCTATGCCTTCGCCATGGGCGCGCTCTTGGCCGGCGAGTTCGGCAACGCATGGCTTTCCATGGTCCGGCGCTGGCTCCTGGCCGCATGGTTTCTGCTCGCGCTCGGGTTGGTGCTCGGCATGATCTGGGCCTACGAGGTGCTGGGCTGGGGTGGGTTCTGGGGCTGGGATCCCGTCGAGAACGCGGGGCTTCTGCCCTGGCTTGTCGCCACCGCCCTCGTCCATTCGGCCAAGGCGCAAGAGCGGCGCGGGCTTTTCGTGCGCTGGAACTACACCCTGGTCATCCTGTCGTTCTTCCTGACCATCGTCGGGACCTTCATGACCCGCTCCGGGATCGTGCAGTCGGTGCACGCCTTCGGCAAGGATGTCCATCTGGCCTGGATCTTCGGCATCTTCATGGCCGTCATCCTGGTCTTCAGCTTCGGCCTGATGGCGTGGCGCCGCCGCGACATCGCTCCCGCCGAGCCAATCGGCTCGCTTCTGTCCCGCGAAGCCATGTTCGGCCTGGCCAACTGGGCCTTCGTCACGGCCACCGCCATCGTGCTGGTGGCCACCATGTTCCCCACCCTGTCCGAGTGGCTGACGGGCGAGCGCGCGAACGTCACGGCGGCCTTCTTCAACCGCACCATGGTGCCGGTGGGCATCTTCTTGCTGCTCCTGACCGGGGTTGGCTCGCTCTTCGCCTGGCGCGGAACGGAATGCGGCTCCGCGCGGCAACGCGCGCGGTGGCCCGTGGCCGTGGCCGCGGCAACGTTGCTCGGTGCCGCCCTGGCCCGCGCGGGCCGCTCGCCCGCGGCCCTGCTCTGCTTCGGCGTGTGCGCCTTCGTCGTCACCGTGATCGTTCAGGAAGTCGTGCGCGCGACGCGCGGGCGGCAGAAGGCCTGTGGCGGCTCGTTTGCCGCCGCCCTGGGGGCCGTGCTCTTCAAGACCCGCGCGCCGCACGCGGGCCACCTCGTCCACCTGGGGGTCGTGCTGATGTTCGTGGGCTTCGCCGGCCAGGCCTTCCAGCGCGAGGAAAACGCGATAATCGCCACCGGAGACAGCAAGGACTTCGCCGGGTACCGCCTGCGCTTCGAGGGCATGGTTCAGAGCCGCGATCTCATCAAGGAAACCTATCGAGCCGAGATCGCGGTTTCCTCCGGCGGCAGGAGCCTCGGCCGCCTGCGCCCCGGCCGCGAGTACTACGAGCGGCGGCCGAACGAGCCCGTCAGCCAGGTCGCCATCCGGCGCGGCCTCGCCGAGGATCTCTACGTCACGCTCGGCAGCTACGACGAAGCCCGGCGCGCCGTCGCGCTCAAGCTGGTGATAAACCCGCTGGTCGACTGGATGTGGCTGGGCTTTCTGGTCATGGCGTTCGGCTCGCTGCTCATCCTGGCGTCGGGGCCACGGGCGCAGGTCCGAGCCTGGTCGTGGGGCGGCGCCGTTGTCGCCCTCGGCGTGGCCGCACTGGCTGCCGTCTTGGGCAAGGCCGTTCTGCGCATGCCCGTCTCGGCCCAGCTCGCGACCTTGGCCCTGTGCGGCCTGAGCGTCGGGCTCGCGGGCCTGGCCTGCTACCGCCTGTTCGCGTCGCTGCTCTTGCCGGCCGACGGAGCCACCACGCTAGAACAGTAGCCCGATGTCGAGATTGCCGGTGCCGTAGACCGTGCTCACGTCCTTGGCGTAGTAGTACTGCGCCTGGTTGCCGCCCGCGATGTTCTCGACGTTCTTCACAACCGCGGAGAGCACCAGATGCCGCCCATACAACGGAAGGCGTCTGCTTGTTTTCATGTTCTTCCGGACGGTGTTCATGGTCGGGTCTCCTGCCGAAGCGGCCGTATCCTACAGGCTCCCCGGCCGAGAGTCGCGCCCGGGCCCGCGGCGAAAGCAACCGGGCGCACAGCCCGGTATGCCTTCGAGTCGATGGTATTCGCGAGCCCTTGCGCATACGATTGCCGCCATGCTCAAGGCATCCATCGAGAGAGCGCTGATGGTGGCATGTGCATTCGCGGCTCTGGCGACCTGCAAGAAGAACGAACCGCTCAAGCCCGCGCTCCCACCCACGCCAGCCGCGCCGGCGGCGCCCCGGCGCGCAGCCCCCGCGACACCTCCGCCAGCCGCCGCTCCTCCCGGCGCCAGCGAGATGAAGGATCTGCTCAGCGAGGACAAGCTCGCGCGCTTCGCGACCTATCGAAAGGAGATGCTGCCTGTGGCTGGCGGAGCCGTGGGCGCGGGTTCGCGGCAGGCCGCGCTCGAAAAGAGCGGTCTCAGCCAAGACGAGGTCTACAAGCTCAACCGGGTCGTCACCCCCTACTACGCGCGCACCTACGCCGTGCGAGACGCCGTCCAGCGGGCCGCGGAGGTGCGCGCCAAGATCGAGAGGGCCAAGGCCGAGGGCGACACGCCGAGTCCGATCGACATCGCCATGGACAGGCTCTACGGCGGCCAACTCGCCCGCCTCGAGGTCCTGCGCAAGGACTTCGCCACCGACTACGGCGAGGACGCGCTGACTGTCGTGCAGAAGCACGAATCCGACTTCCACGCCATCCACGAGAGGATTCTCGGCGCCGCCACGGCCGGCCCGGCGCACAGGCCGTACAGGGAAGAAATCACCGCGGTGCAGTGAGCGGATCTCCTTGGCCCACGTGCATGGGTCCCACTGCACGGACTGGCCCGGGGTGCCGACCTGGGCGGGAAAGCCCGGCTCCAAGAGGCCGCCCGCCGCCCTCCGCTGGGCGAAGGCTCGGCTCGAGAGGCGGCCCAGGTCAGCGCGCCACCGCCGGCGCGCTCAGGATGATGCGGACCAGCTCGTCGCGGAACTGCGTGAAGGGCACGCGCTCGTCCTCGACCTGTCCCGCCAGCTCCGGCCGGTTGGCGTCGCGCACGAGCATGGGCACGAAACGATCGTAGCCGTAGGGGCTACCGTGCCCCGCCCCGGCGCCCTTGACCCAACCGGGATCGAGGAAGGCGCCGGGCTTGAGCACGACGTAGAAGTCCCCACCGCGGTCGGGAGCGGGGCTGACGGAATTGCACACCAAGGCGGCGAGACGATCGATGCGCTCGTCGGGACAAGCGTCGGCCTCGCGGAACGCGGCGACGTCCAGGACACCGTGCACGGACTTGAAGTTGCGCCGCAGCTCGTTGTCGAGCCGGCTGGCCAGGCGGTTGCGGGCCGCGGCATCGCCGGCCAGGGCAGCCTTTGCCGCCTCGGTCAGATAGACGTAGGGGGGGACCAGCCCTGCGACGACCTTGCCAATCCGCGCCCCGGAGGCGTCTCGCAGACCGGCCTTGCCCGCAGCGTTCTCGGCTTCGCGCAGCAGCTCTTCGCTATCGATGCGGGCGCCACGCGCCTTCTCGCCGCTGCACGGCTTGCCCGAATCAAGAGCGGAGCGCAGGCTCCGGCGGCCGCACGCGGGGTGTCTGGGGCTGTCCTCCAGGGGCGCGATGCCATGGTCCGCCGACAGCACCACGGACCAGGCTCCCGAGGCAATGCGGTCCAGCTCACTCAAGAACCAGGCCAGCGCACCGTCGAGCCGGCGCAGCTCGTCCCATGCTTCCCACGAGTCCGGGCCAAACAGGTGCCCGATGCCGTCGTTGGCCGACAGCGAGATCGCCAGAAAGACCGGCGACTTCTTGGCTTCGGCCTGCAGCAGGTGCAGCGCCATCGCGAAAAGCAGGCGATCCGATTCGGGCAAGGCGAAAAACGCCAGCCCGGGCTTGGCCGCCTGGCTCGCGGTGTGGGCCGCCACGAAGCCCGCGACGTCGCCGCCGCCCGCCACGCCGGTGTTCTCGCGCAGCCACGCCGGGTCGAGCCCCTGCCAGGGCCGATCCTGGAGGCGCGCGACGCCATCGCGCCGGTCGCCAAGGTCGCTCGATAGATAGCTGCCCAGGAATGCGGCCAAGCCGCTCTTGGTGACCCCGGCCGCGAACCGCTTCGCGGTGACGAACCCGCCGCGCTCCTTGCCCTCGCCGCTCGCGCCACCCGCGGCCGGGTCGAACCAGACGACATGGTCGGCGGTGTCGCCCGCCGCCAGCATGGCCCCCCGATCCTTGAGCGACAGGCCGGCGATGATCCCATACCCCTTGGGGTAGCGACTGCGAAACACCGCCTCCACCGTGCTCGACTTGGCCTCGAGATTGTCGAGCGAGAGGCCCAGCCCGTCGAGATCGCGGCCGTCCAGGGTCACGCGCTTGTGCGACTCCTGGTCGCTGGCCAGCACGGACCTCGGCCCGCCGTCGGACCCCAGCACGTCGTTGGCGACGATGCCGTGATCGCGCGGCGGCTTGCCGGTAAAGAGCGAGGCGTGGCCAGGCGCGGTTTCGGTGATGGCGTGAGCGAAGGCCATCTCCTGGAAGTACTTGCCCTCGCGCCGCAGGCGCGCGAAGCCACCGTCCGCGGGCAGGCGGTCGATGCGCTCGCGCAAGACCCAGGCGGCAAGCTGATCGACCACGATGGCGACGGCGACTGGAGCGCGCCGGCGGTCCGGCGGTGCCGGAGCGGCAGCCGGGGCCGGCGAGGGAGCGACGGCTGCAGGTGCGACGGGAGCGCCGGAAACCCGCGCGGCGTCCGGTGCGGCGGGCGCGCTCGGGGCCGCGGCCGCCGGCTCGGGCGCGTCCGCTGCGGCGGCGGGAACGGCCGGCGGGGTGGCGACCGCGGCGGCCGGCGCGCCGGGAGCGGCTCCGCCAACCGCATGGGGCGTGGTTGGGCGAGGAGGTTGGGCAATCGCCCCCGCGTCGATCGGGACGGGCGCCGGGGCGGGCTGCGCTGCGGCCGCCCGGCACCCCGCGGCCAGTGCCAGGAGCAACAGAGGGTATGCGCGTCTATGCATGGCCGTTCTCTCTACCCTACCTGCCGCCACCCTGTCACGCGCCCGCGAAAGAGAGGAGGCCCACGGGGAGAAACCGAGGAACGGAGCCGGAGAGCCGGTATCCGCCATTCTCGTCCACCTCTGCCGCTCTGTTCCTCCCTGTCTTTCGCTGGGCGACTGCCGTCGGGGCTACGGCACAAGGGTCAGCGCGCCGGCGTCGAGCGCCACCTCGTAGTAGCCATGCTCGTCCCACTCGAGCGGCCAGCCCGCCTGCGCGAGTGTGCCGCCGTCCACCTTCACGCGCAGGTACTTGCCGGGCGGGAAGCCCGCCGGCAGCGTCCAGGCCCAGGTCGTCTCGCCGCCCGTGACGGTCGGCGCGGCCGCCGCAAGTAGCTGCTGGCCGACCCAGTACGCCGCCACGTCGGCCACGGTGCCCATCCACACGTCGCCCTGCGAGCGGCCGTAGGTCATGCCGCCCGTGACGTCGGCGATGTCGACCGGCGCGTACCAGTTGTCGCTGGTCGGCGTGATGGTGTGGATCAGAAAGATGAGCCACTTGCCGCCCGCGCGGGCGATATCGGTCTGGCTGCCAAAGCGGGCGGCGGTGTCGTTGTCGACCGCCATGTAGCACGGCAGATTGAATCGATCAGTGTTGCCGTCAGGCGCTATGAGCCCCGTGTACGCGCCCCGGTTCGCGAGAAAGCGCGCGGCCGCGGGCTTGCCGTAGGCGCTGTCGCCGAAGGGCGCCGCCATGGTCCACACCCCGGCCTGCCCGTAGTTGGACGCAATGTGCGTCGTGCACTGGTCGATCTCGTCCTCGACCGTGGTCGTCGCGGCAAGCGAGCCCGAGGTGCAACCACTGAGGCTCGTGCCATCGTAGTGACAGTGATGGACCGTGTGGTTGCCGATCTCGTGGCCGTCCCGCACCGCTTGGGCCCAGGTGGCATCGAAGTCCGCAAGCCCGGCGTTGGCCGTCGTGACGTAGAAGGTCATGGGCACGCCGGTGGCCTGCAACTCCGCGTAGTGCGCGATGTGCGACGGCTGGCCGTCGTCGAAGGTCCACGACACCGCCGCCTTGAAACCGGCCCAGGACAGCACCGCCAGGTTGCCCGCCGTCCCTGCCGGTTTGGCGACCGCTCCTCCCGGCGGTACGGGCAGGCCGTGCTGGCCCATGACGATGGGGGGCAGCGTCGTCGCGCCGCCGCCGCCCGTGTCTCCGGGCAGGGGCCGCGCCCCCTTGTTTGCGGTTCCGCAGGCCGGCAGGGCAAACACCAAAATGAGCATCGAGAAGCCCGATCGGACTGTCATGGCACGGACACCTCGAAGGAAACGCAGTGGTTGGGATTGGGCTGGACCGACGTGGAGCCGGTGAAAGGATCGGAATCGCGAAGCTGGCCCCAGCGCACCGCCATGGCGTGGCTGCCGAGCTGCGCGCCCTGGCTGCACAAGGCATAGCCCACCGTGAGACCGGGCGGCAGAGCGGTCGCCGCCGCGACACGCACGCTCTCGCCGTCGATGGCAACCGATTCGATGGGGACAGAGGAAGTCGGCGTGCGCAGCTCGAAGCCGCGCCCCTTGCGCCAAGCGGCGATGGCCGGCGGGGCGAAGCTCTCGTCCCAGCGTAACGGCGCCACCGGCACGTGGAAGCGCACGATCACGGTGCGTGCCTCGCGCACGACCGCGACGGGCTGCAACGGCCGCCAATCGCCCCCCAGCAGTGCCCTTGCGAAGAAGACCTGCGCCACTTTCTCGCCGAGCATCTGGTAGCCGAGCGCGGAAAGGTGGACGCCGTCGTGCTTCTCGCCGGCCGGGTACTGGTACTTGGGCCCCGTGCACACGAAGTCGCCGGGCCGCTCGACCCCGAGGCGCCACTGCGCCTGCGTCGCCCGCGAAGCCAAGCCAACGCTGCCCGATCCGTTGGGCAGCGAGCACTGCTGCGAAAGGTAGATGGGAATCGCGCGCTCCTGGCCCGTGACGGCCGCCAGATCCGCGTTGTAGTCCGCGTGCAGCCGGATGAGATCCTCGCGGTACAGAGGATTGTCCCAGTCGGTCTCGCCGTGGGTCAGCACGACGAGCCCCACCCCGTAGCTACGACCGGCGGCACGGGCCAGGCGCGCGATGGCGGACACCTCGAAAAGCGACGCGGCATAGGCCCGCCCGGTGCGGCCCGTCGTGGGACCGCCGTGTTTCTTGAGCTGCGCGATCCCTTGCCCGCATTCTCCCACCACCGAGTGTACGGTGACATAGTCGCCGCCCGGCACGTGCGCCCTCGCCATCTCGGTAAGCTGTCTGGCCATGGCCGAGTGCAGGGTCTCGCCGTACAAGTTCCCTGGGTAGGGAGCCGGATAGTCGACGTGCAGCGGCCGCAGCGGCTCGACCAGAGGCGCGACGGCCAGCCCGGTGAGGTTGGCGTTCCAGGGATCGGGTTTTCGGCCCGGCACGACCGCGCCGCCGAGCGAGAGCATCAAGTTGCCGTAGGGCTGCGTCGTCGAGGTGATGGGAGTGGCGCCCACGGCAAGGCTCTGACCGGTGCCGATGACGCCGACCCAGTCCCAGCCGAAGGCGAGCGGCGTCTCCCGGATCGGACGGGGCGATGGGCTGCTCGGTTCGGCCATGGCTGGATGCGGTCGCGGGAAGGCGAGGAGCTTGACAGACATCGCGGAGACTGTCCTCGCAATCCTGGCGTCGAGGTCGCATCCGTGGTCCTGCGCGCCACGTCCGCGCGGCCCGTTCGCCGCAAAAAAACTCCATCCGTGATACGGAACCCGACCGTTTCACCCGCGGCCGCTGGGAGATCCGATGCTTGGGGCCCAACATTCGCCCAACCTCTGCCGCGATGGTCCACGAGTTGATGACCAGCCTGGCCCGGGCACTCGTGCGCATGCTCCGCTCTCGCTCCGCTCTCCTGGCCGAGAGTGTTCTTCTGCGGCAGCAGATCGTCGTTCTCCGGAGAGCTGCACCGCACCCGCGGCTCAAAACCCGCGATCGGCTGGCCATCCCCGCCACGACTGGCCAAGCTCGGCCACCATGTCACCCCGAGGACGGTCGCCAAGTACCGACCGCCACCAGAAGTCCGGTCACGCCGCCGCGAGCCCCACAGGCGAACGCGTTTTGCTGCTCCCCGACCGAGGGTAGTTCGACCGCAACTTCTCGTGATCCCCGACCGAGGGTAGTTCGAGCGCAACTTCTCCGGGCGCCGGCCGATACCATGGCATGAGCCTTCCACGCCGAGCACCCCGGGCCTCCCAGGTTGGCCTGAGATGTGACAGTTACCCAAAATGGCACATACAACACATATATGCTAAGAAATGTCCTATGCAGATGCATTGTTACGTTTCTGAGGAGACAGCCAGAGCGCTCCGCATGCGGGCCGAGGCCAGGGGCGTTCCCGTGTCTCGCTACCTAGCCGAGCTGGTTCAGCGCGAGGTAGGGGGGGGCTGGCCAGAGGGCTATTTCGAAGCGGTGGTTGGCAGATGGCAGGGCGACGCGCCCGCCCGTCCTGACCAAGGCAAGTTGGAGGCGAGGTCGAGCTTCTGAGATGGCCTTTCTGCTCGATACCAACGTCTGCATTGGCATCCTCACTGGGCGCAGCCCACAAGCAGTCGAGAGGCTGCGTCGGCTCTCTCCTTCCGACGTGCGAGTCGCGAGCGTGGTTCGGGCCGAGTTGCTTTTCGGCGCGCGCAATTCCAGTCGCGTCGAAGGGAATCTGGCATTGCTCGCCACCTTCCTCGCGCCGTTCGCGAGCGTCCCGTTCGACGACATGGCCGCTGACTACTACGGCCGGATTCGAGCCGACCTTCACCGCGCGGGTGAGATCATCGGACCCAACGACATGTTGATTGCGGCCACGGCGCTGGCCCACGACCTCGTCTTGGTCACCCGCAACGTGAAGGAATTCGGACGCGTGCCAGGGTTGCGTTGGGTGGACTGGGAGGGATGATCCATCCCCCCTCGGTTCGAGGCCAACGCCGCCGATCCCCCGTTCGCCGCAAGGACTCCATCCGTGATGCGGAACCCGACCGTCTCACCCGCGGCCGCTGGGAGATCCGATGCTTGGGGCCCAACCTCTGCCGATCCTCTGCCACGATGGTCCATGAACTGATGACCAGCCTGGCCCGGACACTCGCGCGCATGCTCCGCTCCCGCGCCGCTCTCCTGGCCGAGGATGTTCTTCTGCGGCAGCAGATCATCGTTCTCCGGAGAGCCGCACCGCACCCGCGGCTCAGGACCCGCGATCGGCTGGCCATCCCGGCCATGACTGGCCAAGCTCGGCCACCATGTCACCTTGAGGACAGTCGCCAAGTACCGACCGGCGCCAGAAGTCTGGTCACGCCGCCGCGAGCCCCACAGGCGAACGCGTTTTGCGAACGGACGATCGGCACACTCCGGCGAGATTGCCTCGGCTGCGCGGGCAAGCGCCGAGCGGGGCGCGCTGACTGCCGCCGGTGCGGCCCGTGCCGGCGAAGGCGGTGCGCAGCCGACCCGTGCTCGGCGGGCTCCATCACGAGCACGCCATTGCCGCTTGGGCACGGACTTGGGTGCTCGGCCGTGTCACGCGCGGTAGCGACATCCGCTTGAAGCGTTGCTACCTGCCGGCATCGCCAAGCCCGAGGCTGCTTTGGGCGATCGACGCGCAGCGGACTCCTCTCGGTCGGCAGCCTGCATCGGCTTCGGCCGACAAGTCATCGTTGGCGGCGGAATCGCACCGCACGTTGGGGAGATGTCCCCAGCCGGTTGTCGTCGGACGGAGTCTCTGCGGCTCACGGCGAGCCAGGCCAGGCCCAGCAGCGCCAGCATGGCCAAGGTTCCGCCACGGGCGGCACCGGCCGCGAAGGAGCAGCCGCCGCTGCTGCCGCCGCGGACGGCGGTGCTGGCGCCCCCGGACTGGCCGCCGCCGCTCGCGCCGCCACTACCGCTCCCGCCGCCGCTGGACATGGCGCCGCCAGTATCGGTGCCACCCGCGCCGGAGCCGCCGCTTGCCACGCTGCCGCCCGAGCCGGAGCCGCCACTCTCGGATCTACCACCGCTGCCAGCCGAGCCACCGGTGCCGCCCGTGCCAGTACGGCCGCCGCTGTCCGTGCTGCCACCAGCGGCCGAGCCGCCGCCGCTACCGGTGAACCCGCCGGTTTGCGTCGTGCCACCCGAGCCGCCAGCCGAGGTGCCCCCCGAGCCCGCACCGCCGCCGGAGCCAGTCAGATCCCGGCCGGCCTCGCGCGCGTCGCGACGGACATCGATGGCACCATCGGCGCCGCTGGTACCGACCGCGCCCCCAGCACCGCCCGCGCCCCCAGCACCGCCCGCCCCACCAGTCGCACCGCCCGTACCAGACCCGCCTCCCGTGCCGCCAGTGCCGCCTGTGCCGCTGCCGGTGACGCCGCAGGCGCCGGTAGGCTTGTCAAGGCCGAGAAAGGTGACGACGTAGCCGGACAGGCCGGCGCTGGTTAGGTCGTGCGCCTGGCCCGGCTTGACGTTCGTCTCCAACCGGACGTTGCCGGCGGCGTCCTTGTACACGGTCCGATTCCACCCGCTCGGAGCGCCGCTTCCCGTGCCGCCCTTGTCCAAGCCCGCAAGGTTCTGCCATTGCGCCACCACCGCCGGAAGCCAGCCGTCGAAGTTGTATTCGTCGTTGCCACCAACCCATTGCTGCGAACAGGGGTAGGCACCGCTCCAGGAATAGGCGTTGCGCGCGATGTCTCCCCAATACTTGCCGTCGGTGCTGGGCGGGCTCGAACCGCACTTGGTGCAACTGGTGTCGCCCGCGGGCCAGCCGCCGGCGGGAAAGCCGGGCATCGCCGCACCGCCAGCGAAGACGTCGGGGTAGATGGCGAGGAGCGTATTGGTCATGCACCCGCCCGAGGAGAACCCTGCCGCGAAGACCCTGCTCTTGTCGGCGCCCTTCTGCTGGACCACATAGTCGACCATCTTGACGATGGCCGCCCGGTCGCCACCGCGGGTGGCGCTGGAATCGAAGCACTGCTTCCCCGCGTCCGGGGCGACGATGTAGAAGCCGTTCGCGTCGGCCAAGGAGTCGAACCAGCCGTGGGCTTTTGACTTGTTGCCGGTGCAGTAGTGGATGGCGACGAGCACCCCGGCCGATGCGCCGGGCGTGGTGGGGCTGTAGAGATCCCCTTGCAAGGCGGCGCCGAAAGGAGCGTTGTTCTGCCAACTCCCCGCCTGTGCTCGCACGCCGACGAGGAGCGCAGCGCCGACGGCAAGAACGGCAGCAATCCGGGTCTTCTTCATGGCGAACGACCCTCCGTCTGGTTTCGATCGACGGTCACTGCGCCGACAGCGTGACCTCGCCCGCGTTGAACGAGATCTCGTAGTA
>JAFGPX010000098.1 GCA_016935975.1 Deltaproteobacteria bacterium
GGCTTCACCGCCGAGGACAAGGGCGGCGGCATGGTGGTAAGCAACGTCGCCGACTGGTTGGCGCAACGTCCGCAAGGCGGGCCGCCAGCCTTCGTCTTCATCAACTTTCTCGAGGCCCACTTCCCCTTCCATCAGCTCCCCGAGCGCTTTCGACACGCCTACACCAAAGAGCCTCTCTCGAAGCTTCGGGAATACGGCCAGATCGCCTTTGGTGCCCAGACCGGTAGACAGCTAAGCGAAGCAGAACAGCAGCGGATTCGTCAACCGATTCGGGACCTCTACGACGGCGGTATCAAATACACCGACTATCTTCTGGGGCAGATCATCGACCTCTGGAAAGCGCGCGGCATACTCGACGATACGATCTTCGTGGTGGTCGCCGATCACGGGGAGCACACGGGGGAGCACAAGATGTACGGACACGTGACCTCGGTGTATCAGGAAGATCTGGCGGTGCCGTTCATGCTCCGATACCCGAAGAAGATCGCGGCGAACCAGCGGGTCGCTCAGGAGGTTTCCACGCTCGGCATCTTCGCCACCCTGTTCGACCTCCTCGGTCTGGAAACCCCGAAGAGCGTGCAATGGGGATCTCTGATGCCCGCCATGACGGTGAACCCGCAGGCGGAGTCCAAGCCGTTCGGACGGCCGGTGATGGCCGAGAGATTCGAGAAGAAGCTGCTCTCATCGCGGTTTGCGCCCGGAGAGGCCAACGGCGAAGGCCCCCTGCTCATCCCCTGGGGACGGTATCGCGTCTACCGCATCGGCCAATACAAGTTCGTCAGGCACTTCCAAGACGGCAAACTCACGAAGCACCTATTCGACCTCCAAGCGGATCCCGGCGAATTGACCGATCTGGCCAGTCAACCAGAGCACCAGTCGGCGCTCCTCCAGACGGAACAGGAGCTCGAGAGCTGGGAGGCTGTCCTCAAGCTGCCGCCACTCCAAGGTGGGAGTGCGCCGGTTGACGAAGGCAGCAAAGGCAGCGAGCTTTCCGACGAAGCCAAGGAACAGCTCAGAGCTTTGGGATACATGGAATAGGTATTGGAGTAGGTACGGTGGTCGCCCGCGCCCCTTCCATGGATCCGGCGGACTAGCCAACACGGCCCGCACGAGTTCCGGCGGAACCGCAATCAACCGCCAAGGTAGCCGAGCCCCTTGAGCTGACGCTCCAACTCGCGATCCTTCTGCACCTTGCCCGGCTTGAATCTCCGGCGAGCTCCGATCCCCTGGTACCGTCGCGCCTTGGCGGGCGTTGCCAGGGCCTCCCCCAGCAGCGTTTCGCAAAGGCGACGCGCGATGGGCGCGTCGCCCGCGCGGTCGCGCTGCTCGCTCCGGTCGCTCTGGATATCAAACATCTTCGCGTTCCATGCGGACGAGGTGATCATCTTCCAACGCCCCACGCGCACGGAGCGGTAGCCGTCCAGGAATTCGGACAGGGCGTAAGCCGGACGATGTGCCGGATTGCCGTCGGCCACCGGCAACAGCGACGTCCCATCGATCTCGGCCGCCACTCTCACACCCAGCACATCGAGCACGGTCGACATCACGTCGACCAACTCGGTGATGGTGTCGACCGTGGTGCCTGCCTTGAATACCGCCGGATACCGCATCAACAACGGTGCTCGCAGCAGCTCCTCGTACAGCGAGTGGCCGTGGCCATACCGGCCGTGCTCGCCAAGCTCTTCGCCGTGATCGTTGGTCACCACGACCAGCGTGTCGTTCAGAAGCTTTCCCTTTCGCAGCTCGTCGAAGAACCGGCCCATGTAGTCTTCGTGATACGCCACTTCCGCATGATAGAGCGCCTTGATCCAGGCCACGTCCTCGGGCCCCGCTTTCTTCTTGCCCTTGGAGATGTCGGCCTGTTCGTATCCGTCCAGCGTGGGGCCTATGGCCCCCTGGTACGGCTCCGGGTGGAACTTGCGGACGTACTCCTCCGGCACCTGATACGGGACGAGCGGGTCAATGGTCTGCAAGTACAGCAAGAATCGCTTGTTCCTTGGGCGCCTCTTCAACCACGCAAGCGCGTCCCCGTAGACCTTGTCGGCGTCCGAGACTTTGTTCTCCCGGATGTAGTTGGTATACGTGTCCCAACCGCGCTTGAAACCGAACTTGTCGCTGATGAAACCGTTGGCGATGAACGCCGCGGTGACGAAGCCCGCATCCTTCAGATACTCCGGCAGCAGCTTGACCTTGTCGCTCAACACATCGGCGTCCCGTTGGGCGCCATGCGTGCTGGGATAAAGTCCCGACAGCAGCGTCGCCACCGAAGGCTTGGTCCAGTTCTCGTTGGCGTACGCCGTGTGGAAGATGGTCCCCTCGCGCGCCAGCGCATCGTACGCCGGCGTCTTCACCGGGCTGCCATGCCGCCATGGCCCGAACTCGTCCGCGCGTGCGGTATCGATCATCACGAAGATCACGTTCCGGGCCGGCTTGTGCGGTCCACCTACCAGCGCACTCCTGGGCGCGTCGGGCGTCATGATCTCCGGCTCGCCCCAGCCTGCGTGTTGGGCGTTGCCCGACGACACCAGATCGAGACGGATGGCCTTCCCTGCCAGCGCCTTGAGATCGATCTTCGCCTCACGCCACTGGTTTGGCACACCATCGACGTCGAGCAGGGGCGACGACTTACTGCCGTCGGCCGTGGCGCGGACCGCGAAGCGTTCGGCCCCATCGGCGCCGTAGTCGACCAACAGATAGGCGTTGTTCGGCACTTGCAGATAGTACGAGTAGGTCCGTGCGGGCGACGCCACCAGCGCACGCTGCGTGCGATGCCCGAGGGAAATGGACGCCACACGCGTAACATCCGGCGGCACTTTGCAGCCCGCGGCGCGCGCGAGAAGAATCCAGTCCATCTCGGCGCGCGACTTGCTCCCGCGGCCACGCGCGAAGACGAATCCGATCTCGTGTGAGCCGACGGCCATGCTCCCAGTCGCCTTCAGGGATACGCGCTGCACCGACCAATCCGCACCGACCTCCGCCTGGCCCGCGGATTCTCCGTCGACAAGGATCGAAACCACCTGCCCGGTGTGCGGGGAACGCGCGCGAAACACGACCTCTTGCACGACCTCGCGAGTGACCACGTGGAGCGCGACGGCTTTTTCGTCAACCGATACGTAGGAAGGACCGTTCGGCGCGGCGTGGCCTATACCCCACCCGGTTCGCCAACCGCCAAGCGTGTATTTGTTGAGGTCGGGCGCCCCCGCGTCGATGAACAGCCCGCCCTCGCGCAACTCCGCACGCTGCGCCTCCGCGAGCAACGGTCGCAGCCTGTGCAATGCGGCACGAGCAGTCGTCACCTGCCCGGACGAGGGAGCGCCCTCGGTCGGTCGGGATTGTCCCTGGTTCGATTTCCGGGGACAGCCTGCCGCCATGCTGAGGAGCAGGCCCCCGGCGACAAGGGGAACAACCCTGCATCCGCAAGTGAGTTTTCGCACCGCGAAGAAACCAGTCTGGTTGGTCGTCTTGGTGGCCACCCAAGTGGAAGGCGGCCAAGCAACGCCCGAGACTTCACTTTACTTCTCTGATCCTGGGAGACAACCTAGCCTGGTGCAACTTTCGAGTGACGACGCATCTGCGCTGTCACCCCGCGACGCAAGCCGTGTGAGGACGTGCGGGCCATACGACGGCGAAAACCACCATATGATAGCGAAAACGGAAATCGTCTGTGAGGATCCCGAGGCGGACGACGTCGATCTCGCCTTCCATGCGGGCCGTACCTGGGTGGCGTGGTCGTCGGCGAGCTTGGAGCGCGAGACCGTTCGCCTGAGTCGGCGTGGCGACGACGGCACCTGGAGCACGCCCGTGCCCCTGGTCGAGGATGCATCGGTGCGCGTGTTCCGCCCCACGTTGGCCCCGCTGGGGACGGGTGTGCTGCTGGTCGGTTGCGCGCGCGGGGACGACGGATACTCGCCCGTGGCATTGATCGCAGGTCCGGATGGCCGGGTTGCGCGTTTTGCGTGGAGCACGACCGGCGACACCTTCGAAGTCGCAGCCGCAGGACACTCCGGTCGGGGCGACGCGCTGGTAGCGTGGGTCGAAGGCAGCGCGGGGGCGACGATGGTGCGCGTGGGACGCATCGACCAACACGCCAGGCTGACGCCCGTGGCCCTGCCGACCAGGACCGGCTGGCAGGCCTCCCCGGCGCTCGCCTGCCAGGGTGACGAGGCCTGTGCCGCGTGGATCGAAGGTGATACCCCGGGAGCGGCGTCGCGGCTGATCGTCGCTCGGCTGCTTCCTGGAAGGAACGAAGGCGAGCGAATCACGATTCTCGCCGAGCCCATGGCCTCGAGCCCCGCGTTGACCATCCTTTCCGGCGGCGAGATCGTGGTCGCCTGGCACGCCCCACTCGAAGACGAATCGAGGACGGCTGGCGGTGGGGAATCGGTCCTGCGCTGGCCGCGGCTGGCCGTCGTGGACCCCAACGGTGGCAATGTTCTGGACATGTCCCCGCCGGGAGAGGCCCCCGCGAGTCGCGCGTCCGCCGGCGAGGATCAGGGGTGGGAGTTTCCCGCGCTGGCCACGTCTGCCGGCGACGTGCTGTGGCTCGCGGGTCGGTCGGCGCAAGGTTTTCACCTGCAGGCGAGCGATATGCATACGCGCCGATGGTCGGCACGCCTGCCCCTGTCGGAACACGTGTGGGGCGGGCGCGGTCGCAGGCTGGCCGCGCGGACCCACCCCGAGGGCGGAGTGACCGTCGCGCGCCGCGAGCCCGACGGCGTCGTGCTGTCGCACATCGCCGAAGCGCCCATTCTGGATCGGGCCGCCGCGTCCCGTCCCGCTGCGGCGACAGTCCCCTCGCGGGCGGCCGCGGTCGCCGCCGCGCCGCCCGCCCCCTGGCCGCGCACGTTGTTCGGCGATCTGCACCGACACTCCGCGCATTCCGATGGGCTGGGCAGCGCCGAGGATCTCTGGCAGGACGCGCGCGATCGCCGGCATCTCGATTTTGCCGCCCTCACCGATCACGATCGCCTGAGCCGCTGCTCGTACGGTCCCGCAACATGGGACTACCACCGTCAGGTGGTGGCCGCTTTCCACGATCCCGGGCGCTTCGTCGCGTTCCCCGCATACGAGTTCACGGGCCCACGCCATCCCGGCCCCGGACACAAGTGCATCTACTTCGCCGATGAGGTGCCGGATCGCGTGCCTCCCAAGGACCTCGCGGAGATCTTCGCCTACCTGCGTCGAACGAGAGGGATTGCGGTGCCTCATCACATCACGTGGACAGGGGCCGACATCGAGCATCACGATCCCGTGTTGCAGCCGGTTTGGGAGATTTGCTCCGTACATGGGTGCTGCGATCGCGAGGACGCGCACACCGCGTTCCCGCCGCGAACGGATCCCGTGCTGGCGGGTCACTTCGCGCGCGACGCTCTCGACGGCGGTCTTCGCTTCGGCTTCATCGGCGGCACCGACAGCCACGGTCTGCTGTGGCACCATGGCATTTCGCCGAAGCGAGATCCATTCTCCACCGGTCTCGCAGCGGTGGTGGGAGCCGAACCGACGCGGTCCGGGATCCTCGATGCCTTGCGAATGCGTCGTTGCTTCGCGACGACCGGGGTACGAATCCACTTGAACGTCGACTTCGACGGCGCACCAATGGGGGCTGAGCTTCCCGCAGGGACCGCCGGACGTCTGGGGCTTCGCGTACGCGGAACAGCGCCGCTCGCGCGCGTGACGATTGTGCGACCTGGTGGGGACACCGTGATAGGCGCTGGCGTCGAGTGCGGCGACCTGGAGGCCACCGTCGACATCGTGCCTGATCCGAAACGTTCTTGGGAGTACCTGTACTTGCAGGTCGTCCAGAGCGATGGCGAGATGGCATGGTCGAGCCCGATCTGGATCGGCTGAGGGGTGCCGAGACGTGCAAGGGTCTTTCCAGGCTGTCACCATCCCGGCGGAGGCGCCAACTTTGTAGTCGAAGCTCGAAGCAGGTACGTGGACAAGCGTCGCAACATCCTTCTCCTCGCGGTCGTGGCCTCGTTGGACCTGAGCTGTCGGCACAGTCCGTGCACGACGTTGGCCTCGACGGATACGTGTGTGCCCGACGGCGGGCGAGCTGCGCCGCCGGTGACAGGAGAGGAGCCAGCAGACGTTGCCTGGAGCACGGTCGAAGCACTCACACCGGGGGAAACCTACGCGCTCGGCGCGCATGGGCCACGGCGAACGAGCATGGCCGAGGCACGAAAACAGGGACTGCTCGACGTCGATCTCTCCGACGAGTGGGCGCCGTTCATCTTCAGCGAGTCGGACGGCCCTGACACGGAAGTCAAGCCAAACCC
>JAFGPX010000099.1 GCA_016935975.1 Deltaproteobacteria bacterium
CCGGTGAAGAGCGGCGAGCCGTTCATGATGATGGCGATGCGCGAGCCGCCTTCCTTGGGCTCCTTGGCGTGCGCCAGCATGTGCAAAAGGAACAGGAGCTGGCCGTCGCTGATGCGCGGCAGCCCGGGGCCGAAGCGGCCGGAGGCGCCGCGCTCGTGTTCGGTTTCCACGGAGTCTTGGTCGCGCTTCCAGTCCTTGCCGTAGGGCGGATTGGCGATCAGGTAGTCGAAGCTCCGGCCCGCGTGCCGGTCGTTCGAAAGCACGCTGCCGTAGGCGATGCTGTCCGCGTCGCGGCCGGTCGGATCTTTCATGAAGAGATCCGACTTCGAGACGGCCCAGGTCTCGGGGTTCACCTCCTGGCCGAAGAGGTGGATCTCGGCGTCCGGGTTGAGCGCGGGCCGCAGGAGGTCGCCGTTCTTGCGCAGGCCCAAGGTGATGTGGTCCCGGGTGATGGTCAGCATGCCGCCCGAGCCGCAGCAGGGGTCGTACACCGTGCAGACGATGCCTTTGCGCCGGATGCGGTCCGCGTCGCCGGCGAGCATCAGGTCCGCCATCAGGTGCACCACGTCGCGGGGCGTGAAGTGCTCGCCGGGGTTTTCGTTGAGCGCCTCGTTGAACTTGCGGATCAGCGCCTCGAAGATCGTGCCCATGGTGGCGTTGTCGATCGTGTCGGGGTGCAGGTCGACGTTCTTGAAGCGCTCCAGCACCTGGAAGAGCAGCCCCGCCTCGTCGAGCTTGCTGATGGTGTTGTCGAAATCGAACTTCTCCAGCACCTCGCGCATGTTCGGGCTGAAGCCGGCGATGTAGTTGCGCAGGTTGGCCGCCAGGTGCGGGGCGTCGCCCGACAGCTTGCCGAAGTCGTAGCGGGAGGTGTTGTAGAACGCGAAGCCCGACGCGCGCCGGAGCTGGGCGTCGAGATCCTCCAGGCCCTTGCCCTTGAGCTGCGCCTGGCGCTTGAGAACCGCTTCCTTCTTGTCCGCGAGCACGCAGTCGAGGCGGCGCAACACGGTGAGCGGCAGGATCACGTCCTGGTACTTGCCGCGCTTGAAGGTGTCGCGAATCAGGTCGGCGACGCCCCAGAGGAAGCTGACGATCTCGCTATGGTTCACGGTTTCACCGGTCGCAACTCTAGCCCTGCTGTCCTGGTCAGTCTATTGACCCGAGTCGCTCGTGTGCAGGGCGCGGGCGGCGCCGGACGCTAGTGCGGCAGCCCGGTCGCGGCCATCCAGGCATAGGCGTCCTTCTGCAGGTCGAGCAAGCGGCTTTCGCCGGCTTCGCTCTTGAAGTGATGGTCGAGTCCGGGGTACTCGACGTACGTCAGGTTGGCGAGGCCCAGGCGGGCGAATTCGTCGCGCATGGCGCGGGCGCTCTCCACGGGCGTGGCCGTATCGGCTGTGCCGTGGGCGAGGAAGATGGGAATCGGTCGCGGCAGGAGGCCGTCCATCGGCCGGAACCAGAGGTACGAGCTCCACATGCGAAAGGGATGCCCGTACCACAGCTCGCCGGAGTCGGGGGAGGCCGCTATCTCGGCGAACTTCGCGTCGAGCTCTTCCATGGTCGAGATCCCGGGCGGTGCCTGCCCGTGCGCGAGGTGGAAGGTCATCTCCTCTGCTTGGGTCCATCCGCACCCGCTGGCCATCATGAGAAGGTGCGACACGCGTGCGTCGCGCGCGGCCACGTCCGCCGCCACCACGCCCCCCAGGCTCGAGCCCACGAGCAGGACCGGGATGCTCCCGGAATCGCCCAGGTAGGCATCCATGACCGCAAGCTGGTCCGCGACCCTTCTTGGCCGGGTCTCGTACCGCTGGAAGACCTCTAGGTCCACGGTCCCATCGCCCGATACGCCGCGCGGCTGGAGCAGCACCACCACGAAGCCCTGCGCGATCCCCTCGGCGTACTCGGCCGCCGCGCTCGTCACCGACACGGGCTCGGAGCCGACGAGGTGGAACATCCAGGCACGCGGCACCTCGTTCTGCGCGTGCCCCTTGAGGTGCAGATCGCGGACGGTGAGAGCGAATCCGTCATCCGCCACGACGTCCTTCTTGTACGCCACGATCTTCAGCATGGGCATCGAGGCGTCGCAGGAGGCACACGTCGCCAGCAACAGCACGGGGACGAGCCGTCGCCACCAAGCAGTTGTCCGATGGTTCGGATCGCCTCTTGGTCGGCTGCTCTGTGGCTCCACTTCGTGCCTCCGTTCCAGCGCCAGGGCTCTGGTCGGCCGGCGCAAGTGACGAATAACACGACCCATAGTCGCGGACCAGGCAGCATCTCGTGTGTGAGCGCCTTCAGGTTGTACTTGGCGGCGAGTTCGGGTCTCCGCCGAGACCGTCGACGGGTCCAAGGCCGACTCGCCACCAGCCGGGCTCGACGGCGCCTCCGTCGACGGCACGCCCATCGACGTCGCGGACGCGCTCACGAGCAAGCCCGCCCGGATCGCCTGCCTGTCCGAGAACGTCGGCAGCGAGACCGTGTACCTCCAGATCGAGTGCGACCTCGAGTCCCAGGTGGTCTCCGATGCCACCTCGACCGCCTATCCGAACACGAGCATCTGCCCGTGCAATCGCGCGGATTCCACTCGTACGACGCTGGCCCCGGGCGGGTATCACGTGTCGACTTCGGTCTTCCGCTCGGAGAGGGCGGTGCGAATGGGACTGTGGTGAAGCGCACGCTCCCCGAGACGTGAGGGAACTTCCGTCTTGCTTCTGCGGCGGCACCCGTCATCGTGGTTCTATCGACCTGCCGACTTCCGCTATCTGGTTGCGACATGAGCATCTGCGTTCACGTCGAGGAAGACTCCGCCGAGCCCGCCTGCCTGCTGCACTCTCTCGATCTGCACGTACCGCACGCGTTGACTTGCTGACGCACGCTTCGACAAGACACTGACACCGGAGAGGAGAACAACGATGAAGCGGACCACCAGTGTTCTAACATCGCTCGGAGCACTGGTTGGTGTTCTCGCAGCCGCGGCAGCCCTTGCGGACTGCGGCGGAAGCAAGGCGGGCGGCCCTAGCGGTGGCGGGGGCGCCACCCAAGACACTGGCGGCGTCGCGGGACTCGGCGGCAGCGGCGGCGCGACGCAAGGTACGGGCGGGGTGACAGTGACCGGCCACGGCGGTTCGACGGGAGCTGCGGGTGGTAGTGGTATGGGGGGGACAGCGACCGGTGGTGCAGGGAGCGGCTCCGGCGGCGCGACAGGCATCGCGACTGGAGGGGTGACGACTGGCGCGGGGGCCAGCCCGGCAGGTACAGGTGGCGCAGGGGTAGGAGGAGGCCAGGGCGGGAACGTCGGGACTGGCGGAAACCTCGGTGGTACTGGCGGAAGCGCCGGGCGCCCGGCCGGTGCCGGTGGCGGGGCTGGCACTGCCGGCGCCACTGGCACCGGACTGACGGGAGGAGCCGGCGGCACCGGGGGAATCTACCCGTGCCCGGCGGTGCTACCGAGCAACGGCGACAACTGCTCCTACTCCGGACGGGGGTATGTGGTGGTGTGCCAGTATGACGAATGCCCACCGGGAACCCTCACCGGCCCTCGCTACGTGGCATCCTGTCCCACCTCCCCGACGATGTCCGAATTGTGGACCGTGAGAGAGCTCGATTGCCCGCCGGCCATCGAATGCGGCGAGTGTCCACCAGGTCTCGACTGCGCGGCCTCCTGCATGTCGGGCGACACCTGCGGGACGAACCAATGTCTCGTCGAACAGATATGCCTGCGCATGGTGTACCCGGATGGCCACTGGCACTGGGACTGCGCCCCGAACAACTGCGGGGCGCAGCCACTCGACTGTTCTTGCGTGGGAGCGGTGTGTGGGCAGGGCGCCCAGTCCGGGGACTGGCAGTGTACCGCCGCGGACGCTCCGATCATTACCTGCGAATGCATCGACGGCTGCTGAGCCGCCAGAGGCCTTCCTGCGGGCATGGGGGAACGCGGGTTGCGCAACCGTCGCGAACGCCGAACCGCCCCTTCCCATAGAATCCCGCCATGCCAAACGAATCGATCTGGGACGAGGCGCTCTGCCGCCGCTACGCGGACAGCATGCGCAAGCTGGCACGCTACGACCACCGCGGAGTGGCCACGAGAATCGCGCGGCACCTGGGCGGGCTGCGGCCCAGGGCAACGGTGGTCGAGGTGGCAAGCGGTCCGGGATTCCTGGCCATCGAGCTAGGCCGCCTTCTGACCGAGCCGACGCTCGTGCTCGTGGACTCGGCGAAACCGATGCTGAGCATTGCCGAGGAGGAAGCGCGACGCGCCGGTGTTCCGGTGCGCACCATCGAGAGTTCGGGTGACCGCATCGCTCTGCCGGACGCCTCCGCCGACGTCGTTCTGTGCAAGAACCTGATGAACTGCATCGATGCCTCCCAGCGCATCGACGTTGCTCGCGAGATCGCGCGCCTGCTCGCGCCCGGAGGCTGGGCGTTCGTAGCCGACTTCGATGTCGCGGGTTCCCGTCTCGCCGCAACCCTGATCGGCCTGTTCACGCGATTCTTGGTCGGCGCCGAGTTTCATCGCGACTTCCGCGCCGCATTTGCCCGCCGGCTCGATCCCGGGCCGCTCGCCGCGGTGCTGGCGGAAGCGGGATGCAGCACCTCGATCGAGCGCTCCGGTCCCTCGTTCCTGCTGGTGGCACGACGGGCGCAAGCTTGACCGGCCCGCGCCGGCCGCACCCTGCGACCATATCCCTGGCCATATGCGACCATATCGGTATACTCGTGGCATGGGGCAGGTTCGCAAAATCACCGCCAACATTCCCGAGGACATACTGGAGAACGCGCAGCGTGTGACCGGGAAAGGGGTCACCTTGACCTTGGTCGAGGGACTCAAGGCTCTCGATCGGAATGCGCGCTTGTCGGCCCTGCGCCGGCTGCGCGGCAAGGTGGCTTTCGCCCTCGACCTCGACAGGACCCGCCGTTGATTCTGGTCGATACGTCGGCGTGGATCGCGTTCTTCAGGAACTCGGGTCCGGTTGCCGCTCTCGTTGACCGAGCGTTGGAGGCGGACGAGGCGGCGCTCTGCGGCCCGGTCATTACCGAGCTGCGCCGTGGGCTAAAGTCCACGGCGGAAGGAAGAAGGGTGTTGCCGCTGCTGCTCTCTTGCCATCAGCTTCCCCAACCCGCCGACCTGTGGAACGAGGCAGGCGCTCTCGGGTTCGCGCTCGCGCGCAAGGGCTTGACCGTCAAGTCTCTCGATCTTCTCATCGCGACCTGCGCCCTGGCCAGCGGTGTGCCGGTCTTGACGCTCGACCGGGATTTCTCCGCGATGGCTCGGTCCGGGACCGGCCTGCTTCTTGTCGACTACTGACGTGGGGCGCAGCCTGGCCGACACCGCGGGCCTAGCACGCGGGCGCGGCGGCCGTGTCCGAGCGGCTGGCGGCGTCGAGGAGTAGGAGCGTGGTCGGCGCGCCGATCTCGTCGGCGACAGAGGCGAGATCGTCCTGCGTGAAGGCGAAGCCGCCGCTCTGCCACGACAGCAGCTCGTAGAGCGCGGCGCGATTCGTGCGGCGCGAGCCTTCGATGCGCACGGAGATGACTTGGCCCTTGCGCAGGCAGATCCGGCCGATCTTGTCGTGGGCCACGACGAGGAGCTGGCCCGAGCGCCGTTCCAGGTCCAGGAAGGAGAGGACGGTCGCGAGACCGAACTCCTCGAGCCGGCCGCGCAGCCCGGCACCTTGCCGGGAAGTCACGGGCATCTGCCGAACCCTTGCGGGCGCCATGCGAAGAGTTGACCCCAGTTGGTCGCCCACCGCAAAAAAACGGTATGGAAAGGGCGCTCCTCGGGCGTGAAGGTGCGGGTGGTCGAGGGCGCCCAGGGCGACGCGGCGATGTCGCCGCCCGGAGCCCCGATTGACATGACGGGCGCTGCGGCACACGCTTTAAGGCGCGGCTGCCCAAGAGAGGAGTCTGCATGTCCTGCACGCTCACCATCCGTAGGGTCGTTCTTGCGTCGGGGGTACTCCTGAGCGTCGCCTGCGGCGGAATCGCGGCTCCGCGGACCGCGCCGGCCAAGGATGCAGCCGTCGAGACGCTCGACGTGCTCCTTTTCGACGGGGTGAAGAACGTCACCGCAATGGTTGCCGGTCCGGACGGCAATCTATGGTTGGCAACCTCTGATGGAACCATCGCCCGCCTGACCATGGCAGGCGAAATCGACGTGTTTCCCATCGGCCTGTGGCAGAGTGGCTACACGAGCCTGGCGAGAGGGCCCGACGGCTATCTCTGGTGCAGCAGTGATTGCTCCGACTGCCCACTCGCGCGTGTCGCGACCGATGGGACGATTACCGAGGTCTCGGTGGAGGACGATTTGCGACCGGTCTGGTGCTTGACCAACGCCCCCGACGGGAGTGTGTGGTTCTCCGGCGGCTATTTGGGTGGCGAAGGTGGCCTTGGCCACATCACCGCCAACGGTGTCGAGCGAGCGAGAACGGTCACTCCTGTCGACTGCAGTGGGCCCACCCCGGCCCTGGCCATGGACCCGGACGGCAACGCCTGGTTGTCGGTGCAAGGACGGGTCCTCGGGGGTGACGGTTACCCCTGCATAGAGCTCTTGCGCATAGCTCCCGATGGGCAGACAACCCAGCATGAAGCCTGCCCAGGCGGGACATCCAAGTGCACCAGGGACCACTGCTGCGAGGTCCCGGACCCCCTGGTGATTGGCTCGGACGGCAATCTCTGGTTCCGCTGGGGTGACGCGGTCCCCTACCGGGAGTATGTAACGGGCATCGTGCGAATGAGCCCGAGCGGCAGCCCTTCGTATTTCAGGTTTGGGTCATCCGACCGCATGACCCTCGGACCGGATGGAAATATCTGGTCTTCCTTTGGACCCAGCATCAGCCGCATTACCCCTTCGGGCGACAGCACGTACTTTCGCCTGCCCGACGGCGTGATCGCCCAGCAAATCGCCACCGGGCCGGACGGCAACCCCTGGCTCGCGCTCAAGGACGGCCGCGTCGCGCGTGTGTCTCTCCCGCAGTGATGCCGGCCGCGGGCCTGGCCCCTATTGCGCCGCGCCCGGGCCGACGTTGCCGTACTCGCCGAGGTAGATCTCGGCGGGCGACGGGCCGGTGCCGGCGGGGTAGTAGTCGTC
>JAFGPX010000100.1 GCA_016935975.1 Deltaproteobacteria bacterium
CTCTAGTATTCGGCGCTTCGCTGCTCCTTGCATCCGGGCCGAATCCACTCCGAACGGCTCGGTCCGACTTTCACCACGGGCTGCTAGGCTCGTGCTCGCGAGGCCGAGGGATGTCTTGGGGCCGCGCAACCAGTCCCCCGCTCGCGGGGAGCGGTGGCATCATGGCCAGGCTCTCCACTCGGAAGGAACGACACGGTGAACATCTACCTCGACTGCATTCCCTGCTTCTTGCGCCAGGCCCTCGATGCCGTCCGCAGAATCACCGACGACGCTCGTCTCCACGAGCAGATCGTTCGAGAGGTGCTCCGTCTGGCGGCCGACCTCGATCTGAACCGACCGCCCCCCTGGGTTGCCCAGAGCATCCATCGCAGGCTTCACGAGCTGACCGGCGTCGACGATCCCTATCGGCAGGAGAAAGACCGGTTCAATCGCCTGGCCGCGGCGATGCTGCCGGAGCTCAGGACGACCGTCCGACAAGCCCCTCGTTCCTTGACGGCCGCGGCCCAAATGGCCATTGCCGCCAACGTGATCGATCTCGGGGTCAAGAGCGCTCTTGGCGTGGATCAGGCGAGCGAGGCTCTGCGCAACGCATGCGCCGTGGACGCGCATGGGGACTTCGCGGAGCTGCAAAGGCAAGCGAACCAGGCGCGCGCGATCCTCTATTTGGCGGACAACGCCGGCGAGATCGTGATCGATCGCCTTCTCATCGAGGAGCTTGGCCCCGAGCGAGTCACCCTGGTCGTGCGCGGCAAGCCCGTGATCAACGACGCGACAATCGAAGACGCGCGGGCAGCGGGTCTGTGCGAGCTTGTCACGGTCATCGACAATGGCTCCGACGCGCCGGGAACCATTCTGGACGATTGCAGCGCGGAATTCCGAGAGCGGTTCCGCAAGGCGGATCTCATCGTCGCCAAGGGCCAAGGCAATTTCGAAACCTTGAGCGGCGTCGATGCGAACCTGTTCTTTCTTTTCAAGGTGAAATGCCCCGTCATCGCGCACCACACCGGACTGCCGCTAGGCCTGCACGTGCTGCTCGACAAGAACAGCGCCTGCGCCCAACGCGAGGAAGATGCAGACAAGCCGGCTTGGGCGGCCGTTTGACACGAGAAGGCCGTGAGCGAAGCACAGCCGCCCGAGTCGGCAGAGAAAGGAGAAGTCACCATGACATCAAGAAGCACCGCGTGGCTAGGCACGTTGGCCCTAACGGCCGCGATGCTTGTCGGCTCGGAGGCAGATGCGCAGTGGGGTCGTGGTTGGGGACGAGGTCCGGGGTGGTGGGGACCTCCGTGGGCAGAAGGCTACCCGACAGCTGGGTACGGATACCGAAACCGTGGGTATGGCGGGGGCTGGGGGATGTGGGGACCGCAGGGCCGCTGTCTCTTCGGACCGCGCATGACCTATTGGCTTGGCGTCACGCAGGCGCAACAGGAGCGCATCGATGACCTCTACTTCAAGGCCCTGGACACCGCCAGACCGCTGCTGCGCGACCTCGATCGGACGGAATCCGAGCTGGCGGCGTTGGCCGCGGCGCAGAAGCCCGATGAGAAAGCGGCGGAAGGGTTGCGCAAGAAGGCCCGCGATCTCGACGGCAAGATCGAGGGTGTCTGGTCGAAGTACGAGGAGCAGGTGCTCGCCCTGCTGACTCCGGAACAGCGCCAGGAATACGACCGACTTGCCGCGACTCGTGGACCCTCCTACCTGGGTCCGGGCTATGGTCCCGGCTACGGCTACGGAATGGGACGCTACATGCGCTGGGGACGCGGCGGCGGTTTTGGGGGAGGGCGCGGCTGGGGGTGGCGGGGAGGTGGCTGGGGCTGGTGAGCTTGACAGTTGTGGTCATATGTTCATAATGTCCTCCGAGGTGCTCGGAGGTGCCGCGACCATTCTGCTGCCGACGAATAGCGGGAGTCCCCGCCGCTTCCGTATTCGAGCCGCTCGGCGTCCCCTTGGTCGCGCTCAACGAGGTGGTGATGAGCCTCGACGAATTCGAGGCCATGCGACTCGTGGATCTCGACGGGCTCTACCAGGAGCAAGCGGCCGAAAGGATGAACGTCTCCCGCACGACCGTCGGCCGGATCATCGATTCGGCGCACCGCAAGGTCGCGGACGCCATCGCGCACGGAAAGGCGTTGCGCATCGAGGGCGGGCCGGTACGGATGAAGGGCTACCGCTGCTGCGGCAAGCGCGACGAGGAGAAGGGATGACCGCGGCGCGGGCCCACCAGCATGGCGAGCCCGCTCGGCCTTTCGATGGAGGCACAAGACCATGACCGAGAACGACCGGATGAACCAGTCCATGCTGCTCTGCGTGCCCGTCGAGGCGGACCGTGGCCTTGCCAGCCCGGTGTGCGCGCACTTCGGCTCGGCGCCGGCCTTCATGCTCGTCGACAGCGACGGCGGAAGGTGCCGCGCCATCCCCAACAACAACCAGCACGGCGGCCACGGCATGTGCATGCCGCTGCAGTCGCTCGAGGGCGAGCCTATCGACGCGATGGTGGTCGGCGGCATCGGCATGGGCGCGCTCAACAAGCTGAGCGCCGCGGGTATTCGGGTGTACCGCTCGGAGCACGCGACGGTCGGCGAGGTGGTGGCCGCCTTCAGGGCGGGAAGCCTGGAGCTCATGCAGCCGGGCATGGCGTGCGCGCAGCGCGGCCATGGCCATGGCCGAGAACGGAAGGAATGCGAGGATGGACGAGGACGGAACCGGACGAGCTGATCTCGCCCTCCGGGTGATCGGTCGCATACGAACGCCGTTCGCGCGGGCCAGCGGCGCCCCCATCCAGCCCGCCTACGCCGAGGGCGCCGAGGGGACGGTCCTGGTGGAGAGCCGATACGCCGCCGCGTTGGACGACCTCGACGGCTTCGAGCGGCTGTGGTTGATCTATTGGATGGACCGGATCCGTCCCGGCGCGTTTCGACCGCGTGTGGTGCCCTACCGCGATACGCAGGAGCGCGGCCTCTTCGCCACACGCTCGCCCTGCCGGCCGAATCCCATCGGGCTTTCGGTGGTGCGCTTGCTCGGCCGCGATGGAGCGTCGCTTTCCATCGCCGACGTGGACGTCCTGGACGACACCCCGCTTCTCGACATCAAGCCTTATGTTCCCGAGTTCGACGCCCATCCGAGTGCCCGGGCGGGTTGGCTCGATCTGAGAGCCGCCGACCGGAGGGTCGCGGACGACCGCTTCCACCGTGCTGGCGCGCCGACGCCCAAAGGAGAGCGGTGAGCTTCCGGTTGCCTTGCGCCGCCTCCCCGGCAGCGAGCTTCTCGTGGCCACCTCGGCGCCGCTCACGAGGTGAGGTAAGGAGGCCCCGATGCTGACATACGTCTACGAGTGCGCGCGATGCGGCACGTTCGAGCAACGGCAACCGATTTCGGACCCCGCGCTCGGCCGCTGTCCCACCTGCGGAGGAGAAGTCCGGCGGCTCATCGCCGGCGGGACCGGCTTTCTCGTCAAGGACCGAGGCTCCCGGGGCAGCCACTGCGACAGGGCGACACCATGCTGCGGGCGGGAAACTCGCTGTGATCGTCCGCCGTGTGGCAAGTGATGCCGTCCTCCCGCGACCATCCCGCGCCGGACGCCTGAAGGCCGACATGGTCTTGCCGTTGCCGGGCGCCTGATCCCAGGCAAGCTTCGAACGCGTCAACCGGCCCCATCCCACCCTCTCGTTCGAACCTATGGTGGACGGGCTGCCCGCCTTCGCGCACGGCCTTCGGGGGCGAATCCGGCCGGGCAAGCTCGCGCGCGGGGCTTTGGGCCGGGCTACCCGCGCGGCGCCAAGGATGTTATGAGAGCTGCCATGGACGAGATCAAGCTGCGCTATGGCTGCAATCCCCACCAGGCCCCGGCCCGTGTCTTCGCGCGCGACCGCGCCTTGCCGCTGCGCGTGCTGTGCGGCGCGCCCGGCTACATCAACCTGCTCGACGCGCTCAATGCCTGGCAGCTCGTGCGCGAGTTGCGCGCGGCCCTGAACCTGCCGGCGGCCACGTCGTTCAAGCACGTCAGCCCCGCCGGCGCGGCGGTGGCGGTGCCCATGAGCCAGGACGTCCGGCGGGCCTCCTTCGTCGACGACCTCGAGCTGTCGCCCCTGGCCACCGCGTACGCCCGCGCGCGCGGCGCCGATCGCCTGTGCTCCTTCGGCGACTTCGCCGCCATGTCCGACGTGGTCGACGTGTCCACGGCGAACGTGCTCAAGCGCGAGGTGTCCGACGGCGTCATCGCCCCGGGCTACGAGCCCGCCGCGCTCGAGATCCTGCGCGGCAAGCGCAACGGCACGTACTGCGTGCTCGAGATCGATCCCGCGTGGGCGGCACCCGAAACCGAGTCGCGCGAGGTCTTCGGCATCGTGTTCGAGCAGAGGCGCAACCATGTCGTCCCCGGCCCAGAGCACTTGGCCACCATCGTGACCAAGAACCGCGACCTGCCCGCCGCCGCGACCCGCGATCTCATCCTGGCCTTGATAACGCTCAAGTACACGCAGTCGAACTCGGTGTGTTTCGCCTACGATGGCCAGGCCATCGGCATCGGCGCCGGCCAGCAATCGCGCATCCACTGCACGCGCCTGGCCGGATCGAAGGCCGACCGCTGGTTCCTGCGCCAGCACCCCTCCACGCTGGCCCTGCCCTTCCGCGCCGGCCTCGGACGCCCCGAGCAGAACAACGCCATCGACCTCTTCCTGGAAGACGCGCTATCGCCCGCCGAGGAATCCGACTGGCTCACCTGTTTTTCGACCCCACCGCGCCGCCTGACCTCGGAGGAGAAGCGCGCCTGGCTCTCCGGTCGGCAAGGCGCGAGCCTCGCCTCCGACGCCTTCTTTCCCTTCCGCGACAACGTCGACCGCGCCGCGCAAAGCGGCGTGAAATACATCTCCCAGCCCGGCGGCTCGGTCCGCGACGATGCGGTCATCCGGGCCGCCGACGAGTACGGCATGGTGATGGCCATGTCGAAGCTGCGGCTGTTCCACCACTAGATCCACGTGTAGATCCACGTGCGCAAGAACTTGAACCCGCGGCCGCCGCGCGCGATTCTCGGGTGATGGAGATACCTATCGTACGGCCGCAGTTGGGCGAGGCCGAGGCGCGGGCGGTCGCCGAGGTCGTGCGCTCGGGTTGGGTGGCCCAAGGCCCGGAGGTGGCCGCCTTCGAGCGCGAGCTGGGCGACGCGGTCTCGGCGCCGCACGCGGTTGCGGTCTCGAGCTGCACGGCCGCGCTCGAGCTGTGCCTGCACGCCCTCGGGGTCGGCTTCGGCGACGACGTGGTCACGGTCAGCCACAGCTTCATCGCCACGGCCAATGCCGTGGTCGCGGTGGGCGCGCGCCCGGTCTTCGTCGACATCGATCCCGTGACCTATGGCATGGACGCCCGCCTCGTCGAGGCGGCGCTGACCGAGAAGACGCGCGCCATCCTCTGCGTCCACCAGCTCGGCTTTCCCTGCGACCTGCCCGCCCTGCTGGATATCGCCGGCCGGCGCGGCATCCCCGTGGTCGAGGATGCCGCGTGCGCCATTGGCAGCGAGATCGAGATGGCTGGCAAGTGGCAGCGCATCGGCCGGCCGCACGGGGTCGCCGCCTGCTTCTCCTTCCATCCGCGCAAGGTCATCACCACGGGCGACGGCGGCATGATCACCACCAAGGACGAGGCCCTGGCCGAGCGCCTGCGCCTGCTGCGACAGCACGCCATGACCGTTGCCAGCACGCTACGCCACGGCAGCCAACGCGTGACGTTCGAATCCTTCGTCGAGCCGGCCTACAACTTCCGCATGACGGACGTGCAGGCCGCCATGGCGCGGCCGCAGCTCGCCCGTCTGGACCAGAGCATCGCAACGCGCCGCAAGCTGGCCCTGCGCTATCGCGAGGCTCTCGAAGGCCACCCCGTGCTGGCGCCGCCGCACGAGCCGTCCTGGATGCGCGGCAACTTCCAGAGCTATCCCTTGCGCATCCGGCCCGAGGCGCGCTCCTCGCAGGTCAAGATCATGCAGCACCTGCTCGAATGCGGCGTGGCGTCGCGCCGAGGCGTGGGCAACGCCCACATGGAGCCGGCCTACGCCCACCTCGGGTGGACCTGCGGCCCCGAGCCGTGCGACGAAGAGCTGCACCGCAAGGGTCGCTGCCTGCGCCTGCCCCATTCCGAAGCGGCGCGCGACGACACCGTCATGATCCCTCTCTTCCACGGCATGACGCAAGCCGAGCAGGATCACGTGCTGGCCGCGCTCGGGAGTCTGCGACCGTAGCCCACGGCACGGCGAGCAGCATGATCGCCTACCTCGACAACGCCGCGTCCACCGCGCCCTTGCCCGAAGTCATCGAGGCCATGGCGCGCACCATGCGCGACCATTTCGCCAATCCGTCGTCCCTGCACTCCCTGGGCGCGGCCGCGGCCCGCGCCCTGACCACGGCCCGCGAGCAGGTCGCGGCGCTGCTGCACGCCGAGCCGGGCGACGTGATCTTCACCGGCAGCGGCACCGAGGCCAATGCCTTGGGCCTGCTCGGCGCGGCCCGCGCCTCGCGTCTGCGCCACGTCGTAGTGAGCGCCATCGAGCACGCGGCCGTCTTCAGCTCGGCGCGCCGGTTGGCCGATGACGGCTGGCAAGTCGACGAAGTAGCGCCCGGCAGGGATGGCTGCCTGACGGCCGAGGCGGTGCTCGCGGCGGTCAAGCCCGAGACCGCCGTGGTCGCCGTCATGCTGGTCAACAACGAGATCGGCACGCTGCAACCTGCTGCCGATATCGCCCTCGCCCTGCGCGCGCTCGGCCGCAGGATCCACTTCCACGTCGATGCCGTGCAGGCGGCCGGCCTCGTGCGCCTCGACGCCCGCACCATGGGCGCGCATTCCATCGCCATCTCCGCGCACAAACTGCACGGCCCCAAAGGCATCGGGGCCCTGTGGCTCGGCAAGGGGCGAAGACTCGCGCCGCTCTACGGTGGCGGCGGACAAGAGCGCGACCTGCGCTCGGGCACGGAGAATCTGCCGGCTTGCGTGGGGTTCGGCGTGGCTGCGACCGCCGCCCTGGCCGACACGGCGGCTGCCCAGCGCGTGCGGGCGCTCCGCGACCGGCTGGAGTCCCTCGTCTTCGCCGGCACGAGATTGGCCACTCCCACCGTGCACCCCACTACCCCGCGCGCGCCCCACATCGCCAGCCTACTACTGCCGGGTCTTCCCGCCGAGCCCGTCCTGCACGCGCTCGAAAGCCGCGGCATCTTCGCCTCCGAGGGCGCGGCCTGCTCGACGCACAGCCGCGAGCCGAGCCGGGTCATGCGCGCCCTCGCGGTGCCGGCCAGCACCGGCGCGCTGCGCTTCTCGCTGTCGCGCTTGACCAGCGCGGCCGAGATCGAGCGCGCCGCCCGCGGCTTGGTCGATGCGCTCGCCGAGATCGACCGCGCGGTCCGGCCGGGACGATGAGGTTCAATCCATGGTCCAGTAGCGCTCGGCCGACTGCAGGATGACGACGTCCGGCTTCTCGGCGTCGAGCAGCGCCGGAGTGAGCGCTTCGCACGCGCCGCGCGTTACACGGCGCGTGCTCACCTGCTGAAACTGCAGATCGAAGAAGATCTGCAGGGCCTCGCCAAAGGAATCGGCAACCAGGAGCAACTTGCCGCGTTTGCTCCCGACCAGGGCGTCCAGACTGTCGCGCGTAGGCAGCTCGTCGCGGTCGCCCCCGATGGCCGGCAGGCCCATCAGGGTCGTCAGATCCCCCACGCGCGGCGAAGCGTCAAACCAGCGCAGTCGTTCCACGGCCGGCACCTGCCACGATGGATCTTGCCGCGCGAGCCTTCGCGCGGTGGCGACATAGGCCAGAAGCCCGCCTCGCCAGTTCCAGTGCGTGTCGCTGGGGTAGTAGAGCTGCTGTTGCCGCTTGGCTCGCCGGAGCCCCTCCCGCAGATCCACCAGGGGAACGGAAGGGAGGCTCCCGGCCATGGCCCAGAACTGGTCGAGGCGCGAAACCGCGCCTGGCCGCGGCCGCCGGTCGGGCGGCAGGTATTCGGGATAGATCGTCTGCTTGTCGGGAGCGATGACGATGACCAGCCTGGCGCCTCGGGACTCGGCCAAGGCCACGATCTGCCGAAGCTGCCCTGCAATCGCGGCCAAGGCGGCGGGGGCATAGGGTTTGTGCCCCAGGATCGATTCGAGACCGACGCCGTCGCCGGTCACGCTGGCGTCGAAGTAGAGCCAGCGCCTTTCCCCGTCCGACTCTCCCACCACCACCGAGGGATTGAGCGAGGCGTGCAACAGATGGAAGGTCAGCAGCCGGTGCGCGCCGATGAGCACCTTGCGGAAACCGAAGTTGTCGACGAAGTACTTCTCCCAATCCTGCGCGATGGTCGGAAGGTTGCGCAGACCGGCCCGCGACCACGGAGCGGCCTCGGGTTTCGTGGCGAGCGCGCGCTTTTCGTCGATGTCGTCCCACGGGCGCAGGCCGAAAACGCTCGCCACGGTGGGCGCCACGAGCGTGGCCAGAAAGCCAACCACGAGCGAGATGTTCCACACGCGCCGCAACCTAGAACCTGTAGTAGATGAAGGGGTTGAAGGAGCCGCTGGCCAGCTTCATCGCCGAGAGCAGCAGGAGCGACATCAGGACGGCGGCGCCGGCTGGCCGGGCGCTCCAGCCATCCTCGCCCTGCCGGATCAGGGCACGCGCCGCGATCCGGCGCAGCAGCGGCGTGGCCGCCAGCACTCCGACGGCCACGGCCAGCCAGCCCTCGGCGGAGATGAGGGCGCCCAGCCCGCCCTGCCCCAGGCCGAGCCACCCCTTGAAGCGGAAGAGCGCGCCGAAGTACGCCGCCGCCTGCGAGAAGGAATCGGCGCGAAAGAGAACCCAGCCCGCCATGACGAGCGACAGCGCATAGAGCCGCTGCACCGGGGTCGGCAGCCGTCCGAGCCACTTGAGCACGGCGGCGCGCTCGGCGACGAGAGCGATGCCGTGGAGCACGCCCCACGTCACGAAGGTCCAGCTCGCCCCATGCCAGAACCCGCACAGCAGAAAGACGACGAACATGGCCAGGTACACGCGCCAGGCCGGCACCCAGAACTGATTGCCCGTGAGCGGCACGTAGAGGTAGTCGCGGAACCACGAGGTCAGCGAGATGTGCCATCGTTTCCAGAAGTCGGTGATGCTCGTCGACCAGTACGGCAAGTCGAAGTTCTCGCGGAAATGGAAGCCGAACAGGCGGCCGAGCCCGATGGCCATGTCGGAGTAGCCGGAGAAGTCGTAGTAGATCTGCAGCGTGTAGCACAGCACGCCCAGCGCCGCCTGTGCCCCCGTGAGGCTCCCGGCCGGCAGGGCGAAGCACTTGTCGGCCACCGCCCCGACCACGTTGGCGACAAGCACCTTCTTGGCCAGGCCGACGATGAAACGGTAGACGCCGTAGGCGCTGTCCTCCCAGGTGTGCCGACGCTGGCCCAGCTCGTGCGCGATGTGGCCGTAGCGAATGATGGGGCCGGCCACGAGCTGGGGAAACAGCGAGATGTACAGGGCCAGCCGGAACGGGCTTCTCTGCGCCTCGACCTGGCCCCGCGCCACGTCGATGAGATACGACAGGGCGTGGAAGGTGAAGAACGAGATCCCGAGCGGCAGGGGGATGCTGGGGATGGTGAGCGGATGGCCGAGCCCCGTGAAAAGCGGGTTCAAGCTGGCCAGCAGGAAGCACCAGTACTTGAAGTAGACCAGCAGGCCCAGGTTGACCGTCACCGCCAGAGCGAGGGACAGAAACCGCGGCCGGCTGCCCTTGGGGAAATGGGCGATGAGCAGCCCGAAGCCGAAGTTGAGACCGATGGAGGACAGCAGCAGCGGCAGATAGCGAAACTCGCCCCACGCGTAGAACCACAGACTGGCAAGGAGCAGCCAGAGGTTCCGCAGCCGCACCGTCGGAATGAGGCGGTACCCGACCAGCGCGACGGGCAGAAAGAGGAAGAGGAAGAAGACGGAGCTGAAGACCATGCGGCTCCGCTACTGCGCCAGCTTGCCGTCGATGAGTCGGCCCAGATCGCCGACCGTCCTGACCCCACGCAACTCCTTGCTACCGAACTTGACCTTGAAGCGCAGCTCGATCGCCGCGACGAGATTGACGTGCGCCATGGAATCCCAGCCGTCGATGTCGTTGGGGGTCATGTCGGGCCGGATCTCCAGGTCGGGATTGGCGAACACCTGCTGGAATACCTCGCGAAGAACGGCCTGGCACTTCATGCTTGGTCCTCGATGGTTGACAGATCCCCGGGATCTTCGCCCAGGTAGCGAGCCCGCAGCACCCGGCGCAGGATCTTGCCGCTCTTGTTCTTCGGGATGCGGTCCACGAGGACGACGTCCTGGGGGGTGGCGGCGGCGGAAAGCCGGTTGGCCACGTGCAGGCGGATCTTGAGGCGCAGCTCGTCGCTGGCCTGCACCCCCTTGCGCAGGGCCACGAACACCACGATCTTCTCGAAGAGAACCGGATCGGGTACGCCCACGGCGCCCGACTCCGCGACCTCGGCGAGCTCGAGCAGCGCGCTCTCGACTTCGAAGGGGCTGACCAGGTGGCCCGAGGTGTTGATGACGTCGTCGTTGCGGGCCGAAAACCAGAAGTAGCCGTCTTCGTCCTCGTAGGCGAGATCCCCGGAATCGTAGTAGCCGTAGGCGAACTTGGCGCGGTAGCTGTCCGTGCGGTGCAGGTAGTCGCGAAACATCGATGTCCAGGGGTAGCGCAGGCACAGATGCCCGGTGGTTCGGGCAGGACACCGCCGGCCCTGGTCGTCGAGGACGGCCGCCTGGATGGAGGCGACCGGCTTGCCCATGGAGCCCGGCCGAATGGCCAGCCCCGGCCGGTTGGCGATCATGATGCCCCCGGTTTCGGTCTGGAACCAGGTATCGTGGATGTCGCGCTCCAGCACCTCCCGGCCCCAACGGCCGATCTCGGGATTGAGCGGCTCGCCGACGCTGAAGATGGCGCGCAACGCGGAGAGGTCATAGCTGCGGTAGTCGATGTCGTCGGCGCGCGCCAGCATGCGCAACGCGGTCGGGGCGGTGTACCACACCGACACCCGCTGCTCGGCCAAGATGCGGAACCAGTAGCCGGGCTCGAAGCTCCCCATGACCTGGATCTGCGTGATGCCCAGAAGCCAAGGCGCCAAGATCCCGTAGGAGGTGCCGGTGATCCAACCGTGGTCCGCCGTGCACCAATAGACATCGTCGCGGCCGAGCTGCATGACCTCGCTCATGCTGCGCTCGAGGTGAGGCGCGGCGCCGTGCACGTGCAGCACGCCCTTGGGCTTCCCGGTGGAGCCGGACGTGTAGTGGATGAGCGCGGGGGTGTCGTCGTCGACCGCCGCCGACGCAAACTCGCTTTTCGCCCGGCCCATGCGCGCGGGCAGGCTCAGAACCCCGGGGCCCTGGTCCGTTTCGCTGTCGACCAGTAGGACGACCTCCAGGGCCGGCAACGAGGGGCGGATGCGCTCGATGCGGGGCAGCGAGGAGCGTCGGGTCACGATGCACGAAGCGCCGCTGTCGGCCAGGCGATCGACGAGGGCCAGGTCGCCGAAATTCGCGAAGAGCGGCAGCACCACCGACTTCGCCTTGAGGCTGCCGAGAAAGCTGGCGAAGACCTCGATGCACTTGGGCAAGAACAAGGCCACCACCCGGCCCTGGTCCTGGCCGATGTCGCGCAGGACGTTGGCGAACTGGCCAGCCAGCGCGTCGATCGCGCCGAAGCCGTGGTCGTGGGACGACAAGTCGGGGCGGACGAGTCGCAACGCGACTGGGTCGGGCCGGCCGGCGCCGCCCGACCATGCCTGGCAGACGTCCCCGAGGTTCTTGGCCATGGTTGCCGGGCCAACATAGCATTCCGTGGCGCCGGCTTCTCAAGAGGCTTGAGCCGCACTTTGATGCGCCGCCGCGGGCGGGTTCCTGGCCAGGGCCAAAGGTGGTAAAGGCAGAGCGATGCTCTCGATCCTGTGCCGCTACGGCGAGCTCTTTCTCAAGAGCGGCAATCGCGGCTTCTTTCTGCGCGCCATGGCCGACAACGTGCGACGAGCGGTGCGCGACCTGCCCGACGCCAAGGTCTCCACGCCCTACGGCCGCATCCTGGTGCGCGTGCCCGACGAGCTGCGCGAGGATGCCTGCGCGCGTCTCGAACGCGTCTTCGGCCTGGTGTCGCTCTCCCCCGGCGTCGAAGCCGAGCCCGAGATTGCCGCCATTACCGCCACCGCGGTGAGCGAGGCGCGCGCGGCGATCGCGCGACGTCCAGAGCTTGGGCGCAGCTTCAAGGTCGAGGCCCGCCGCGCGAACAAGCAGTTCCCCACGCGCTCGCACGACATCAACTGCCACGTGGGCGGCGCGGTGAAGGACGCCCTCGGGCTGCCCGTCGACGTGCACAAGCCCGGCCTGCGCCTCGGCATCGAGGTGCATGCGAGCACCGCCTACGTCTTTGCCGAGATCCGTCCTGCCCCGGGCGGCTTGCCCGTCGGTGTCTCCGGCCGCGGCCTGCTCCTCCTCTCGGGCGGCATCGACTCGCCGGTCGCGGGCTGGCTGGCGGCCAAGCGCGGCCTCGCCCTGGAGGCCCTGACCTTCCATTCGCCGCCGTTTACCGGCGAACGCGCCAAGGACAAGGTGGTGTCCCTGCTGCGCGTTCTGTCGCGCTGGCAAGTCGCCTCGACCTTGCGCGTGGCGCACTTCACCGACACCCAGCAGCGTTTGCGCGAAGCCGGACCGGCCGACTTGGCCGTGGTGCTCTACCGACGCATGATGGTGCGCGTCGCTAGCCTGCTGTGCGAGCGCACACGTTGTTCCGCCATCGTGACCGGCGAGAACCTGGGCCAGGTCGCCAGCCAGACGCTGCCCAACATGGCCACCATCGAACAGGCGGCGCGGCACCTCGTCCTGCGCCCGCTGCTCACGTACGACAAGATGGAAACCGTGGCGCTGGCGCGGCACATCGGCACCTACGAGACCTCGTCGCTACCCTACGAGGACTGCTGCTCGCTCTTCACCCCCGCGCATCCCGCCACGGCCGCCACTCTTGCCGAGGTCGAGGTCGCCGAAGCGAAGCTCGATGTGGCCAAAGAGGCGAACGAGATCGCCGCCAACTGCGAACGCATCGTGGTGTAGGGCGCGCGGCCGGACCGACCGGAGGCCTGCCAACCGACACAAGACTGCCACGTTTGTGGCAAGGCAGCCTCCACTCCACCCCCGAGTCTGCCGAAGTAGATACTATTGCGGAACAAGCGATGGCACGGGTGCAGCGACAGGCAACATGGCCACGCTCCTCGGGAGGAGATGCGGCTCCCGCTGCATTGCGCGTGCGGCTCGTCGCACTTCTGCCGTGCGCCTGCCTGGCTGCCTCGGCACCCGCCGCGTGGGGCGCAAAGACGGCAGTCGCCGACAAGCCGGCAACGCGCCTCGATGCGTCCCGGAGCCAAGAAGCCGCGGCCAGCACCCTCGGCGAGAAGCGCCCAATCGTTCCTATCGCCCCCGCGCCCTTCACTCCGGCGGCCGCGCCGACGCCGGCGGCGCCTCCGGAAAGGCCGGTCCTACCCCTGAAGAAGACGGTCACGCCGGTGGCTGCGCCAGCCCCCCCCATGGAGGAACCACGCACGACCGCCGAGGAATCGGCCGCGGCTGCCGAGGAATCGGCCGCGGCCGCCGAGGAATCGGCCGCGACCGCCGAGGAATCGGCCGCGACCGCCGAGAAGCTCGCCGCAACCGCCGCGAAGCTGGCCGCGACCGCCGCGAGGCTGGCCGCGACCGCCGCGAGGCTGGCCGCGACCGCCGCAAAGGCAAGCTCAACCCAGTCTGCGGAGCGAACGCGCGGCGGCAGCACCGCGGCCATCAGGGCACCCAAGAGCAGAACCACCCCCGCCACGACTCCCGCCGCCTTGGAATCGGAGCCCCCCTCCGAGACGCGACCCGCCGCCTTGGACACGACGGTCACCCTCGACGAAGCGGTGTTTGAGGAGATCCGTCGGGAAATCAAGAGCCGCCTACCCTACTTCCAGGCCTGCGCCAACGCGGCTCGCCGCCGCGGCAGCTCGGACGTCCGGAGGGTGCAGGCGACGTGGACCATCGCCCCCGACGGCGCCATCAAGGAGATGAAAGTCGAGGGCGTGGCGGATCCAAAGCTCGCGACCTGCATCGCGCGCATGGGCGGCCGGCCCTTCGCCGTCCGCCCCGGCACCGAGCTGACGATTCCGACGCCGATCGTGTTTGTGCGGTAGGCCGTCTACCCTTTGGGGATCAGGCGCGCCATGATGACGCCTTCGATCTTGCGCACCTTCTCGACGATCGCTTCGCCGGCGCCGCCCTCGACATCGATGATGTTGTAGGCCAGCTCGCCGGCGCTCTGGTTGATCATGTCGAGGATGTTGATCTTGTCGGCGGCCAGCACGGTCGTGATCTGCCCGACCATGTTGGGCACGTTCGCGTTGCCGACCACCAGGCGCGCGCGCCCCGTGTAGGGCAACTCGCAGCTCGGGAAGTTCACCGAGTTCTTCACGTTGCCGAACATGAGAAAGTCGCGCAGTTGGCGCGCCGCCATGACCGCGCAGTTGTCCTCGGCCTCCGGGGTCGAAGCGCCCAAGTGCGGAACGGGGATGACGTTCTTCTCGTCGAGCAGATCATCCTCGACGAAATCGGTGACGTAGCAGCTGACGGTGCCCGCGGCGAGGGCTTCCTTGAGATCCGCGATCTTGACCAATCCCCCGCGCGCCAGGTTGACGATGCGCACGCCTTTCTTCATGACAGCGAACTTGTCGCGATTGAGCATGCCCTTGGTCGCGTCCAGAAGGGGCACGTGCAACGTGATGTAGTCGGACTGCGAGAGCAGCTGATCGAGACTGGTGGCGCGCTTCACCCCGCGCGCCAGGCCCCAAGCCGCTTCGACGGAAATGTAGGGATCGTAGCCGACGACGTCCATCCCCAGAGCCATGGCGTCGTTGGCCACCATGACGCCGATGGCGCCCAAGCCGACCACGCCCAGCCTCTTGCCCTTGATCTCCGGCCCGACGAAGTCCTTCTTGCCCTTCTCGATGAGCGGTCCCACCTCCTTGCCCTTGCCCTTGAGCGTGCGCACCCACTCGACGCCCGGGAGGATCCGCCGCGAGGCGAGCAGCATGGAGGCAATGACCAGCTCCTTGACGCCGTTGGCATTGGCGCCCGGCGTATTGAAGACCACGATGCCGCGCTTGCTGCACTTGTCGACGGGGATGTTGTTGACGCCTGCGCCGGCACGGGCGATGCCCTTGAGCGAAGCCGGCAGCTCCACGGCATGCAGGTCTGCGCTCCGCAGGATGATCCCGTCGGGATTGGCCTGCTCGGCCGCGATCTCGAATGCATCGCGCGGCAGCTCATCGAGTCCAATGGCAGCGATCTTGTTGAGCGTCTGGATCTTGAACATTCTCTTTGCCTCGGGGTGAAAGGTTGCTACACGTCCTTCTGGGGGTCGCATACTCGCTGATAATCCTCGGCGCGTCTACCGGGTATGATAGGGGACATGCTCGCGGTTGCCGCACTGCTTGTCGCCGCCCCCTTTGCATCGGCGGCGCAGGCCAATCCCTGGCCGGGTCGGCTGCTTCCCGCCGAACCCCTGGCCGGAGCGCGCGACGAGCGTGCTCCCCATCTCGTCCCCGCCCCGCTCGAGCGAAGCAAGAAGGAGCTTTGGCTGCGGGAGAAATCCCGGCGACCGGCGGTGCGCGCCGCGGATGTGGATCTTGTGCCGAGGCGCCGTAGGAAGGAACGGGCGAAAAGAGCCTCCACCCCCTACCTCGAAGCCGAGGCGCGCCTAGCCCAGGCCATGCCGCCGCCAGGAAGCCGCATCCTGCCCATCACGACCCTTTACAACCTGTGGAACCGCGAAGCCTGGCCGCTCCTGGCCGGTCGGCCTTACAAGCGGCCTTTTCAGCTCTTCCTACGCGACCACTTCACCCATGAATGCACGTGGGCCGACACCCGCCTGGCCACCCTGCTCGCCGCGTCTGCCCTCAAGTTCCACTCGGCTCGGGTCGAGGTTGTGTCGGGCTATCGCTCGCCGAAGTACAACCTGATGCTGCGCAAGAAAGGCCGCCAGGTGGCGCGCGAGAGCCAGCACCTGCAAGGCACCGCCGTCGATTTCCGGGTTCGCGGCGCCAGCACCGAGGCACTGCACGAGTTCGTGCGCGGGCTTCGCCTCGGCGGCGTCGGCTACTACCCGCGCACGCGCTTCATCCACGCGGACACGGGCAGGGTGCGCTACTGGAGCGGGTCGTAGAAATCGGAACCTTGGGAGGTTTCCCATGCCCTCCCGCGCTCTAGAACCGGCCGGACCAGCGCAAGGCCATGCCGCCACCGGGAACCACGTTGAGCGCCACTTCGCTGTCTCGGCCAGGCTTGACGAACACCAGCACGGCCCCTGCGACGATCGCAGCCGCACCGACCCCGATGAGGCCGTAGGACAGATACGCGAGCGGCTTGGCATTGCTGCACGCCGATTCGGCCGCCGACCGATTGTCCTTCTCGTACTCCGAGTAGCAGGTGTCCATCTGACCGCGGGCCAAGACGTTGCTCAGCACGCCCCCCAGAACCAGCGCCCCGCCACTGCCGGCCGTAATCCAGCCAATCAAGCGGTAGTTGCGGGAAGACCGGCGACTCTCTGTGGCGGCAAGATCGGTTTCCGCGGGCGGTGGAGGGGGCGCTGGAATCGCCGAAGCCTCCTCGCGCGGCTTCTCCAGCGCTTTGTCGAGCGTGGGCTCGGTTCTCCCGGCCGCCGTCCTCTCCATCTCGCGCACCTTGGCCAACCGCTCTCTGAGCAGGTCGAGCCGCTCGTTCACTTCGTTCGCGTCCTTCGCATCGGGGACGAGATTCAGATACTGACCGTAGCTGGCAATAGCGATTTCCAGGTCACCGATCTTCTCGGCGATCTGGGCGATGTTGTACGCGGTGAACCCATGGGGCACGTGAGCAAGCGAGCACTGGTAGGCTTTGAGCGCAGCGAGATCGTTGCCGGCGCGAGCTTCCGACTCGCCCTTGGCGAACCACTTCTTGGCTTGCGCCCGTCGCTCGCTGGGGTCGTCGGGTATCTCGGTGGGGCAGTCCTCCGCGCGTACGGCACCAGCAGAGAGGATGACTGCAAGGGCGATGGCAACGCGTCTCATCATCATTTGACTCCCAAGGAGATCTGGCTACTCTCGCACGCGGCCCATGGGTTGGTCTGGCGAGGCCGGAGCGCCTCGCGAGGGCTATTGTGTCACCGCGATGTCCCCGGGTTCAATATGCATTTTCGGGAACGTGTTGGCGGCGTTTCGCTTCGTCGAGTGCGCGCGCCACCGCCTGCTCGTAGGCGGACAGACCTTCGACACCACTTATCAGGTAGTCGTTGACCAGCACCGCGGGCACGTCGAAGATTTCGGCCTTCTTGGCTGCCTCGACATCTCGCGCAACGACCCGCCGGTGCCGGTGGAGCTTGAGCGCCGCGCGAAAACGTCTGCGGTCGACGCCGAGTTTGCGCACGAGCTTCTCGAGGTTGGCGCGCCCGAGGCCGGCTTCGGACTGGGCCGCGAACAACAGATCGTGGTAACGCCAGAACGCGGCCGCGCCCTTCTGGACATAGACCTCCTGCGCCGCCTCGGCGGCCAATGCCGCATCGTCGTGAAAGGCCAGCGGACGATGACGCCACACCAGGCGCACTTGGCGGGGGAATTTCTTCTCGATCTCCCCCAAAAGGGGCATGAGTCGCTGGCAGTGCGGACACTGGAAATCCCCGAAGACCTGAATCGTCACCGCGGCCTTGGCGTTGCCTCGCGTGGGGTTGTCCTTCGTCGGAGCGTCGACCAGCCTGCGCTCGAGGTCCAGGGCCGCCTCCGCGCTGCTGGTGATCGCCGCGTAGAGGCCTGCGCGGGCCTGCCCGGCCTCGAGCAGCGCGCGCGCCTTGTCCAGCTCGGCGTCGATGACCTCCGCGAAAACCTCGGGCGGCAACGCGCCGTCGATGCGCCGGCCGTTCACGAACGAGCAGGGAGTGCCGCGCACCTCCAGTCTCTGGGCCAGCGCTTGCGCCTCGTCGAAGACGGACCGATACCGGCCGTCGGCCATGGCTTCCCCTACCTCGGACCACGACAGCCCGAGACGACCGGCGACCGCCTGCAGCCCTGCCTCGTCGAGCGCCGACCGCCCTTCCATCAGCGCGTCGTGCGCCTGCCAAAACGCATCCGGGCCTTTCCGCGCGGCGTGCAGCCTGGCCAAAACCGCGGCCGGCAGTGCCTGGTGGTGAAAGGACAGGGGGAAATCCTTCCACACCACGCGCAAGTCGGAACCGTATTTCTCCATGAGTGTCGCCAGGGTGGGCTGCAAGCGCCTGGAGAACGGGCACTCGAAGTCGCCCCACAGAACCAGCGTCACCAGCGCGTCTTCCGGCCCACGCACCGGATCGGCCTTGTCCACGGGCACCCTCCAAATCCTAGTGTCCTCGGGGACCGCGGTCGGCGCCGCGCTTGGCGGAGCCAACGCCGCTTGGTTGCGAGCACACAGGGCGGGGTAGACGCCGCGGACCGGCGTCCCGGCGGCCACCAGCTCCCGCGCGGCCGCGATCTGCGCGTCGACTATCGCGCGGAAAGCCGCCACGGGCAGATCTCCGAGCAGCGGCACGCCGTTGATGAAGAAATACGGCGTGCCGCGCACACCCAGCCGCGCCGCGAGCGCCAGATCCTGATCGAGCTTCGCCGCTTGCTGCCGCTCCGCCAGTGCCACCTCGAAACGGCCGGGATCGACCCCGGCCCGCGCCGCCCAGGTCGTGAAGCTCGCAGGGGAGAGCTGACGCTGGTTGGCGAAGGCCAGGTCGTGAAACCGCCAGAAGGCGTCATCGCCGCCGAGCGCGAAAACCGTCATGGCCGCCTCGGCCGTGGGGCGGGCGTCGACATGAAAGGCCAAGGGGTAGTTCTTCCACACCAGCCTGAGCTGCGCCGGCCCGAAGGCGCGCTTCAGTGCGTAGACGCTGTCGCCGACGCGAGAAGAGAACGGGCACGCGAAATCGCCCCACACCACGATGGTGACGAGCGCGTCCCGGCTGCCCCAACTCGGGTCCGCGTCGGTTACCGGCACCGCGGCCTTGCCGTGATCGAGTTCGGCCGGCAGAGACTCGTCGAGTGGCGCCTGTGGGCGTCGGTCCCGCGACTTGCAGGGGCATTCGTGGGGGGCGCTGCGACCGCCACCGTCACCCGTGCGTCCCGCACCCGTGCCGGCAACCCGGCCCGTGGCACAGCCAAGCAGGACGACCCCTAGGAACGGTAGACTGCGGCGCCTCATCCCGGCGAAGCTATCACCAAAGCTCGAGCTGACGGCCAGCGGTTTTCTCGCTCTCGGCCCACTCGGCCTCACGCAGCCAGCGCGGCGTTTCGTCGTCGAGCGGAAAACCCACGAGCGTTTCGTGGGGGCGAAAGGCCGCCTTGTAGCGCAGCGACTGGCAGTCGAGCACGCAGTAGCCGAGGTAGACATGCCTCTGTCCATTCCGGCGCGCGATTGCGATGAGCTCGAGAATGTTGGCAATGCCGGGCGACATCCGAGCGTGTGCCGGATCGTAGAAGCAGAACGCCGCGCTCCAGGCGCGCGGGGTTTCGTCGCAAATCGAGACCATCACGAGACGGCCGCCTGCGTCGTCGTCGTAGTAGGCGACCTCGCGAGAGAAGGGCGTCGCGAAGGCGAACCGCATCCAGTAGTCCTTGACGGCAAACGGTGCCCACTCCCAGCCTCGCGACTGCACGCGATCCCGCTGCCAGGCGTGAAAAAGCGCGAGCCGTTCTCGATCGACCCCCGGTTCGCCGATCTCGACCCGCAGGCGGCTGGCGCGGCGTCGCGCGCGCCGCTGGCTGCGGCTGGGCACGAACTCGCTGGCGATGATCCTCGTCGATAGGCAGGCGGTGCAGGTCCCGCAGGCCGGCCGGAACCAACCCGGGCCAAAGTGCCGCCACCCGCGATCGAGTAGCTCGTCCGCTTCTCCGGGCGTCACATCGAGCAACACCCGGTGCTCCAGCGACGCCCGCACACCGGGCAAGTACGGGCACGGGCGGGCATCCTCCACGCCGCTATGAAGAAGGCGGGCCATGCACCGCCAAGCATGGCAGATAGACGACCACCTGCCCAGCCGCGAGTGGCGCCTTCAGGGGGAAGACCACGGAGGACGCGGAGGGGGTCGAGCGCACGGAGAAAGGCGGGGGTTCCGCATCCGGATCCGAACCCCTTCCTTCTCTGTGTCCTTTCTCTCCTCCGCGCTCTCCGTGGTTAGACCCCCAGGGCGACGGTCAGCACGTACCCGCCTTCGCGTCGCCAGACCACATGCATCGGGCTTGGCACGTCGACCGCCGTCGACGCGGCGAGGACCTTCGCCTCGATCGGTTCCCAACCCGCGGGGCACCCGACGAACGAAGGGCCCGCGAGGCTCACCTCGATGGCGCGCGTGTCGAGACGCAGACCGAGGCCCAGGAGCTTGAGCACGGCTTCCTTGGCGCTCCAGATGCGAGCCACCACCTCGTCGCGCGCCTGACCGCTGGCCGCGACCAAGGCGGCTTCGCCGTCCGTGAAGAACTGCCGGACCAACGCCAGAGCGCGCGGCTCGATCGTCTCGAGGTCGGCGCCGATGCGCAGCTCTCGCTGCTTGGGCACGGCGGCCATGCCGATCTCGCTCCGGTGCGAAAGGGAGATCGCGAACTCCCATTCTCCGCGCCCTTCGATGTACACATAGGGCTCGCCCGAAGCCCGGTTGAGCACGCTGATGTCCACATCCGCCGGCGCCGGCCCATCGACCATCGACCGGACCAGGCGTTTCGCCGCGACGCGACCGAGCAGCCACTTGCGCCGCCTCGGCAGCAAGGCAAGCTCCGCGAGCTTTGCCGACTCGCGCGGGCTGAGCAGACCGGGCCATACCTGTCCCGCGGCGAGTGAGGGATGCTCGCCCACATGGACCAGGACGTGACGGAACATCAGCCCGCCACGACGCGGAACGGACCTGCCTCTTCCTCGGACAGCGTGTTCGGCATACGCGAGGTGCGGTAGCCTTCCACCTCGACGCGAACGCGGCCTTCGCCGTCGCGCACGCGCGCGTCGAAGGACAACCCTTCCGCGCCTTCGTGTGCCGTGACCTCGGCGACCAGAGGGCCGCTGCCCACGGCCGGATCGCGCACGACCACGCGATCGACGGCGGCCGGCAATGCAAGCTGCCCCGTGCGACCGATCTCCCAAACGCCGGCCGTCTGGAAGCACAGCTCGACCAGGCGCGGCCCCACCAGGCTCTGGCGGCTGGCGTCCGTCGTGTCGGGCGGCAGCTCGGCGGTCATGCAGCCGATGACCTGGTTCCGGCCCGCAGCCTCGACACGATCGAGCACGCGGTAGGCCGGACCGTGGAAGTACACGCGATAGATGGCCTCGCGCCCGACCTCGGGCGCGGTGCGATCGAAGGCCTGCACGCTACGCCCCTCGGCCGGCTCCGGGAAAAGCACGATCGCGCACGAGAAGTGCAGCTTCTCCTCCGGCTCGCGGCCCACGATGTTCTGCACCGAGGAGAGCGTCGCGTGCACGCGCACGCGGCCTTTGCCCTCGGGCGCGGGCAGCGCGCGCGCGCGCACGATCACCGGCCGCGCCTCGTTGCGGTAGTACTTCATGGGAGCCAAGAAGCGCACTTCCTCCAAGGCCACCACGTGGTGCGTGGGCACGAGCAACCATGCCGCCTCGGCGAAGGTCTCCAGGCCCATCACGCCTGGCAGCACCGGGGTGCCCTCGATGGCGTGATCGGAGAGGAAAGGCTCGACCTTCGGATCGAGCTTCACCTCGGCGACCAACCCGTCGTGGAGGTGGTGGCTGACTCGCGTGAAGGGAAGCGGCAACGACTTGGCCTTGCTGGCCGCTGTCAGGCGGCCCTCGGGGTCGAGCCCGCCGTCCGGGTCGAAGGGCGCTAGCAGAATGCCAAGCCGGCGCCCCACCACCGCCTCGCCCGAGTAGCCGGCGCGCAGGGTGTGACGGATCACGGGCAGCCCTTCCGCCGGATCGAGCATGTCGATTCCGGCGCGCTTCATGATGTCCGGGATACCGCCGCGCGTGGCCATGCCGATACCGCCCCACGCCGTCCAGTCGAGGGCGATGCCGAGCGCCTGCGGCCGGCCGGCGGCCCACCACGACATCGTCTTGCACATGAAGTCGTTGCCCGCGCTGTAGTCGGCCTGGCCGGCGTTGCCGAACCGCCCGGCCACCGACGAAAAGACCACCATCGCCTTGACCTCCAGGTCGCGCGTGGCGGCCATCAAGTTGAATAGGCCGTCGGCCTTGACGCGGAAGACCAGGTCGAATTCCTCGACCGGCTTGCGATCGAGCGAGCGGCTGCGTTCGAGCCCGGCCGCGTGCAAAATCACGTCGAGCTTCCCGCTCTCTTTCCGGATGGCTTCGACCACCGTCCTGACCGCGCTTCCGTCGAGCACGTCGACCTGTCGATAGAAGGCGCGACCGCCGGCTTCCTGCACCGAGCGCAAGGCTTCCAGAATGCCGGCCTGGCGTTCGAGATCGAAGAGCTTCTCCTCGACCTGCGCCGGCGTGGCGCGCCCTTTGTCGGCCTTCAGGCGCTCGAACACCGCGCGCTTGGCGGCCTCGCGATCCCGGCCGACCAACTCGAGCAGCGGACGCTCGCTGTCAGGCGGCATCTGCCGCGCGTCGAGCAGGTAGAAGGTGCCGCGCGAGGCGGCGGCCAGATCGCGCACGATGGCCACCGTGATCGCGCCAGCTCCACCGGTGACGGCGAAGACCGAATCCTCCCCGAGTTGCACGGACGCCTTCACGTCGCCAGGAACCCCCGCCATGGCCTGGAGCGCGACGGTCGTGCGCAGGCCGTCCCGGTAGCCGATCTCCACGGCACCGGGATCGCGCTCTGCCTCGTCGAGCAAGGCGCGCGCCACATCCGCACCGGACGCGTTCTCCGTGAAATCGACCACCTTGACCAGCGCCGCCGGCCGCTCCCGCTGAAGGGCCTTGACGAACCCGGCCACCGCGCCGCCCACGGGATGGCGCGCGCCCCCGGGGCCGTAGCCGTGGTGCCCGCCCATCGACGTGGCGGCGATGAGGAAGGTGCCGGGATTGGCGAGTGCGTCGTAGAGACCACGCGCCGCCCCGTGCAGCAACAAGACGCGGTCGCGGTACTGCTTGCGGAATTCGACGAGGTCGATGTCGGCGAGCGACGGACACGGGTCGAGCGAAGCCAGGAAGAAGAGGCCCGTGGTCGGGCCCTTCCCGGACCACTCCCGCAGCTTGTTCTCGATGTCGGCGCGCTCCGGCCGCGCATCGATGCGCAGAACCCGTACCCCGCGGCCCTCGAGCTCCTCGCAGAGCCGGCGCCCTGCCCCCTGGTGATCCGCGACCACGACGACGCGGCTGCCTTTCTCCAGGCGAACGACGGTGCGCTTGCAAGCGGCAAGCGGCGGCCGCAAGGTCGACACCGGCCGGCGCAGCACTCCACTTGCGAAGGAATTCGTTTCCGCGCTCGGCGGGGCCGGCGAGGCGGCGTCGGCAACGGGTGCAACGACGGGCGCAGCCACAGCCGTCGGAGCCGGCGCGCCCGGGGAAACGGCTCCCGGCGCCACGGGTTCTCCCGACAGATTCTGCTCTACGAAACCGATCACGTGGCGCAGTGTCGGGTAGTCGCTCAGCTTGAGGTTGTCCTGGCGTCCGATCCCGAAAGTCTCCCGCACCAGCGCGAACACCTCGGCCTGCTTGACCGTATCGATGCCCAGATCGGCCTCCAGATCGAGGTCGAGCTCCAGCATGTCCCGCGGATAGCCCGTCTTCTCCGCCACGATCCCCAGCACCTTCTCGACCACCGCATTCTCGGACGGCGTGGGCACAGGCGCGGCCGTCGCCGAAGCCGGCGCCGGCGGGGTAGCCGCTGGCGCCGTCCCACCCCGGCTCTGCCGCACGAAGTCCATCACGTGGCGCAGTGTCGGGTAGTCGCTCAGCTTCAGGTTGTCCTGGCGTGCGATCCCGAAAGTCTCGCGCACCGTCGCGAACACCTCCGCCTGCTTGACCGTGTCGATCCCCAGATCGGCTTCCAGATCGAGATCGAGCTCCAGCATGTCCCGCGGGTAGCCCGTCTTCTCCGCCACGATCGCCAGCACCTTCTCGGTCGCGCCGTCATCGGCTCCTGGCATCGCGGGCGCGACGGTGGACGCCGCCTCGGGGAGGCGCGCGGGCGCAGGCGCGGGCGCGGCCGCCTCCTGCGCGGGCGCGGCGAGCGGAGACGGCGAAGGTGGCCCGGATCCCGCCGCTTCCGAAGCGAGAGCCGCCGCTGGTGACACCGCCGCTCCGCCCTTGCTCTGCTCGACGAAACCCACCACATGCCGCAGCGTCGGATAGTCGCGCAGCTTCAGGTTGTCCTGGCGTGCGATCCCGAAAGTCTCCCGCACCGTCGCGAACACCTCCGCCTGCTTGACCGTGTCGATCCCCAAATCCGCCTCGAGATCGAGATCGAGTTCCAGCATGTCGCGCGGGTATCCCGTCTTCTCGGCCACGATGCCGAGCACCTTCTCCAACACATTGTCGCCCCCGGCCGCCGGCGCGGTCACCGGTGGCACCGGCGGCGCCGGCACAACCGCCGCGCCACCCGTGCCCTGCCGCACGAACCCCACCACATGCCGCAGCGTCGGGTAGTCGCGCAGCTTCAGATCGTCTTGTCGCGCGATCCCGAAGGCCTCTCGCACTGTCGCAAACACCTCTGCCTGCTTGACCGTGTCGATCCCCAGATCCGCCTCGAGGTCGAGATCGAGCTCCAACATGTCGCGCGGATACCCCGTCTTTTCCGCCACGATCCCCAGCACCTTCTCCAGTATCGCCTCGCCCGAAGCCACGGCCGTGTCCGTCGCAGGCGCCGGCGGCAGGGCCTCCGCAGGAGCGGCCATGGTGGAAGCGGGGCCACCGAAGTCCGTGGCCGGAGCGGCGATGGGGGGGGCAGGCGGCGGTGCAGATGTCGCGGCCGGGATGGGGGAGCTCGTCTCCGCGGCCTCCAACCCGGCCAAAGGCCCCGTACCCGGCACCCACTTCGATTGCGCCGGCTCGCGCGCCGGCTGGCCTTCGTCCTTGACCCGCAGCGTCCGCTGCTGGACCTCCAAGCTGGGCCTCGTGTAGCCGGAGACATCCGACAACCAGCGCTGGTATTCCTCCCGATCCGCGACCCTCTCTTCGACGCCCGGCACCCGCCGGAAAAGCGACATCGCGATCTGCGAGCCGAAACCTGCCGCCAACCGCAAAGCGAACCGAACCGGATAGCGCCCTCCCTTGGAGAGATTGAGGAGGCCCAGCTCCGGATCCGGCTCCTTGAAATTGGGCACGGGTGGAACGATCTGCTTCTCCAAGATCTTCACCGCCACGGCATCCTCGACACCCACCCCCATCGGATGGCCCGTGAAGCCCTTGGTGTTCGCCACGACGACGTCGTTCACCGACGCACCGAATGCCTTGCGCAAGGCGAACACCTCGGCAGCAGCGCTGCCGCCTCGCGCCGGCGTGTAGGTTTCGTGCGAGATGAAGGCCATCTCCTTGGCCATGGCGTGGCGATCGATACCGTGCCTCTGCTCGGCGCCGGCGACCAGCTTCTCCATCACGCCCTCGATGTGCGAGACGTCCAGACGGGTTCCGTGGTACGCGCTGTTGGCGAGCTCGGTCCCCAGCAGCTCGACCACGCCACGCATGCCACGCTCGCGAACCGCGTCCTCGCTCTCCACGACCAGGCCGCACGCGCCCATGCCCATCAACATGCCGTGACGCCGCCGATCGAAGGGCAGGGCCGCCCGCTCTACCGCGTCCTCGGTCGAGGCCGCCCCCGTGGCCAGAAAGCCGGAGCCCATCCATTCGAGCAAGTTGTCCGAGGTCGTGTCGTCGGCGCTGATGATGACGACGCGACGGCAGCGACCGAGGCGTATCCAGTCCTCGGCCAAGCTCATGGCCACGGTCGCCGAGGCGCAGGCCGAGTTGACCTGCGTGTTGGGGCCGCGAATGCCGAGCAACTCGGCGAACTGGGCGTGTCCCATGGACAGCACCTGGAAGATGAACCGGCGATCGAACTGGAAAGCGCACTTCTGTTCGCGCGCCTCGTAGAAGCGGGTGGCTTCTCGCGCGAAGTAGTCGAAACCGGGGAAGGCCGAGGCGAAGATGACGCCGGTCTCGTCGGCCATGGCCAGCGGCAGCCGCCAGCGGTCGGGCAGGTAGCTGCCGGTGGTGGTGCGGCGGTAGTGGCGCACGAGCGGAATGCCGGCATCGCGCAAGGCCTCGATGCCGGCGCCGATGGCCAACGCGGTGGTCGTATCGAAAGCCTCGGTGCGCTCGGTGGAGATGCCGAACTCCTCGGCCAGATCGAACGCGCCCTTGCGTGCGGCCAACCGGATGACGTCATCCGCCGAATGGATGATCTCCAGGCTTGGCTCGCCGATCTCGCGCTTGTGCAGGCGAAGGATGTTCTTCGCCAACATGCGCTCCCGCAACCTCTGCGGTACCGGCTCGATGAAAGACTCGCCGGCCAAGATGCGATCGATGTTGCCGTCGTCGAAGACGCGGCGGCTCTCGCCTGGAAGGCCCAAGCCGGCGCCGGAGATGACGATGGCGCCGCCGCGCGATAGAGGGGCCGCCGCGACGGAGCGTCCCGCGCCTTGGTACAGCGCCATGCCCTCGTCGAGGAACCGAGCGAAGAGCCGACCCAGGCCCTCGTAGTCAGTCTGGCCGATGACGGGTGAACGTGGGCGATCCGTGCTCATGGCAATGGTTGCTCCGTAAGGTGGCGGGTAGCTCTCGGGGGCAGCTTCGACCCGGGGAACCTGAGTGGATGTGTGCGCTTCGCTGGCGCGACGCAGCTGCTCGGGCCGCGGGATGCCGGCTGCGTAGAGGCCGCACATGGCATCGTGGAACGAACGCACCCCGCCCCGCTTGGGGTGGTTGGTGGAAAGACAGAGGACATCGTGCTTGTCCTCCAGGATGTTCTCGGTCAGGGCCTGCAGCGCGCGTTTGGGCCCGACCTCGACGAAGATGCGCGCCCCCTCGCGGTAGCAGGTCTCGATGCCCTTGACGAACTGGACCGAGGAGGCCATCTGGTCGGCCAGGCGGCGACGGATGGTCTCGATCTCACCCTTGGGGTAGAGCTGACCGTCGATGTTGCCCACCAGGGGAATGGCGGGTGGGTTGAGTTTCATCTCGCAGATGGTGCGGTAGAGCGCATCCGCGGCCGGGGACACGACTTTGCTGTGGAAGGCATGCGAAACGGGAATGAGCTGCGCCGTCATGCCGAGCCGGTTGAAGTACTCGACGGCGCGATCGACGGCGTCGCTGGCCCCGGCAATAACCGTCTGCTTCTTGCTGTTCATGTTGGCCGGCGTGAGATAACCGCCGATCTCGGGCAGGCGACGCACGATCTCCTCGGTCGGGCCCAACACCGACGCCATCTTGCCCTTGTCGCCGATCGACACCGAAGCCATGGCGCGGGCCCGCGCGCTCACCGCCACCAGCGCCTCGGAGAAGTCGATCATGCGCGCCCCGACTGCGGCGGCCCATTCGCCGAGGCTGTGCCCTATCACCAAATCCGGGACCACCCCGTGCTTGCCGAGCAGGCGCATGATGGCGATGTCGCTGGCCACCATCGCAGGCTGGCAAATGGTGGTGTCCCTGAGCGCCTCCTCGGCTGCCTCCATGGCGGCCGCGTCGGCCTTGTCCTGGTAGACGTAGCTCGTCAGCGTGCGGCCCAGGATCGGCGCCATGGTGCGATCCGCTTCCTCGAAGGTTTCGCGCACCAGCGGATCGGGAATGTCGGCCAACATGTTGACGTACTGCGAGCCTTGCCCCGGGAAAAGGAAGGCGACCTTGCCGGCCGGGCCATGGCCGAAGAAGACGCCCTTGGTCTGCAGAATGCGCCACTTGCGCGCGTCGTTCTTGTCCAGAGCCTCGAGCGCGGATTCGCTTCTCTTGAGGAGATCGTCGGCGTCCTCGAAAGCGATGACCAGACGGTTCGGGGCCGCCAAGAACTCCGCGCTCGGCGGCTCGTGGTCGGGCAACTTGCCGGCGCGCGCCTCGGCCAGCGCCTGGCCGAGCCGGGCCGCCACCGCAACGAGATCCGGACCGCCGACCGCGAGCATCCGCCCGAGCATGGGCGGGCGGACGCTGGCTTGGGCCAAGGGGCTGGCCGTCTCTGCCAGCGCCGTCCGACCGACGCCGCCCGTCGGGGGCACCGCCGACGCCGCCGGCACTTGCGCCATGACCGGACGACTGGTGAGCGCGCCGGGCACGTACTCCTCCACCACGACGTGGAAGTTGGCGCCCCCGAAGCCGAAGGCGGACACGCCGCAGCGACGGGGTCCGAACGACGGCTTCTCCCAGGGACGCGCCTTGGTGTTGACTTCGAAGGGCATCTTGTCGAACGCGATGCTGGCGCTCGGCTTTTCGAAGTTGAGCGATGGCGGCAGGATCTTGTGGTGACAGGCAAGCACCGCCTTGAGCAAGCTGGCGGCACCCGCGGCGCTCTTCAGGTGTCCGATCTGCGACTTGATCGATCCGAGCGCGATCTTGTGCTTGACCGGAATCCCCGCGAACATGGCCTCGAGGCTTTGCAACTCCGCCTCGTCCCCCACGCGCGTCGAGGTGCCGTGCCCCTCGAGCAGGGTCATGGTGGCGGGGTCCAACCCGGCACGCCGCCAGGCCCGTTCGACGGCCAGCCGCTGGCCCACGGGGTTGGGAGCCGTGATGCCCTTGCCCTTGCCGTCGCTCGACCCGCCAACGCTGCGAATCACCGCATAGATCCGGTCACCCGCTTTCTCCGCGTCCGCCAGCCGCTTGCACACGAGCACCGCCCCGCCCTCGCCCATGACGAAGCCATTGGCTCGCGCGTCGTAGGGACAGGACAGATCGCCCGACAGCGCGCCGATCTTGCAGAACTTGACGAAGGTCGTGGCGCCCATGTTGCGGTCCACGCCGCCCGTCAAGACCACGTCGTAGTGGTGGTCAACGAGGCTGTCGAGCGCGGCTTGCACGCCGGCCAGGGTGCCCGCGCAAGCCGCGTCCGTGGTGAAATTGGGGCCGCGCAGGTTATAGACCGCGGCTACCCGACCGGCGACGATGTTGCTGAGCTCGCCCGGCATGGTGTCCTCGGTGGTGTCGGGCAGGCGGCGAGCGATCTCCACGTACAACTCGCGCAAGAGCGCCTCGCGGGCCGCAGCGGGCATCGCCTTCCACGTCGCAGTGTCGCGCAGGGCGTTGGCGTACTCGGGATAGGAGAGCCGCAGCACCGTCTCGTAGTGGCGCTCGCCGCCCATGGCGTTGCCGAGAACCACGGCGGTCGACGCGAGGTCCAGCGGATGATCGGGACGGCTGGCATCGCGCAGTGCCTCGCCAGCGCAGAGCAGCGCCCACTTCTGCCCGTCGTCCATGGCTGCCGCCACGCGTGGCGGAATCTTCAGCTTGGTCGATTCGAACGCAACGCCGTGCACCCATCCGCCAATCTTCGAGTAGGTCTTGCCGGGAGC
>JAFGPX010000101.1 GCA_016935975.1 Deltaproteobacteria bacterium
CAGGACCATGCATGACCATAGGTGCATAGTCAACGTCCGATCACGCCGCAGGTGCCCGCCTGCGAAGGCGAATCCGCGTTCCGCCAAGGGTTTCCGGAGGTCCCGCGACACACCCTTGCCGCAATCGCCCACTTGGCCTAGCCTACCGCTCATGCTCCTAGCTCCAGGAAGCCGAGGCCCGGTCCGCCGACGCCTCGCGTGCCCGTTCTGCCTTGCCATTTCCCTCGCCGCCCTGTCCGCTGCTTGCGGCGGCAAGCAGACGCCCGCAGCAGGGAATCCCGCGTCCGGCGTGAAGGTTTCGGCCGCCGACTTCGGCGCCAAGTTCGACCGCTCGCGCTGCGACGACCAGGGCAAGCAGGCCGTCACTTTGGACGCGAACAACGACGGCAAGCCCGACGTCGTCAAGCTCTTCCTCGCGGTCGCCCAGGACGGCCACACCACCCAGCAGCTCGTGTGCAAGCAGACCGACCTCGACTTCGACGGCAAGATCGATCTCGTCCAGTACTACGGGACGGCGGGGGACGTCTTCATGGACGAGTACTCGATGGACTACAGCGGCAAGTTCAACGGCCGCACCTTCTTCCAGGAAGGCAAGAAGATCCGCTCGGAGAAGGACATGGATTTCAACGGCAAGCCCGACTACTTCGAGTTCTTCGAAGGCGGCAAGTTGGTGCGCGTCGAACGCGACCGGAACGACGACGGCAAGGTCGACGAGTGGCAGTACTACGAGGGCGGCCGGCTCGATCGCATCGGCTGGGACACGACGGGCGCCGGCCGCGTGGACAAGTGGGAGCGCAACCCCGAAGGCGGCCCCGAGACGCCGGCCGCCGCCGCCGCCGCGGCTGCGGCCGGTGCGGTCACCCCCGCCACGCCCGCTGGCGCGGCGGATGCCGCCGCCGCCGCCGCCGCCGCGAGCGAAGCCGCGCGTGGCAGTCCCAAGGTTGAAAACGATGCCTCCAAGAAGTGACGGCCAGCACCGGGAGTAGGTTACCTGCCTGGATTTGAACGACGCTGTGATGGTCCGCGGATGGCGCTTGACGCCACGGCGACGATCCGTCTCGACCTGGACTCGCCCGCCACGCATTCGCGCATCGTCAACGCCAGCCCGCGCGGCATGTTGCTGGTCATGCCCGACGCGCGGCCGGTCGGAACCAGGATTCACGTCACCGTGCAGCTCGAGCATCCGACGAGGCAAATCAAGGTGGACGGCATCATCGTCCACTGCAGCGTGACCGAGAACATCGATCCGCGTTTCACCGCGCGAGCCGGAATCCTGGTCACCTCCTCCGAACCGGACTGGGTCGAGCTCTGCCGGCAGCTCGCGGTCAAGTAGCAACTGAGTGGTGGCGGGTCTCGGACTCGAACCGAGGACCCGGCGCGTATGAAACGCCTGCTCTGACCAGCTGAGCTAACCCGCCATCGGAGCTCTGCCGGCATTTCTGCGAGCAGACTGCCGGACAGCGCCGGGCGATTTTGCTTGCCGCGAACCGCCTGTCAAGGGCAGAGAGCGACAAAAGCAGGATCCCCGATCTGGCCCTTTCTCGTACTCGTCCTTGACTGCCCCCCTGCCCTTCGCTAGAAGCCGCGGTGAGAATGCGCTTGTATGCAGGCAAGATTCCGACCATAGCGGCCGAGATCGTGAAGGTTCTGGTGGACGCCGACGAGCTGTCCGTCTTCGACAAGGGCGAGGCCGAGTTGGACGTCCAGGCCGTGCTCAAGGAATACCTGCGGCTGGAACGGGAATGCACCGAGAAGGCCAAGGACCTACTGCAGAAGGGCAACCTACCCTACGAGCAGTTCGGCAAGATGAAGCGCCGGGTTGCCGGCGAGAAGGGCTTTGGCCTGGGCGACGAGGGGCTCGAGTGGATGACCACGCAGATGATCGAGTCGTTCATGCAGTCTCCGCACGTGGAAGAGGTCTTCGCCGACGACGCGACCCTGCGCAAGCGCATGACCGACATCCTCAGGAAGCACATGCAGATCGACGAAGAGATCGACGCCGAGGTGCGCCGCCGCATAAAGAACCTGGAAGAAGGCACGGCGACCTGGGAGGTCGAGTACCAGAAGGCGCTCGACCAGATCAAGAAGAACCGCCACCTGGGCGAGTAGGGCAGCTGCCCGGCTCGCGTGAGGGTGGGCGTGTGCGCGAGCGAGTGCGCGGGCGCTACGCGGAAGGCGTGAGCGGATCGGGTGGGCGTGGGGGCCGCGCGGTTCGCGTCTCTGCGGCCGCGCCCCACACACGAAGTCGCTCACCTTCACGCCCACGCGCCCCGCGGCCCCGCGAGCCGTGCCATAGCCCGGCCCGGCGGCCCGCAGTCCTCCGACGGCCTACCCCGGCGCCCCCGGTTTGCGGATCACAACCCCGCCAGCCGCCTGGGGCGCGGCTTGCGGCTGCGGTCCCCGCTGTCCCGGGTCGCGCGGCGGCGGACCCTGTGCCCCGGCCTGCGGGCGCGGCTGGCGATCGCGGGCCAGCGTCACCACCTGGCGGACCAGTCGCTCGATGGCGAAGCCCACGTCCGATAGGCGGGCCTCTTCGTACATGAAGGCCGGCGTGCACACCACGCGGTTCTTCTGGTCGACCAGGATCTCGCGCAGCGGGCACGGGCGCACGTCGGCGCCCATGATCGCGGCATGCTTGGCCTCCTCGCAGGCCTTGGTGCCGAAGGTGACGCGCACCCCGGCCGCCGGCCCGAGCACGCGCGCGGCCAGAATAGGCGCCATGCAGACGAAGCCCATGGGCCGGTGCCGCTTCAGCATGGCCTTGAGCAGCCGGCCCACCTCGGGGTGGACCTCGCACACCACCCCCTTTTCGGCGTAGTTCGACAGCACGGAGGCCACCCCGCCGCCACCCGGGAAGACGAGCGCGTCCAGCTCGTGATCCTGCACGCTGGCGATGTCGCGGACCCGACCGCGCACGATACGCGCCGCTTCGGTCGTCACGCGGCGAGGCGCGGCCTGACCGTCGATCGCGCCGCTCAGGTGGTCCACGACGCGGGGCTGGACCGCGTCCGGCGCCATGCAGATGGCGCGAGCCCCGGCGCGTTCGATCCAATACAGGACGAGGATCGCCTCGCTGATCTCGGAGCCGTCCGCGGCCCCACAGCCGGAGAGAACCACGCCAACTCGGGTTGCCATGCAGACACCGCTACCAGAAAAAGCCCCGGCTCGCCAACCCCGTCATTCGCCCCCCTCGCCGAGGGCCCGCCGCTCTGCCGCGTAGTCTGCGAAACGCCCATCAAGGATGGCTTGCCGGGCGCCCCGCACGAAGTTCAAGTAGTACTGAAGGTTATGTAGAGTAGCCAGGCGGTAGTACAGGATTTCCTTTGCCCGGAAAAGGTGCGCCAAATAGGCCCGGCTGTAACGCCGGCAGGCCTCGCAGGGGCACGCGCTGTCGATCGGCTCGGGGTCGCTGCGGTATCGCGTGTTGGCGATGTTGAGGTGGCCCGCCGGCACGAAGAGATGGCCGTTGCGCGCATTCCGGGTCGGCATCACGCAATCGAACATGTCGATACCCGCGGCGATACCGGCCAGCAGATCCTGCGGCCGCCCCACCCCCATGAGATAGCGCGGTCGGTCCGCGGGCATGCGCGGCGCCACGTGGGCCACCACCTCGTGCATGACCTCGGGCGGCTCGCCCACGGACAGCCCCCCCAGGGCCAGCCCATCGAAAGGCAGCCCGGCCATCTCCGCGAGGTGGGCTTCCCGCATGGGCAGGCTGGTCCCGCCCTGCACGATGCCGAAGCGCAGCTGCCCGGGCGCGGCCAGGGTCGTAAGGCAGCGCCGAGCCCAGCGCGTGGTCCGTTCCATGGCCTTGGCCAGCGCCCCCGGGTCGGCATCCGAGGGCGGGCACTCGTCGAAGGCCATGGCGATGTCGCTGCCCAGAGCGGCCTGGATCGCCATGGCCGACTCCGGGGTCAGACGTTGTGGGCTGCCGTCCACGTGCGATTGGAAGGTAACGCCGTCCTCGTCGATGGCCCGCCGGCCGCTGTGGCTGAACACCTGAAAACCGCCCGAGTCGGTCAGGATGGCCCCTGGCCAGGCCATGAACCCGTGCAGCCCCCCCAAGCCACGAATCAGCTCGTGCCCGGGCCGCATGGCCAGGTGATAGGTGTTGGCGAGAATGATGCGAGCGCCGAGGGCTTCGAGATCGGCGGACGACAGCGACTTGACCGTGGCTTGCGTGCCCACGGGCATGAACACCGGCGTCTCGACCGGCCCGTGCGCGGTCGCCAGCGCGCCCGCGCGCGCCAGGCCGTCCTTGGCCAGCACTTGGAAACGCTCGCTCATCTTGCAGCGCCTTCCCGGCGGATGAACATGGCATCGCCGTAGCTCGCGAAACGATAGCCGCGCAGCAAGGCTTCGCGGTAGGCGGAAAGCACCCGTTCGCGTCCAGCGAACGCGCACACCAGCATCAGCAAAGAGGACTTGGGCAGGTGGAAGTTGGTGATGAGATCGGTCACCACGTGGAATTCGTCGCCGGGCAGAAGGAGGAGATCCGTGTTGCCCGCACCGGCGACGATGCCACCCCGGCGCGCCAGCGTCTCCAGTGTGCGCACCACGGTCGTGCCCACGGCGACGATGGGGCGCCCCTCTGCTTGCGCGCGCCGGATGCTGGCCGCCGCGGCCGCGCTCACCTCGAAGCGCTCGGCCTCCAGGCGATGTTGCCGCGGATCGCAGGTGGTCACCGGGCGGAAGGTACCCGGCCCCACGTGCAGCGTGATGCGCGCGATCTCATGGCCCGCGGATTCGATTTCGGCGAGCAAGTCCTCCGTGAAGTGCAGCCCGGCAGTTGGCGCCGCCACGGCACCCGCGGCGCGCGCATAGACCGTCTGGTAGCGCTCGCGGTCGTCGACGAAGGGGCGGACCGGGGCGCGACGGCGAGCCGCCTCGATGTACGGCGGCAGCGGCATCTCGCCCGCGGACTCGACCGAGGCCAACAGCCCCTCCTGCCCTCGCCCCTCGAAGCGCAGCACGGCCGCGCCCCGCTGGCCCAACTCGCGCACCTCGGCGGCAAACGGCGCCACGAAGCGCAGCTTCATGCCCGGGGCACAGCGGCCCAGCCCGCGCAGCAAGACGCGCCAGTCCTGGAGCCACGCGCCACGCGCAGCCGGTGCATCGCCCGCATCGTCCCCAGGGACGGGCTCGCAAAGCAACACCTCCACTCGCCCGCCGCTCGGCTTGTAGGCGCGAAGCCGCGCCGGGATCACGCGCGTGTCGTTGAGGACGAGCAACGAGCGACTACGCAGGCGTTGCGGCAGTTCCCGAAAGAAACGGTGATTGTGCCCGCCGTCGTTTTTGTTAAGAATGAAGAGTCGCGACGCGTCCCGAACCTGCGCCGGATGCGTCGCGATCTGCCCCTCGGGCAGCTCATAGTCGAAATCCTCGGTCAGCAGGAACGTATCTCTCCCGCAGCCAGCATGCCCAGAGCCGCCGCAAAATCAAGCCCCCGCACGCAAGATGACAAGGCGTCGTCTCCGGCCAGTTCGACTCGTGAGTTCGTCATCAAGAACGTGCGCGAGTTCCATGCCAGCTACCAGCCCTCGGGCGGAAACGGCGGCGTCTTCTGTCCCACGCGCAGCAAGCTCAAGCCCGGCGATCCGGTATCCGTCAGAGTGCGCCTGGGCCGACGCCAGCCGCCGATGATGATGTACGGTCGCGTGGCCTGGCGGCGGCCGGGCCGCCACTTGCTCAAGATCCGCGCCGGCATCGGCGTCGAGTTCCTGCCCAGCGAAAGGCTCAAGTGCGACTACCTGCTCGACCTGGCCAACGCGGGCACCGGCGTGCGTAGCCGGCGACGACACGAACGTGTCCTGGTGGATCTGCCCATCACCTGGCGGCCCGTGGGCAGCACCGAGGGTCTGCCGGGCAAGCTGCGCGACATCGGCCGCGGCGGCGCCTTCGTGCTGTCACCGGCCACGGTGCCCGACGAATCGCAGGTGGTGCTCGAGTTGGTTCCCCCCGGAGCGCAGGTTCCCATGGCCTTCACCGGCCGCGTGGCCTGGACCGGCAAGACCGGGCTGGAGAACGTCTTCGGCATCGAATGGCGAGCACGCGACGCCGGCGGCGGTCGCCGCATCAAGGAGCTGGTGCGGCGCCTAACGGCCCCGCCCGGCGGGGCCTGAGCTACCAGCGCACGTCGAGCGCGTACAACGTTCCGCTGTTGGCGAGCACGTAGAGCGCCCCGCCCTCGCGGTCGACCGTGGGAGCGGCGCACATGCCGCGTGCCGGATCGAAGACCTGCAAGACCTTGCCGGTGTGGCGATCGGCCAAGAACAAGCCCTGGCGGCTGCCGGAGAGGACCAGGTAGGGACCGATCTCGGCGGGGACCGTCAGGTCGCCGGCATCGGACAATCCTTGTCGCCACAGGATGTTGCCCTGCGGGCTGACCGCGGACAGGCCCTCGCGCGACGACACCGCGTACAGATGCTCCGCCCCGAGGGCCAGCGCGCTCGTGCCGTCGACTAGAGCGTGCCAGAGCACCTCACCGTCTCCAAGACGCAGGCCGTACAGTCCGCCGGAAAACGACGCGGCGAAGAGCCGGTCGCCCGCGATGATGGGCGTGGCATCCACGTCCACGAACTGCTCCGAGGCGGCCGCCAGCGAACGCGACCAGACGATCTCGCCGTTGCGGGCGCGCAAGGCCACGAGGTAGCCGTCGCTGAAGCCGGCGTAGACCAGTTCGCCGTGCTGCCGAGGAGAAGCGTGGCCATGGATGGTGAATCCCTCGGGCTTATCGCGCTCGTACTGCCAGCGCATCTTGCCGTCGGCAGGATCCACCGCAAACACGCGCTCGGCCCCGGTGGCCAAATAGAGGGCGTCCGGACCGATGTCGGGCGCATGCTCGATCGGGCCCTTGAACTTCGCGGACCAGCGAATCCTCCCCTGCTCGGGCTCGACCGCATAGAGGTATCCGTCGTCGCTGCCGAGATAGACCACGCCACGCTGCGGATCGTAGCGGGCGTCGCCGTCGACACCGCCGGCAATGCGCGTCGACCAAGACAGCGCGCCCGTGCCGACGTCCACGCCCACGATCTCTCCCCCGCGCGAGCCGAGAACCAGATGCCGCCCGACGAGCGCGCCGGTCGCGCATTCCTCGGGTTGCGACTCGGACTGCGGATGCGGATTGACCGACGTGTGCCAGCGCATCTGCACCACGCCCGCGGGGCAGTCGCGATGCGGGGTCACCTCTCGGCGAACCGTGGCCGTGGAACACGCCAGCGCGAGGATGGCGGGCCCCAGCGCCAGAGTCGCCGCGTTCCCCTTCGTACTTGCGTGGCGGGTGGCCACGGGCTACTTCTCGGTGAGGATGGCCAGGCGGTCATCGATCTGTGGGCGCAAGAACGTCTTGGGCACCTTCTCGAGAATATCGCGCAGAACCTGCTCGGCGTCCTTGAGCTTCCCTTGTTTCTCGAGGATACGCGCCTTGGCGTAGAGCGCGCGGTCCAAGTACAAGCCACCGCTCTGCTGGCTGCTCTCGGCGAGAGCCGCGTAGTCGCGCAGGGCCTCGTCCAGCTTGCCTGCAGCCTCCTTGGCCACGGCGGCCCCCTCTTGCTCGATGATGCGCAGGCCCGGATCGGTTTCTCCGGCCGCCAGGGTCTCGTAGATGGTCGCGGCCTCGGCCGCCTTGCCGATGGCCACGAGCCGCCCGGCCTTGCCCAGCAGCGCCTTGCGCCCGAGCCCATCGGAGCCAAAGGCGGCCACGAACGCGTCGGCCTCCTTGATCGCGGCCTCGACGCGCTCTTTCTCCGTCTTGAAGCGCGGCACGTCGTCCTCGTCGGATGCGATGGTCTGCGCCTTGTCGTCGTCCACCTTCTCGGGCAAGAGATCGGCGGAGGCGATGCGGTCGATGCGCGCGAAGGCCGCCGTCGCCTTGGCCGCCTGCGCCGCGCGGTAGGCGGTCGTGCCCGCCCCGACGGCGATCCCGACGATCAAGACGATCGTGACCGCGAGGACCTTCTTGCGGTGCTCGGCCATCTTGGCCCCGAAACGGTTCCAGAAACTGACGAACTCGTCGGGCTTCTTCAGCTCTCTTCCCAGCTTTTTCTTTGCCACGCAGAGTGGATAACAGAGCCCCCGTTGCGGGTCAATGCCATCCGTCTCTAGGTCCTTCGTGGTTTTTCATTTCCGACGGCCTTCGCGTAGAGTGACGCGGCCGATGCGCCTCGCGTTCGCCCTTCCGCTCTGCGCTCTTCTCCCTGCCGCCGCCCTCGCGGCTGGACAGGGTGAGACGGCGCTGTCAGGCGGACCGGGACTGGCCGTGCTGTTCGACGGACGGACGCGCGCGGGCGTGACGGCCGATGCGCGTCTTCTCTACGGGCTAAGCGATGCCTGGTCGGCGCGGCTGGGCTTGCAGGCCGTGTGGATGCCGCCCTCGGATCGGACTTCGGCCAGCTACCTCACGGTGCCGACGCTCGGCCTTGCCGTGGCGGCGGACGCGACGAATCTCGTGCCTTTCGCCGAGGCCGGGATGGCGTTCGTCGACCAGCGCGGCGGCGGCACGTCATCGCGGCAGCGGCTGGGCGGCCACCTCGGCGCGGGCGCCGACTACCTCGTGAGCCGGCACTTCACGCTCTCGGCGCTGGCTCGCATCGACTACTACCCGCTTCGCCTGACCGGCGGGCACGAAACGAGCCCGACGCTACTGACCTTCGCGATCCACCTAGGTCGCGTGTTCTGACCTTGACGCTCCCATATTCCCGGCAGTATCGAAAGCTATCGTGCGTCCTTCACCGTTGCCCGCCGTCCTTGCCGGCCTCCTGGTCGCGTTCACCATGCCGCCGGCAGCTCGCGCCGCCGCCCTGACTCTCGCCACGCGCGATGATGGATCGATCGTGCTCAAGGAAGGCGAATCCCCGGCGGCCGCCTTCATGCCGAAAACACCGGCTGCGCAGCGCGGGCCTGCGACGCTGCGAGAAACCACGGTGTCCGGACGTGCGGTCGTGGAAGTCCGTGTTCCCGTGCGAGGCAGCGGGCCGCAACGCGAGGAGGTGTGGATTGCGGAGCGCGCCGGCACGAGCCCGAAGGTCATCTGGTGGGATCTGGCCGGCGCGGCCGATGCCGACGGCGAAACCGCCCGGGTCGTGAAGGTGTCGCCGCAAGGCATCGAGGAGTACCAAACCGCCAGACGCCTGTCGCGCTGCGATGGCGCCGAGGTCCCGCTCTTTCGCCGCGCCTGGGACTTCGCAACCCGTGGCTTTCGCCCCGCCGCACCCGCGCTGCCCGCGCGTGCGCCGACGACCCTGCAGGCGCGGCGAGGCAACGCGCCCGCGGGCAAGCCGCTCGGCGGCTTCTTCTTTGCCGCCGCTTCCTCGTCGCTCGGCGCCGGTCGCGACGCCTCCCGCCTGCGACCGCCCGCCGCGGTCAACGATGGCAACCCCGAGACGGCGTGGTCGACGGACGGGTCCGGCCGCGGCCACCTGCTCACCGCGCGCTCGAGCGGCGGTTTCGCCATCACGGGCCTGCGCCTTCTGCCCGGCGACACCACCAGCCAACCGCGCTTCCGCGCCAGCGCCAAGCCCAAGCGGCTCCTTCTCGTCCTGGGCCGCGATCCCGCCGACAACATCGAAGTCGAGCTGGTGGAGGACAGCGACGGCGGCAGCCGGCGCTTCCGCGAGCCGTTCTGGATCCCCCTGCCGAAGCCCGTCGCCGCTTCCTGCGTGACCGTAGTCGTACGCGAGGTGACTTCGGACAGGACGCCCATGTCCGTCACGGAATTGGACGTGATGACCGAGCTCGATGGGCCGGAGGCAGCGGATCGGCTCGTGGCCAGCCTCGCCGAGGGGACGTCGTGCCAAGCCCGACGGCCCTTGCTCGTCCCGCTCGGCGCTTCGGCCTTGGCCAAGGTCAGCAGCGCGATCGCCAGCGCGGCTCCCGGTACGGGCCGCGAGTGCCTGATCCAGGCCTTGGGCGATCTGTTGGCAGCGGGCGTGCCCCCCACGTCCGAGGCCGCCGCGGCGCTGGTGGCGGCAACGTCCGGCGCCAGTGAGACGGAGGAGCGCACCATTGTCAAGCTGTTGCCTACCCTGCCCAACGTCCCGGTCGACGCCGTCGCGGCGACTCTGAACGACGACAAGCGCAGCGATCGGGAGCGCGTGCGCGCGGCCCGCGTCCTAGCGGCCATCGACGGGAAAGAGGCCCGGGCCAAGCTCCTGGCGGCAGTTGGCCGCGGCAGCCGGGCTTTGCGCAAGGTCTTGCGCGCGCTCCTCGCGGTCAGCAAGCCACCGGCGCTCGCAGCCGTCCTGTCTCGGCTCGAATCCACGCCCGTGGCCGAAACAACCCGCCGGGCCGACTTCCTGGCCATCTTGGGCGCTCTGGCCACCAGGGAGCCTGCGGCCCGCCCCCAAGCCTTGATCGCGCTGCGCGACTCGGCGGCCAGCGCGGCCTCGTTCGAGGAACGAGCACGTGCCATCCAGAGCCTCGGCCTGCTGGCCGAACCGGCGGCCATCGAGGCCCTGATCGCCGTGCGCACGAACGAAAAGGACTCCGTGCTGCGCGGCCTCGCCATCGGCGAGTTCGTCGACGCGACCGGCGCCGCGGTCACGCCGGCCCTACGCGCGGCCCTTGGCGATACGGATCCCCTGGTGCGCGAAATGGCCGCCGCCGGCCTCGGTCGCAAGCGCGACAAGGAAGCCGTCAAGCTTCTCGTCGCCGGAGCCGAACAGGAACCCTGGCCCTCCGTGCGCAAAGCCGAGATCGCGGCGCTCGGCGAGCTGTGCACGCCCGAGGGCAACGCTCTGCTTGTCCGCGCCTTCCACAAAGACGTCGAGGAGGTCCGCCAAGCGGCCCTGGGCGGTCTTGCGCATTGCTACCAGGCCAAGGCGACCGGCCTGCTACTGCGCACCCTCGGCCGGCTGGCCGAGAGCGCCGACATGCGTTCGCTGGCCGCGCGCCTGCTGGGCGCGCGCAAGGATCCCCGCACCGTGCCCGGGCTGGCCGAGGTCCTGTCCCGCCTGCTCTCCGAGTCGCAGGCCGATTTGTCCCTGGAAGGTGTCATCGCCGAGACGGCCATGGCGCTGGCCGCCATCCGCACGCCGCCGGCGATTTCGGCCTTGGCCGGTCTTGTTTCCGATCGACGACCCTCGGTGCAACGGATCGGTATCGATGCCCTCGGCGTTGTCTGCGATCCTGACGCGGGCGCCGCGGCTCTGCGCGCGGCGGCCGCCGCGCAGGACGAATCGGTTTCCGCCCGCGCGGCAGCGGCGGCGGCCCACTGCCGCGAGCGCCCCTAGATTCGCAGCGGCCCTGCGGATTGCCACCAACAGCGGTTGACCGATGCGATTGGGCGTGCAAAAATATCCGCCCGATGATCAAGTACGCGCACGTGCAAGAGTGGGTCGATCGCATGGCGGCGATGTGCCAGCCGGACAGCATCCATTGGTGCGACGGATCCGAAGCAGAGAAGCAGCGTCTTACCGCCGAGGCCTTGCAGACAGGCGAGCTCATCGAGCTCGACCAGAAGGAGCTGCCCGGTTGCGTGCTGCACCGGACCGCGGTGAACGACGTGGCCCGCACCGAGCACTTGACGTACATCTGCACCACCTTTCAGGGCGACGCCGGCCCGAACAACAACTGGATGAGCCCCCGCGAGGCCTACCGCAAGGCCAGCGAGTATTTCAGCGGCGCCATGAAGGGCCGGACCATGTACGTCTTGCCCTTCGCCATGGGCCCCATCGGCTCGCCGTTCTCGAAGATAGGCATCGAGCTGACCGACAGCATCTACGTCGTGCTCAACATGCGCATCATGACCCGCATGGGCGAGGCGGTGCTCGACGCCCTCGGACCGGCCGGCGAATTCACCCGCTGTCTGCACAGCAAAGCCGACCTCGACGTGAACCGGCGGCTCATCCTTCACTTCCCGGAGGACAACGCCATCTGGTCAGTGGGCTCGGGCTACGGTGGCAACGTGCTGCTCGGCAAGAAGTGCCTGGCCCTGCGTATCGCCTCCGTGCTGGCCCAGCGCGAGAAGTGGCTGGCCGAGCACATGCTCATCCTGGGCGTCGAAGCGCCCTGCGGCCGCGTCCAGTACATCGCCGCCGCTTTCCCCAGCGCCTGTGGCAAGACCAACCTGGCGATGTTGCTGCCGCCCGAGGGACTGACAAAGAAGGGCTACCGCATCTGGACCGTGGGGGACGACATCGCGTGGATGAAGGTCGACACCGACGGCCGTTTGTGGGCGGTCAATCCCGAGATGGGCTTCTTCGGCGTGGTACCGGGCACCAACTCGAAGACCAATCTCAACGCCATGGCCACCATCCGGCGCGACACCATCTACACCAACGTCGCGCTCAAGCCCGACGGCACCGTGTGGTGGGAGGGGCACGACGATGCGCCGCCCGCCGAGGCGCTCGACTGGCGGGGCAAGGCCTGGAAACCCGGCCAGAAGGACAGAAAGGGCGAACCGCTGCCGTCCACCCACCCCAACGCGCGCTTCACCGCCCCGCTCACCAACTGCCCGACCCACTCATGGCGCTACGACCAGCACCACGGCGTGCCCATCGACGCCATCGTCTTCGGCGGCCGCCGCGCCACCTTGGCGCCGCTCGTTTACGAAGCGCTGAGCTGGGAGCACGGGGTGTACGTCGGCGCCAGCATGGCCAGTGAGCGTACGGCCGCGCAATTCGGCGCTCTCGGCGAGGTCCGGCGCGACCCCATGGCCATGCTGCCCTTCTGCGGCTACAACATGGCCGACTACTTCGGCCACTGGCTGGAGATGGGCAAGCGCATCCGCCAGCGACCCAAGATCTTTCATGTCAACTGGTTCCGCACCGACGAGAAAATGGGCTTTCTCTGGCCCGGGTACGGCGAGAACCTGCGCATCATCGAGTGGATCCTGGCCCGCTGTCGCGGCGAGGTTTCGGGTGCCGAGACGCCGGTGGGCATCGTACCCAATCCCAAGGACATCGACATGACCGGCCTCGACCTGTCGGCCGAGAACATGACCCAAGCGCTGGAGGTCAACGCCAAGGACTGGATCGCCGAGATCGACGCCGTCGGCCAGTTCTTCGAAACGTTCGGCACGCGCATGCCCGATGAGATGTGGCGCCAGAACGAAGCCTTGCGCATGCGCGTGCTGGCGGCCGACAGGTAGACCGGCAGCGCACCAACGAGAAAGGGGCCTTCCCCTACGGGAGGCCCCTTTGCTTCTCTTTGTCCCCCCAGCTTGTCCCCCCAGCGGGGCGGCTGCGACTACCTTCTCTTGCCCTTCTTGCCCTTCTTCCCTTTCGGGGCCGGAGCGGCGTCTTCTGGTTTCGGGGCCTTGGCCGCCTCGAGTTCCTGCTTGGCCGCAGCCAACGCAGCTTCGCTGGCAGCCAACTTCGACCTGGTCGCGGCCAGGTCGGCTGCCGTTGCCGCCTGGGCCTTCGTGGCGGCGGTGACCGCCGTATTCGCCTTGTCCAGAGCCTCTCTGCACTCCTTGTCCTCGCAAGCGGTGCTGACGAGGAGCATGCCACCAAGAACCAGAGCCGATAGAGCCTTGAGCGTACGAGTCATCGCGATCTCCTTGCTTGCATGAGTAAGGGGGACCTTGTGCCATCCCCGTAAGAGCCGCCGCCCTTTCTACGTGCGGAAGCGCCCTGCTGTCAAATGACGCCGAGGAGCGTCGCGGGCCTGATCAGGGTCTAGTCAGAGACAACCGCTTCGTCTATCCTGCGCCCCATGAAAAAACGTGTGTACAATTTCGCAGCTGGTCCCGCCACCCTTCCCTACGAGGTGCTCGAAGCCTCGGCCGCAGCCCTCCTGGACTTCCAGGGCAAGGGCTATGGCATCGCCGAGTGCAGTCACCGTGGCAAGGACTTCGATGCCGTGCTCGACGAGACGATCACGCGCTGTCGATCCTTGCTCGCCGTGCCCGACACGCACGACGTGCTCCTTCTGCAGGGTGGCGCCACCCAGCAGTTCGTCATCATCCCCATGAACTTCCTTTCCGGCCCGGCCGACTACGTGGTCAGCGGCGAGTGGTCGAAGAAGTCGGCCGACATGGCGAAGACCGTCGCCGGCGACAAGATCCGCGTCATCGCCTCCAGCGAGGCCACGCACTTCGACCGCCTGCCTTCGCCCATCGACGCCGATCCCAACGCGGCCTATTTGCACGTCTGCTCGAACGAAACCGTGCACGGCAACCGCTTCGCCGAATGGCCGTCGCACCCGACCCTGATCGTGGACGCCAGCTCGGAACTCATGTCGCGTCCCCACCCCGTCTCCCGCACCGCCCTCTTGTACGGCGGCGCCCAGAAGAACCTCGGGCTCTCGGGCGTGGTTCTCATGATCGTGCGCAAGGATCTCTACGACCGCATCCCCAAGAGCGTGCCCAAGATCCTGAACTACAAGGCTCATGCGGACGCCAAGAGCTGCCTGAATACGCCGCCCACCTTCGGCATCTACGTGCTGCTCGAGACCTTCCGCTGGATGGAGCGTCAGGGAGGTCTCGGCGCCATCGAGAAGCGCAACGCCGAGAAAGCCGGCCTGCTCTACGACGCCATCGATCAGTCGAACGGCTTCTACAAGGGCGCCGTGAGCGACAAGGCCGCGCGCAGCCACATGAACGTCACCTTCAGGCTGCCCAGCGACGAGCTGACCGACAAGTTCCTCAAGGAAGCCACGGCCAAGGAGATGGTCGCGCTCAAGGGCTACCGCACGGTCGGCGGCATCCGCGCCTCCATCTACAACGGCATGCCCGTCGAAGGCTGCCAGTTGCTCGCGGCGCACATGAAGGAATTTGCCGCCAAGAACGGATAGCTAGCTGGGGATTCACCACAGAGGACACAGAGAACACCGAGACGGATGAGAAAGGGTTTCCGGATCCGGATCCCTGCCCCTTCCGGTCCGGCTCTGTGTCCTCCGTGTCCTCTGTGGTGAAGAAGCACTCTCCATGTCCCTCGCGCAGTTTGCCGACGTTTCCTTCGGGTATCCGGGCAAGGAGATCCTCGAAGGCGCTTCGCTGCTGATTCGGCCCGGGGACCGGCTGGCGCTGCTCGGACCCAACGGCACCGGCAAGTCCACGGTGCTCAAACTGCTGGCCGGCAGTCTGATCCCGGACGCGGGCGACGTGCGCGTGCTCGGCCGCTTCACCGTGGCCTACCTGCAGCAATCGCAGCAGCTGAGCGGCGACGGCACGGTGCTCGACGCCTTGCTCGAGCCCTTCGCGCACCTCCACGAGATGCACGACGAGATGCTGCGCCTGGAAACGCGACTAGGCGCGGCCGAGCCCGCGGAGCTCAAGCGCTATGGCGAGCTGCAGGAGCGCTACCGCATCGAGGGCGGCTACGACATCGAGAGCCGCGTACGCGATCTCGTCCTTGAGGTCGGCCTGACCAGGGGCGACCTCGGCCGCGATCTCGCCACCCTGTCGGGCGGCGAGCGCGGCCGCCTTGAGCTGGCCAAGGTGCTGGCGCGACAGCCCGACCTCCTCCTGCTCGACGAGCCCACCAACCACCTCGACCTCGATGCCATCGAGCGGCTCGAGGCGCGCCTGGGCGAGTACCCCGGCGCCTTCGTCCTGGTGTCGCACGACCGCACCTTCGTCCAACGCACGTGCCGCGAGATCATCGAGATCGAAGACGCCAAGTTCGTTCGCTACGCCTATCCCTACGACCAGTACGTTGTCGAGCGCGACGCCCGTCTGGAACGCGCCCGCATCGAGTACGAGCGCCAGAAGGAGCACGTCGAGAAGACCGAGGCCTTCATCCGCAAGAACTTGGCCGGCCAGAACACCAAGCAGGCGCAGAGCCGCCGCCGCATGCTGGCCAAGCTCGAGCGCCTGGAGCGGCCCGAGGACAACTGGCAGCTCGCCGGCAAGATCGCCCTGAAGTTCTCGTCGGGCGGCGACCTGGGCGGCAAAGAAATCATCCGCGCACCCAACATCTCGGTCGGCTACCCCGACCGCCCGATCCTGGAGAACGTCACCGTCAATATCTACCGTGGCGATCGCGTCGGCATCGTCGGCCCCAACGGGTGCGGCAAGAGCACCCTGGCAAAGACGCTGGTCGGCGAGCTGCCACCGCTGGCCGGCACGGTCGAGCGCGGAGCGGGCGTGCGCCTGGGGTATTTCGACCAGAAGCTGAGCACACTGCAAGAAGGACGCACGGCCATCGAGGAGATCCAGTCCGTGCGCAACGATCTCTCGCCCGAGGTCGTGCGCAGCTACCTGGCCAGGTTCCGCTTCTTCGGCGACGATCCCTTCCGCACCGTGCGCGGCTTCTCCGGCGGCGAGCGCAGCCGTTTGGCCCTGGCCAAGATGCTGCTCTTCCCGCGCAACGTGCTGGTCATGGACGAGCCGACCAATCACCTCGACATCCCGGCGCGCGAGACGCTGGAACACGCGCTCGACGACTTCGACGGCACCCTGCTGGTCGTCAGTCACGACCGCTACTTCCTGGACCGCATCTGCCGGCGATTGCTGGTGTTCACCGAGGAGGGCCTGCGAGGCCACACCGGCAACTACTCGGACTGGCGCGAGCACCAGCGCAGGCGAGATGCGTCCGCCCAGCCCGAGGCCGCAGCCGCGCCGCCGCCCCGACTCACCCAGTCCTCCACCGAGGCCATACGCCTGGCCAAGAAGGAACGCGAACGACAACAACGCCGGCTCGAGCGTCTGGTCGCCTCGCTGGAAGAGGAGATCTCCCGCGTCGAGGGCGAGCTGGCCACCCTGCGCGCCAAGCTCGGCCAAGACCACGGCGGCGACTGGAAGAAACTGCACGAGCTGGCCGACCAGGAGCGCGATCTCGATGCGGTTCTCGGCAAGCGCATGGCCGATTGGGAAAAAGCCTCGGCCGAGCTGCAGGCCTTTCTGGCTACGGAGTAGGCTTGCACCCGGCGATGTCGACGCACGGCGAGCAATCGTAGCGCGCCTCGATGCTGGCGACCTGGAAGGTTTCGATCTGCTCGCAGTACTCGCCGGTGATGTACACGACCGGCAGATCCCCTGCGTAGACCATGTACCAGCCATTGCCGGAGGCGTGCGGTATGCGCTGGCCGTCGAGAAACACGGCGATGCTGGCGGGATCGTCGACCTTGGTCGGAAAGCGCAGAACGCAGGACGGCCGGACCACCCCGCCGAAAACCTGCTCGATGGCCAGCCGTAGCTCGTCGACATCGTTCGCGGCGTAGTAGCCCGGGCTTCCGGGCGAGGCAGGCGCGCCCCCGGCGTGCGCCAAGGCATCGATGCACGCTGCGGCTCCGCTGGCGTCGTGCGCGAGATCCGGTCCCACCCCGAGCACGATGACCCGGACCGAAGCGGCCACCAAGGCAGCCACGGCCTCCAGGGCGTCGGCGCAGGCCGGAGCGGCGAGGGCATCGCCCGTGGCCAGCACGCCGGACCGCGTGCAGGTGGGCGCCCCGTCGGTCGCCAGCAGCACGTAGCGGTCCGCCACGCCGTCGGCAAGCGTTTCGAAGTAGGCTCGTGCCGCGTGCAGCGCCCCCGCGGTGGGCGTGCTGCCCTCCATGGGCGAGGCCCCGGCAATGGCGGCGACCACGGCGGCCGCGCTATCTGCGGCGATGCCCACCGTGGGTGGTGAGGCGCAGCACGCGGCCGTGGCCTGTCCTTCACACCCTTGCCGGCCCGGGAACTCCTGATAGCCGAAGCGCACGTGCTTGGCATAGGTGGCCACGACGTCCGCCAGCAGCGAGGCCACGGCCGAGAAGCGCGTGCCCGATGCGAAAGCGGTGTCCATCGAGCCGGAACGGTCCAGCAGAAGCAACATGTCGACCGGCTTGGCGACAAGACGCACGGACTGCGTGACCGCACAGGGAAGGGCCATCGCGGCGCCGGCTTCCAAGGAGGAGCCCAGCGCGTCGCGCGGCAAACCGGCGTCCGGCGAGTCGGCCACCTCGGCACAAGCCAGGCCGCCCATCGCCAGAAGCGCCACGAGGGTCGATTTGCCTGCCACGCAGGGATTGTAGCGGGTTTGCGCGCGCTTTTCCGCCCCTTGCACGGGGGCGAAAAGCTGTGTACTCCTTTTCGCCTACCATGATCGAAGCGCACCAGCTCTCCAAGTACTTCGGCGAGCGGACTGCCATCCGCAATCTCTCCTTCACCATCGCCACCGGCGAGGCGGTGGGCCTGCTCGGGCTCAACGGCGCGGGCAAGACCACCACCCTGCGCGTGCTCGCCTGCCTGCTCCTGCCGACCTCGGGCAGCGTGCGCATCGACGGGATCGAGGTCACGGAGGATCCCTACGCCATCCGGCGCCGCATCGGTTTTCTGCCCGATGTGCCGCCGCTCTACCCCGAAATGACCGTGGGTCGGTTCCTCGCCTTCGCCGCTCGGCTACGCCAGATCCCGGCGCGCGAGGTGCCCGCGCGCGTGGCCGAGGCGGAAGAGAAGACCGCGCTGCGCGAGACGCACGGGGAAGTCATCGGCGAGCTCTCGCACGGCTACCGCCAGCGCGTGGGCATCGCCCAGGCCATCGTGCACAAACCCGCCTTGCTCATCCTCGACGAGCCGGCGGCCGGCCTCGACCCGGCCCAGATCGTGGAAATGCGCGGTTTGCTGCGCGGACTACGCGGCGAGCACACCGTTCTCATCTCCAGCCACTTCCTCACCGAGATCAGCCAGATCTGCGACCGGCTGCTCGTCATGCACGAAGGCGATCTCGTGGGTCAAGGCAGCGAGGCCGAACTGGCCGCGTCCATGGGACAGGGCGGCCGCACCATCGAAGCCGAGGTACGCGGCCAGCCCGCCGACATGGCCGCGCGGCTTTCCGGCTTGGCCGGGGTCACGCAGACGCAGAGCCAAGCTACGGCCGAGGCGACGACCGTTTTCGCCATCTCGGCCACCAGCGACGTGCGCGCCGAGGTCGCGCGTCTCCTGGTCGGCTCCGGCTGCGAGCTGCTGCGCCTGCACACACGCGCCTCGGCCAACCTGGAATCCATCTTCATGGCCATGACTGGCAAGCCCAGCGGAGGCCCGCAATGACCGCCGTCTGGCTCATCGCGCGGCGCGAGCTTTCCGCCTACCTGCGCACCATGAGCGGCTACGTCATCGCCGCGGCCGTGCTCTTCGTGGACGGCATCCTTTTCAACGCCTTCGCCCTGGGCGGTCAGACCGATCGCCTGTCCACCGAGGTGCTGAGCCAGTTCTTCTACTTCTCCAGTGGCACCACGATGATCGCGTCGGTCTTTCTCTCGATGCGCCTTCTGGCCGAGGAGCGCCAGACTGGAACCATGGCGCTCTTGGCGTCGTCGCCGCTGCGCGAGCGCGACATCGTGCTCGGCAAGTTCCTGTCCGCCCTGGCCTTCCTGTCCATGTTCACCGTGGCCTCGGTCTTCATGCCCCTGCTCATCATGGTCCACGGCAAGCTTTCCATTGGCCACGTGGCCGCGGGGTACCTCGGTCTCCTGCTCCTGGGCAGCGCCGCCCTGGCCATCGGCACCTTGGGCTCGACGCTGGCGCGCTCGCAGGTGCTCGCCGCCATCCTCTCGGGCCTGATGGTGGTGGGCCTCATCATCATCTGGCTGCTGGGCGGCGTGACCGAGCGCCCGCTCAACGATGTCTTCTTCGCCCTCGCCCTCTGGGGTCGGCACTTCCCGCCGTTCCAGGCCGGCATCATCCATCTGCGCGACGTCATCTACTACCTGGCGGTGACGTACTTCGCGCTCTTCGTCGCCGTCCGGGTGCTGGAGGCGCGGCGATGGCGCTAGCCCACACGAAGCTTCCCTCGATCGGCTATGCCGCAGGCCTGGCCGCGGTCTACCTCGGCGAGCGCGTCCTCGAACCCGGCCGAGCCAGCACCACGTCCACGTTGCTCGGACTAGTGATCGTCGCGGTCGCGCTCGGGCTCGCCATTCGCCAGGGTCGGGGACGGCCAGCCGGACGCGCCCTGCCCCTGCTCTACGGCCTCGGCCTGCTGGCCCTGGCCATGCATTTCTCTCGCGCCACCCTGCCTGTCCTGCTCGGCCAGCGCGCGCTCGCCGCCAGCCTGCCTCGGCTGGACAGCGTGCTCGCCGTCTTGTGGCCGGCCGTCCTGTTCGCGAGCGCCCTGCCGGTGCTGCTCGTCGAGTTCGCCCTGGCCAGCATGGCGCGCTCCCCGGTCGCCGACGCCCGCCGGGTGCGAGCCGCCATGTTGTCGGGGTTCGGCGTCGCTTTCGCTCTCGTCCTCTGCTTCGCCCTCGTCTTCGTGGCCACCGAGCTCGGCTGGAAGGCCGATCTCTCCTTCTTCCGCACCGCGAGCGCCAGTGCCGCGACCAAACAGCTCGTTGCCGCGCTCGACGCCCCGGTCGAGGCCACGCTGTTCTACCCGCCGGGCAACGAGGTCGCCGAAGAGCTGGCCGACTACTTCGCCGATCTCAGGCGCGCCTCGGCGCGCTTTTCGGTCGCGCGCGTGGATCAGGCGGTCGATCCGGCCAAGGCCAAGGCGCTCGGCGTGTCGAACAACGGCGTGGTCGTTATCGCGCGCGGCGAGACGCGCGAGCAGATGCAGATCCCGCTCCGACTGGAAAGCGCGCGACCCAAGCTGCGCGCGCTCGACCAGGACGTCTACAAGCGCATCGTCGCCGTATCGCGCGGCAAGCGGACGGTCTATCTCGTGCAGGGGCACGAAGAACGCAGCTTCACCGCCACTGCGAACGACAACCCGCAAGCCTCGCTCGCTCGGCTCAAGGATCTGTTGACGATGCAGAACCTGGAGGCCCGCGATCTCGGCATGGCTCAGGGGCTGGGCAACGAGGTGCCCGCCGACGCGGCCCTGGTGCTACTCATCGGCCCCGAGCGGCCCATGCTGGCCGAGGAGACCGCCGCGCTCGTGCGCTACTTCCGGTCCGGCGGCCGCCTGCTCGTAGCCGCGGATCCCGAGAATGCCGCGGCGGCGACGCCGCTTCTTGCCGAGCTCTCGCTCGAGATCTCGCCCACGCCCCTGGCCAATGACCGCATGTACTGGGCCCGCACCCACCAGAAAACCGATCGCACCGGCATCGCGGCCGCGAGCTACTCCAGCCATGCCGCGCTGGCCACCCTGGCCCAGTTCGGCGCCCGGCTGCCCGCGGTCCTGCTCGGCGCCGGCGCCCTCGCGAAGACCAAGCTCGCGCCCACCCCCGGGCCCAAGGTCGACTTCGTCATCAGGACCGAAGGCAGCACCTGGGACGACAAGAACGGGAATTTCGAGTTCGACCCGGACGGTGAGGCGCGCAAAGCCTACACCGTCGCGGCGGCCGTCACCCTGCCCAAACCAGCCGACGACAAGTCCAACGAGCCGCGTGCCTTCGTGCTCGGCGATGCCGACGCCTTCTCCGACCTCGTCATCGCCAATCGCGCCAACGCCATCTTGGTGCTCGATGCCCTGCGCTGGTTGCTCGGCGAGCCCGAGGTCGCGGGCCCGCCGGCCAGCGAGACGGACGTGCCCGTGCGCCACACGCGCAAGCAGAACGTCTTCTGGTTCTACTCGTCCGTGTTCGCGGCGCCCGGTCTGGTCCTGCTCGCCGGCTGGGCCGTCACGCGCCGGCGGCGCAGGCGGGAGGTGAAGCCATGACCCTTCGCCAAGTGCTGGTGCAGGCCGGTCTGGCGGCGGCCGCGCTGGTGGCCGCCTACTTCGTCTGGCAACGCGGTCCCGAGCTGGGGCCGGACGAAGCCATCGCCCTCGACATCGCCAAGAACGATCTCGTCGGGTTGCGCTTCGCGGACGAGGAGAAGCGCACCTGGGTCGAGATCGGCCGCTCGTCCGACGAATCCGGCCCCTTCGTCACCGTGCGACTCGGACCGCAGAAAAAGCCAACGCCCCCGAAGCCCCCCAAGAAGGCGGAAGACAAGGACCAGGACAAGGACAAGGCCAAAGAGCAGGCCAAGGACAAGCCGGACGACAGAACGCCACCGCGCCTGGTGCGGGGCAACGACAGTGCGGAGAAGCTCCTCGCGAGCTTCGCCCCCTTGCGTGCCAACCGCAGCCTAGGCGTCCTCGACGCGGCCAAGCTCAAGGAGCTGGGTCTCGATGCCGCGAACAAGCGCATCACCCTGACCCTGCGCAACGGCAAGCGGACCTTCGCCATCGTGGCCGCGCCCCCCGGCGGGACGCTGCCCTACCTGCGCGACGAGGCGAACGGCCAGGTCTACGTCGTCGCGCGCTCCTTCCTCTCGGACCTCCAGGCCGCAGCCTCGCTACTGGTCGAGCGCAAGCCGCACGCCTTCCGTCTCGAGGAAGCCGACCGCCTGCGCATCACGTTCGGCGATGTCCGCCGCGAGTTCGTCGTCTCGCGCGGCGAGGACCAAGTCCGCCTGGCCCCGACCAGCGCCCCCGACAAGCCCGAAACGGCGATCAAGACCTGGCACGACAAGGCATTCCATCTGTGGCCCGTCGAAATCCTTGGACGAGGCGAGGTTCCCGTCGAGGGGGCGCCCCAGGTCGCCCTGCGCATCGACTACAGTCTGCGCGGACGGCGCCTGGGCTTCGTCGAGATTGCGCAGGGCGCGGCCATCCGCAGCAGCGCCGAAAGCGACAAGCCGCCCTTGTACGCGCGCAGCGAGCGCACCCTGGGCTGGGTCAAGCTGGGCAGCGACGCGCAGAACCTACTCGCCGACGCGCCGTCGCTGCTACGCTAGGGGCTAGCCAGCCCGCTATTTCGCCGGCGGCGGTTCCGGTTGCTTGGCCGCGTCCAAGTCCTCTTCCATCTCGCGCAGGGCGTTGGCGCGCACGACCTTGGTGAGTTGCCGATCCAGGTCCTCGATCTTCCCGAAGCAGCGGAAGAGCAAATAGAAGATCATCAGCAAGGCCAGGTACATCGCGGTATCCACGCCGCGGCCGACCCCGAGCCAGTTGGCCAGCAGGTCGGTCGTTTCCGGGCGCAGGCCCACGACCACGACGCAGATCCAGAAGAGCAGCCACATCTCGACGTGCAGCATGCGCATGAGGCCGCGGCGGTAGCGGATGAGCACCCGCGACATGGCGAAAGCCGCAAAACAGATGAGTACGATTTGTATCGCGTGCATGGCTATCCGAAGAAACGCCTCCAGACGAGACGGATCGCGACCTTGACGCCCACGAAGAAGTTTTGGCCCTTGGACATGGAGTAGTCGGTGTAGATGGCCTTGATGGGCACCTCCGTGAACCGCCAGTGCTTGTCTTTCTTCTCCTTGATGAACTCGGACAGCGACTCCATGCCGTTCGTGCGCAACTCGATGGTGCTGGCCGCCTTGCGCGACAGGCCGCGCAGGCCGCACTGGCTGTCGGTCACCCACACGCCGAAGAGCAGGAAGGTGAGCACGTTGCCGACGGTGTTGAACAGCACGCGATGCGCGGGCATGTGGCCCGAGTCCTCGCCTTTCTTCATGCGCGAGCCGATCACGAAATCGACGTCGCCCTGCGCGAGCCGCGCGAAGATCTTGGCGGCGTCCTCGGCGCGATGCTGGCCGTCGGCGTCCATGGTCACCACCGCGTCGGCGCCCAGGCGAACGGCGGCCTCGATGCCCGTGCCCAGCGCCGCGCCCACGCCGCGATTGACCGCGTGGCGAATCACCAAGGCGCCGGCTTGCTTGGCCAGCGCGGCCGTCCGATCGCGCGAGCCATCGTCGACGACCAGCACCCGATCCGCAATCTTCACCGCCCCGCTCACCACCTCGGCAATCGTGAGCTCCTCGTTGTAGGCCGGAATGACGACTATCTTCGGACCCATGGCTCGGAAGGATGTGAAGGTGGGCACTATACCAGCCCCCCCGGAAAGGCAATACTTGCCGGTGTCGTGAAACCGTCCCGTCCCGCACGCCCCGGTCGGGCCCCGCGCTGGCTCGTCGTTTCTGCCTGGCCCCCCGAGCTCGACCGACTGAAAGCCGGCCGGCGTGCGCTGCCTTTGTGCGTGCGAGCCCGCATCGACCTGGCCTCGGTGGGCGTGGGACTCGTCGAGGCCGGCATCGGCGCCTGCCATCTGCTTGCGCGTCATCGACCCGATGCCATGCTGCTGGTTGGCACCGCCGGCGTCTACCCTGGCCAGTCGCGAAGGCTGCCTCTGGGCGCCGTGGCGGTCGTCGAGCGGATGCTGCTGCTGCCCGATCTCGCGCCCGGGACGGCGACCTTCTCGCCGCCGGCGATGTCCGTGCGCCAACGCGCGTCCGCGAAGATCACCCGGGCCCTGCTCCGCGCTACACGGCTGCCCGTGGTCGACGCGGCTTGCCCACTGGCCATCACGACAGGTCGCCAGGCCGCGATTCTGGCCGGCAACCGAGCGAGGTGCGCTCTGGAGAACCTGGAAGCCTTCGCCGTGGCCTCGGCCGCAAGGGCCGCGGGGGTTCCCTTCGCCGCCGTCCTGGGCGTGGCCAACCACGTCGGGCCCGCCGGGCATCGCGAGTGGAAGCGACACGGCCGCGAAGCCGCGGCTGCTGCCTGCGACGCCGTCTTGGCATTCCTCGTCGATCGAATGGACGCAAAACCACAGAGGGCGCGGAGGAAACGGAGAGCGCCGAGAAGGGAATAGCCCGGATCCGGAGCCGGGAAACCACCTCCTCCAGTCTCTGTGTTCTCTCCGTCCCGTGTGCTCCGTGGTTCAATGCATTCTACGGCGCCCACTCGACGGTGCAGCCGGCGGGCAGCAAACCGGCCGCCGCGGCACGCGCGAACAGGACGTCGATGGCTCGCCGGACGTCGGGCGCCACGGCGCGCGTATCGTCGTTGGCGTACATGCCGAGGTAGCGATCCAGGAGCGCGGCTTCGAAAAGCGCCGCGTCGCCTCGCCGCTCCCCCGCGATGGCGCGGATCACCTGCGCCCGATGAGCGAAAGCGTAGGCGAGCGACTCGCGCAGGATCTCCGAGATCGCGGCGATGGCCTGGGCGCCGAGGGCGCGGCGGATGACGTTTGCCCCGAGTGGCAGGGGCAGGCCGGTTTCGGCCGACCACCATTGCCCCAACTCGGCGACCGCTAGGTAGCCGCGTCGCTCGAAAAGCAAGCGCCCCTCGTGGATCAACAAGGCCGCGTCGACTTGGCCGCGCTCCAAGGCGTCGAACACGGCCGCAAACGGCGCGACGGGCACGACCACGGGGACCACCTCCGGCTGCATCAGGCGCAACACCAGGAACGCCGTGGTGGACAGACCGGGCACCGCGACCCGACGGCCGGACAACTCGTCCAGCCGCATCGGCCGCCGGCTCACCAACACCGGCCCGAAGCCGCGCCCCACGGACATGCCATGGGGCAGAAGCAGGTACTTGTCGGCGAGCGAAGGATAGGCCCCGGCCGAGACGGCCACGACGTCCGCTCCCTCCGCCGCGGCCAGCGCGTTGAGCCACGCCGTGTCCCCGCGCTGGTGGACGAAAGCGAACCCTCGCCCATCCACCGCGTCCGCGGCCAGGCCATGAAACATGAAGGCATCGTCGGCGTCGACCGAGTAGGCGAGCGTGATCCGCACGAGGCGACTCTACCTTCTTGGTGCGTGGGACGGACGATTTTCGCGCGCGATGACGTCCGCCTGCATGGCGGCGGCCACGCCATCCTTGAGCGGGCGCGGGCCATCGTGCTACGGATCCCTGGTCCACGTCCCGTACGGCAGGTGCCACGTCCCCGCGGCCTTGCCGCAGGTCGCCCCTCTCACGGCCGCCATGCTCGCTCTTCCGATGGCCAAGACCTGGTTCGCCTCGCCTGCTACGCTGTGGTTGCGCTCCCGTCTTCGCGCGGCGCGCTCCGCGTGATACGAAGACGAGAACCCTTCCACGATGCACCTGACGACGCAGTCCCATCCACCCGCCCAGCGCACGAGCCTCTTGGCTCTCGCGGCCCTCTCGGGCCTGCTCGTGCTGGCCGGCCCCGCCACGCCGGCGGACGCCAAGGGGCAGACAGATATCGCGGCCCCAAGGCGAAACGCCAAGGCGAAAGGCGGACCGATCGCCAACAAGGCCGGCAAGACCGGCGGCAGGAAGGGCTGCAAGAGCGGCAAGAAGAAGCGCAAGAACGCCGGCAGGAAGCGCGGCAGGAAGAGGGTCCAGCTCCCGCCCCGGCACCGCCACTCTGAAAGGCGGGTCGCCGCCATGAAGGGCAATCTGCCCAACGTGCAATCGCGGGGCGCGCTCGTCGTGGATCTCGACACGGGCGAAGAGCTCTTCGCGCGCAAACCCGACGTCCCTCGGTCCATCGCCTCGATCTCCAAGCTGGCCGCCGTGCTCGTCGTCATGGACAGATCCCCGGATCTCGAAGGATTGACCACCATCAAGAAGGTGGACGCAGAGGTAGCCCGTGGCGGCGCCAAGTCACGTCTGCTCGAGGGCCTGATACTTTCGAACCGCGACCTGCTGCATGCGTCCTTGCTCGGCTCGGACAACCGCGCCATTTCCGCTCTGGGCCGCGCGGTGGGCCTCAACGTTTCGCAGCTCACAACGGCCATGAACCGCAAGGTCGCGAGCCTGGGATTGCGCCATACGCGCTTCCGCGAGCCGACCGGACTGTCGGGAGACAACCAGTCGACCCCGCGCGAAACCATTGCGCTCCTCAGGGCCGCCATGGCGCACCCGGTGCTCGGCCCGATCTTGCAGCGAATCGAGTACGACGCCCACCCGGTGTCGAAACCGGCCATCCGCTACGTGAACACGCACCGGCCCGCCGCTCGCGCCAACGTGCAAGTCCTCGGCGGCAAGACCGGCTACAACGATGCGGCTCGCTACTGCCTGGTCATCGTCGCAAAGATATCCGGGCGCAACTGCGGCATGGCCTTGCTCGGCACCGAGGGCGATCGCACCCGCTTCGGCGACGTCGCGCGCGTGGCCGACTGGATCGTCACCCACAAACCCAAACGCGCCCCCGCGGCGAAACCGCAGGGCCCGCCGTCTCCCGAAACCATCCTCGCCCCCCCCTCCCCCGACGCCGCCATCCAGGGCGACAGTTGAGGGCGGACCGGACCGCTCGCTCCAATGCCGGTCAGTTGCGGGAAAAACCGAGAGCGACGGAGGAACGGAGACGGATAGGAATGGCGGAAGGCCGAGGACTTATCGGCTTCGTTGCTCCGCTTCCTCCTGCGGATGTTTCTCGAGTGACCGGCATTGCCGCCAGCCCTCATGGCTGCGGACTCTGTGTCCCGGGCGCGCCCCCTCGTGAGACTTCCCCCAGCCCTCGCCTCAGCTCGGCCAGACCCTCGGCGTTCGGGTCGCGTATCTCGCTTGCGTAAACCATGGCCAGGTCGGGCCGCTCGCGATCCAGCTCGCGTTTGGCGAACTTCACCATGGCGGCGTCGGTTTGCGGATACATGCGCAACGCGAGCCACAGCATGGCCGGCGCGCAGCGCCGGCATTTCGAACGATCGAGGGCGTCGATGAGAACGCCCATCTTCTGCGCGTCGAAGGCCGGGTCGGCGACGACCTCCTCCCACTGGTCGCAAGTGCCGACGGGAATGCGGCCCTCGGCCTCGGCCTGCTCGCCCACGGTGCGCAACAAGCCTGCCGGCCCCTTGATGCCCCGGGGCTCGATCTCGCCGGCGCGGATGTAGCTGGCCGCAGCCTCGCGATAGCGCTTCTGGCCCCGCAAGGTTTCTCCGAGCTTCAGGTGTGCATACACAGCCCGCGGCTGCACCGCGGTCGCGCGCTGCCACAGCGAGAGCGAGTCGCGCCAAGCAGGCACGAGCTGCGCGGTAGCCGCCAACTCGGCCCCGATGGCCAGCGGCGCCAGCACCAGCACGTACGGGCGCGCCCGCGGCCAGGCGAAAAGCCTCGCCACCGGCCAAGCCAGGGCGCCGAGCGCCAGCAGGGCATAGCGATCCGCGAAGCGGAAGTAGACCGGCGTGATGTTGGCGACCGGCAACAGGCAACCCACGAATGCGACGGCGGCGAACTTCGCGGGCCCGGGCAGCCGGCGCCAGCTCGCCACGAGCGCCAGCAAGGCCGCCGCCACCGCCAGGCCCGCGATCGCCTGCCCCGGCGCCATGGTGGGATACACGGGCGAAAGATTGACGGGCACGAGAGCGCGTCCCGCGTACACACCGATGGTGCCGAGCACGTCGAGCGCGACGGGCAGCGGCCGGCCTGCGGGAATCATGTGGTGGTGCCGCCAGATGAACGGCACCGGCAGCGCGAAGACAAAAGCGATGGCCGCGTGGGGAAGGCAGCGGCGGATGGTGTCGCGCACGGACAACCGCCGCGCGAAGCGCAGCCAGGCAAAAAGCAGGATGGGAAAGACCACCGCCGAGGTCTTGGACAAACAGGCCAACGCGACCAAGGCGTACGCCGCCAGCGCGGAGGCGCGCGTGCGCGGCTCGCGATCCTCGACCAGGAGGGCCGCGAAAACGAACAGCAGCGCCAGCACGTCCTTGCGGCCTACCACCCAGGCCACGGACTCCACGCAAAGCGGAGCCATGCCCAAAAGCAGGATCGCGCCCAGGGCCGACCATACCGAGACGCTCCGGCGCAGCAGGAAATAGCCGAGGCAAAGCGCCAGGGCGAAAAGCGCCATGTTCAGGGCGTGAAACCCGGGCGCCGAATTCGGCCACAACAACCGGTCCGGAAGGTAGGAGAGCAGGTGCAAAGGGTGGTAGGCCTGGAATTGGATCCGCGTCAACGCGGCCACGACGTAGGCTCCCACGGGCCCATGGAACAGGGGGTTGGCCGTGATGAAGCGGTCGTCGTCCCAATTGGTGAAACCCGCGCCCAGGGCCGGGAAATAGGCGACCAGCACGGCCACCACGATGGCGGTCACGGCGTGGCGGTCGTTGCGCTTGGCCGCCCGCGCCTCGGCCGGCGCGGTCGCGGACGATTGCCGGCTTTCGCCGCGGCGCTTGCGCGCTCTTGCCATGGCGGCCAGAATACACGGCGGCCCCCAACTAGAATACGAATCCTTGGCCCTGCCGAGGATGGCAACTTCGTTGCCAGAAGGGCCAACCTGGTTGCCCCGCGGCAGAGCGAACCCGTCCGATACCAAACGTTTCTCTATAGATTCCTTCGGCCTGTATCTTGCTGTAAGGTACGAGCGAACCCCAAACGCACCCGGGCTGCTTTACGAGGAGGTTTTCCATGATTCGCAATTCGATGCGCAGCACTCGCCTCTTGAGTTGGCGCTGCCTCCGCTGGGCCATCGCCATCCCTGCACTGCCGCTGATTCTGTGGGCGTGCGCGTCGCACCCGCTGGCGCAGCCCGATCCCGCGCCCGAGATGCAGACCGACGTCTACATCTCCGTGGCTCCCAACCGCCAGCTCGACCTGGTGTTCATGGTGGACAACTCGCCCTCCATGGCGCCCAAGGTCGAGAAGATGAACGCGCAGCTCACCAAGCTCATCGTCGCGCTCAAGGATCCCAACGACGGGACCCTGCCCGATCTGCGCGTGGCCCTCATCACCAGCGATCTCGGCACGGGCGGCGCCTATCCATCCGGCAGCTGCGCCGCCAAGACCCTGCCCGACGGGACGAACAGCCCCTTCGGGGACCTGGGCCGCTTCCAGATGTTGGACAGTCCGCAAGACTGCCAGTTCGACTCGGGCGCGCTCTTCCTCGAATACAAGGCCGGCTCGCCCGTCAACTACCCGGCCAATGCCGACATCAACCAGGTGTTCGCGTGCCTGGCTTCAAACCTCGGTACGCTCGGTTGCGGCGAAGAGCACCCACTGCAAGCCTTCGAGTTCGCGCTGGCGGCGCGTGGAGTCGGGAACGAAGAGCAGCAGCAGAAGTTCCTGCGCGGTAGCGCCTACCTCGGCTTGGTCATGCTGACCGACGAGGACGACTGCTCTGCGGCCATGAACATGGGCTTGTTCGGCGACAAGCTCGAGCTGCGCGCCGAATCCGCCAGCTTGCGCTGTGCCACCCGCGGCCACGAGTGCGGCGGCCGCAGATTGGCTGACCAGGGCGACGACAGCGTTCCCGGCTATCCGACCGAGCACGCCTACAAGCATGCCTTCAACGACTGCAAGGCCAGAGAGGACACTTGCCCCAACACGACCGACGGGGACGCCGAGGGCACGGACACCTCGGTGCCGACGTCATGCGCTCCGCTCAAGAACATATCGCACCTGGCCGACGAGATCCGGGCGCTCAAGAGCGATCCCGATAATCAGATTCTGGTGGCGGGCATCTTCGGCTGGCCGCTGACCGAGGACGACTTGGCAAAGGCGCAATACAAGATCGACATGGTTCCCAACCCCAACACCGCCGATACGCTGCACCCCGAGGTTTGGGACTACTGGCCGATCTGCTACGACCCCGATCACTTCAGCCCGTCCGACTGGGACACCTTCAACGTGGCTCACGCAGGCGTCGGCGCCATGGGCGGTCTGCGCATCAAGGCGTTCATCGACGAGTTCGGCGAAAACGGCCTGGCGTTCAGTATCTGCGAGAGGGACTTCTCGAAGTCGATGCAGGTCATCGGCGATGCCATCGCCAAGAAGCTGCAGAACCTGTGCGTCGACTACAAGCTGGTCGACACCCAGCCCGACGAACCCGGCGTGCAGGCCGACTGCCGCGTGGTCTGGAGAACCCCCTATCCGGATCCCAAGGATCCCACCAAGGTGCTCTACCAGGAGGACCCGAACTCGCTCCCGCAGTGCGAACCCGGCGCCACCAGCGGCAACGTCCCGGAGGACTGCTGGCAGCTCACCACGGACGATGTGAAGTGCCCGGTCAACGGCCAGCTCATCAACGTCCTACGCACCGCAGCCCATATCGCCGAGAGCAAGCAACTGCCCCCCGGCACCAAAGTGGGCATGCAGTGCCGTACTTGCACCGACTTCAGCGAGACGCTGTGTGAGAACGCTCCCAACTCACCGGCATGCAGGGGGTGCAGCTACGATCTGTAGCCGAGCGTAGCCGGCAGCGGCGCCAGGCCCACCTCTCTCGGGAGGTGGGCCTTCTGCTATTTGGCCTCGCGCCGGGCCGCCCCCGCGCCGACCTGCGCCCGAGCCGGCCCCAGCACGCTCTCGGCCAGGTGCAAGGTTTCCGCGTTGTGGGGCACGTTGGCCAAGAACGCATGGCGCTCGCCGCGCGGCCCCAGGGCCTGGGCGCGCGCGGCCAGCCGCTCGCGCGCCCGCAGGAGCACCAGGCGCGCGGCCTCGATGTCCTGCCCGGCCAGCAGGCACGCGGCATAGCTCAAGCGCACCACCGTCTCGCTCTCGCCCATGGCGCCCAGCGATTCGAGCGCGCCGTAGTACGCCTCGTGCGCCACCACCGACGCCGCCTGCACCTCGCCACGACCCAACCGCGCGCGCGCCAAGAGCGCCAGGGCGAGGGCCCGCGCGGCCGGGGCCGTGACCAGGATCGCGGCGGCCCGCTCGGCTTCGGCCGCGGCCTCGTCGAAGCGGCCCATGGCCAGCAGAACCTCCGCCAGGTAGCTGCCGGCGACCGCCTGCTCGCGCGATTCGCCGCGCGTGCCCAGGGTCAAAGCCGCTTGCCGGACCAAGCGTTCCGCCTCCGCGCTCTCGCCCCGCCAGCCCAGAACCCGGCCAAGCTCCCGCCGGCCGATGGCCGCGTTCTCGATCATGCCCAAGCGATCGGCCACCACCACCACCTCGCGCAGCAACTCCGCCGCCCGGACCGTCTCGCCGAGCTCGGCGTACACCGCCCCGATCTCCGAACGGGTCGAGCAGGCATTGCGCTGATCGCCGGCTTGCTCGAAGAGAGCCCACGCGGTTTCCAGCTCTTCCAGGCACTTGGTCGCTTCCCCGCGGGCCCCGGCGCGCACCGCGCGCGCGCGGTGGACCAGTCCCCACGCCTGCGGCTCGATGTCCGAGAAATAGCCAGCCAGGCGCGCCGCCTCGTCCAGCAAGGCGTCGGCCGAGGCGAGGTGGCCGGCGGTGATGAGGTGCTTGGCGCCTTCGCTCAGGCAGACCAGGAAAGCGTCGCGCGCCTCGAGCTGCGGTTCGACCGCGCGCACCTGGGCGACAAGCGCGCCCAGCTCCTGCGCCTTGCCCTGGCTGCCCAGCGCCAGGATGGTCAGGCCCGCGGCCCGGAACCACGTGGGCGATCCCGGCGCGAGCAGCCCCAGGGCCGCCCGTCCGGCCGATTCCGCCGGCAGGATCTCGCCGCGCCAGCGGTGCGCCTCGGCCTGCACCAGCAAGAGTGCCCCGCGCACCTCGCGGTCCTGGGCACCGGATGCCTCCGCGCCGAGCGCCCCCAGCCCCAAGCCGGCGCGCCCGATGGCACCGTCGAGGTCGTTGGCCTTGAGCGCCTGTTCTGCGGCATGGTGGTAGGACGAGGCGGCGCCGCGCAAGTCGTCGCAGCGACGGAAGTGCTCGGCCAGCACGATGGGCTCGGGCGTGCCGCTTTGGAGCAGCCAGCGCGCCGCCAGGCGATGGCCCAGGCGCCGGTCCTCGTCGGTGAGCATGGCGTAGGCGGCCTCGCGAATGAGCGCGTGGGCGAAGGTGAAGGCCGGGCTGCCGTCGGAGGCCACGGGCGGCGTGGCCGGGTTGACCAACTCGCGATCGGTCAAGCGCTCCAAGGCCTCGCCAACCGCGGAGCGCTCTCCGCCGAGCAGCATGGCCACGCCGTCGCGCGAGAAGTTCTCCCCGAAGACCGCGGCCGCGCGCAGCACGCGCCTGCCTTCCGGACCCTCGGCCTCGAGGCGCGCCTGCACGATACCCAGAATCGGCTCCGGCACCTCTTGCGAGCGGCCAGCCAGAGCCGCGCGCACCAGCTCTTCCAGGAAGAAGGGGTTGCCGTCGCCCCGGCGGACGATCTGCTCCACGATCTCCTGGGCGACCGGCTGGCCCCAGGCTTCGCGCACCAGACGCTCGCTCGCGCGACGTGACAGCGGCGGCAGTTGGATCACGTGCACCTGCCGCTCGGACCACAGGTTGGGAAAGACGGCCTGCAGATCGGGCCGCGCCAGGGCCAGGACCATGAAGGGCTCGTCGCGCAACCCGCGCATGGCCCCATCGAGGAGGTCGACCGTACCGGCGTCGCCCCATTGCATGTCGTCGAGCACCACCAGCACGGGATTGACCTCGCACTCCGCACGCATCCACTCCTCGAAGGCGCGCCGGGTGGCGTCGGCCATCAGCACCGGGTTCTGCCGCGCGGCCCGCAGGGACTCGTGATCGCTCTCGGGAAAGCTGACGCCCGCGATCTCGCCGATCAACGCCGTCACGCCGCGACGCGAGTCCGCCGACAGGTGGCGGCCCACGCACTCGGCCAGCTTGCGCCGGCGCTCCTCGGCGTTGTCGATCTCCGCGATTCCGGCCAGGCGGCGGACGGCACGGCCGAGCAGGGCGAAGGGCGCGCCGGCGGCCAGCGAGTCCCCGGCCGCGGACAGCACGAGCGTGGGCGTCTGCCGCGCGCGCAGCCAGGCCATGAATTCCTGCAAGAGGCGCGACTTGCCGATGCCCGCCGGCCCGGACACCAGCACCGCGGTCGACTGGCGCTCCAGCGCCGAGTCGGTGAGCAATCCGGCCAGGAAGGACAGCTCCTGTCCTCGGCCCAGGAACAGAGCCGACCGGCCGAACAAGCCTCGCCGCAGCTCTTGCGTCACGCTCTCGGCGAGCAAGTAGGTCCCCGTCGGCTCGCGCTCCAACTCGAAGCGCGTCGCCAACTGCGGCGCGATGGCATCGTCCACCCGCACGCGGCCCGGCCGCGTGACTTGCAGGAGCTCGGCCGCCTCCTCGATCACGCTGCCCACGGCGGAGCGCCGGGACAGCCGCGCGATGCCCAGCGCCACGACCACCGCGGAATCGGGCAGGTGTCGGTGCACGAGCAGCGCCGCGCGCGCGGCCAGCACGGCTTGATCCGAGGCCACGGTCCCCTCGGGCAACGTCACCACCATGCGGCCGCCCGGCAAGCGGTATGTCTTGGCGGAGAAACGCAGGGAGAGACGCGCCTCCAACTCGGCCAGCGTCGACGGGGGCCCCGGCGGCAGCACAGGCGTGATGCGCTCGCTGCGCTCCGCGGCCCGCGCCAGCCCTCCCTGCCCGGCGTGCGCGCGGCGACTGCCCGTCTGGCTGGCCCCGGTGGAGGCCATGACGATACAGCTCACCCTCTGCTCGACCACCGTGAGCTGCGGTTCGGGCGGCGGCGGCGCCCCGACGGAGTAGCCGTCGGCAAGATCGCCGAGCGCGGACAACGTGCGCAAAACCTGCGCCGCCGTGGGCCGGCGCTCGGGATTCTTGGCCAACATGCGCGCGATCAGGTCGCCCACCGCGCGCGGCACCTGGGGGACGATCTCGGAGAGGTGGGGAGGCTCCTCGAGCATGAGCTTGGCCAGAAGCACGCCGGGCTCGTGCCCGCGAAAGGTGGGCTTGCCGGTCAGGCACTCGTGCGCCACGCAGCCGAGCGAAAAGACGTCGGCCCGGCCGTCGATGGTGCTACCGCCGTCGACGGTCTCGGGCGCCAGGTACCCCGGCGTACCCACGAGGTTTCCCGTGCGCGTGAGCCGGCGATTGGCGTTCACCAAGCGCGCGATGCCGAAGTCCAAGACCTTGAGCTGGCCGATCTGGCGATCGAGCAGAAAGAGATTGTGCGGCTTGATATCCCGGTGGATGACGTCGTGGGCGTGGGCGTAGGCCAGGGCCTCCGCGGCCTGCTGCAGGAGCTTCATGGTGTCGGCCAGGCTGGGCGGCTCCCGCACCAGCCGTTGCGCGAGGTCCTCGCCCTCCAGCCACTCCATCACCAGGTAGCGCTCGTGGCCGACCACGCCGTGGGCCAGATAGCGAACGATGGCCGGGTGCTCTAGCGCCGACAGGATCTTCGCTTCCTGCAAAAAGCGCTCCCCATCCCGGTCCTCGTCCGCGCGCAGAAGCTTCACGCACACCTGCGCGTGCGACACTAGGTCGCGCGCCCGATGGACCTCCCCCATGCCGCCCGACGCAACCACGTCTTGCAGGCGAAAACGACCGGCGATCAGCCCGGATCGTTGTCGGCCCCGGCCATCGCGTCGACGGACGCCCATCAAATCCATTATGCACGCGTTGGCCGACTCCGCTACCTCGCCCTCTGCTCTCGTTGCCGACGACGGGGGCTTCTCTGGGGTCGCCCCGATCGCACCCCCGGCGGCCACGACCGGGGAGCCCCCCCTACGTCCGACTACCCTTGAGCACCTCGCGCGCGATGACCAACTTCTGGATTTCGCTCGTGCCTTCGCCGATCTCGGCCAGTTTCACGTCGCGCAGATAGCGCTCGACCGGGAAGTCGCGGGCGTAGCCGTAGCCGCCGTGTATCTGCACGGCCGCATCGCACGCGCGCGCCGCGGCCTGCGAGGCGTAGAGCTTGGCCACCGACGACTCGCGCGTGGTGCGCTGACCGCAGTCTTGCATGACGGCCGCGCGCCACACGAGCAGCCGGGCGGCGTCCAGCTCGGTCGCCATGTCGGCCAGCATGGTGCGGATGGCCTGGAATTCCGAGATGGGCTTGCCGAACTGCACGCGCTGCTGCGAATAGCTCCGCGCGGCCTCGAAGGCGGCGCGGCCGATGCCCACCGCCCACGCACCGATCCCGATGCGCCCGCGGTCGAGCACCCGGGCTGTGTCGACGAAACCTTGGTCGACCTGGCCCAAGCGCTGCGCGTCCGGCACCACGACGTCGTCGAGCACGATGTCGGCGGTGTCCGAGGCCCACAGGCCCATCTTCTCGACCAGGCGGCCCGGGCGCAGGCCCTGCGTGCCCTTTTCCACCACGAAAGCGGTCAGCCCCTTCTGCTTGCGCGCGGGCGTGGTCGAGGCCAGCACCACGTAGATCTCGGCCACCGAGCCCTGCGTGATGAAGCTCTTGCTGCCGCTCAGCACCCACTCGACCCCGCACGGACCTTCCCGCCTGACCGCGCGCGTGCGCGCCGCCCCCGCGTCCGAGCCCGAGCCCGGCTCGGTCAGACACCACGCCCCCAGGGCCCGGCCGCTCGCCAGACGATGCAGATAGCGTTCGCGCTGCGCCTCCGAGCCCGCCAGGTAGATGTGGTCCATGCACAAGAGGTTGTGCGAGGCCACGGTCAAGCCCAGCGAGGCGTCGGCGCGTGACAGCTCCTCGACCGCAAGCGCGAGGTCGAGCATGCCCATGCCCGCCCCGCCGTAGCGCTCGGGAATGTGGATGCCGAGGAGTCCCAGTTGCGCGATCGGCTCGATGACCTCCATCGGGAACCGCGCCTCTTCGTTCCAGCGCGCGGCGTGCGGAATGATGGCGCGCGCGCAGAACTCGCGCACGGATCTCTGCAGGATCTTCTGTTCTTGGCTGAGCTCGAAATTCATGGCTGGCTTCGCGTTGGCTGCGACTGACTAGCGGCGCGGCGCCAAGGCTGCCGGCGCCGCAGGCCCGGACACGGCGAACTTCAACACCGTGATCTTCTCGTTCTTGTTGGCCGCCGCGGCCTTGATGGCGTAGGCCGTGCCGCGCGGCAGGTGGACCAGCGACTCCGCAGCGAGCGGCATGGCTTCCGCCCCCACCTTCAGGCTGCCGCCGCCCGCGACGAAGTAATACGCCAGGGTCGCCGGCGTCTTGCCCTGCAGCTCGGCGCCGTCGGCGAGCTCGTAGACCTGGAGCGACATGCCGCCGCCCGCGACGAGCGTCTTGACCGTGCCGGCATCCTTCGGCAACGCCGCCGGCTTGGCGTCGGCCGTGGTGGCGTAGACCATCTTGCCGTTCGTCGGCTTCGCGGCCGCCGGATCGCGAATCACCTCGAATTCGGCCCGGCCGCGTGGGTCCTTGGGATCGCGATACACACGCTCGGGCCCCGGGGGCGAGAAGGCCTGCAGGAAGACCCCGGTCGATTGCCGCCCCATGTTTTCGATGACATGGGGATAGCCGGCCGGCACGTAGACCGCCGAGCCCTCCTCCATCTTCAGGGGCGCCACGCCCTCGGGGCCAAGCAGGCGGGAATGGCCCTTGACGAGGTAGAGGATCTTCGCGCTGTGCGGATGCCGGTGCATGGCCACGCGGCTGGCCGGCCCCACGCTGAGCAGGGTCAGCGAGATGCCTTGCGCCTTCACGTTCTGTTCGTCGGCCAGGATCTTCACCGTGAAGGGCGCGCCACGCCTCGATCCGGTTCTGCCCTTCTTCGTTGCCGGTGCGCCCAGCGGACGTTCGGGCACGTCGGCAACACGAATCACGTACTGGTTGCCCTGTGGCTTGAAGGCGAACGGCAGCACCACCTTGGCCCCCGGCTCGATGCCATCGATGATCCAGCCCTGCGCCGCCTTCTCGATGCACGAAGCGAGCACGGGGCCCGCGCTCTTGTCCACCTTCTGCACCTTGGCCGCCTTGACCTTGCCACCCTTGCCCACCTCCACCGCGACCTCCACACGGCCCGCGCTATCCAGGCGATCCGCAAGCACCTTGGCGAAACACGCGTGCACGTCGCCGCCGTGCTTTTGCAGCGCCCTTTCGATGGCCTCGGCCGCCTGCCCTAGCTCGGGTGCGCAGGCCGCCTTGGATTCCGCTTGCGACGGCGACGCCGCAAGCGACATCACGCAAAACGCGGCCCCGAAAGCCGCGGTTGCGGTCCTACCGGTCATGGCTTGGTTTCTCACGGCTCTTTCGTAGATCGACCTTGGGAGAAAGTCCCGTAGTTTGTGCATGGATCGCCCGACGCGTCGGTCATTACGGCGACGAGTCGCATCGACGCGGTTCACCTCGTGCATCGATCTGCCGATGCTTCGTCCAGATCATGCGTCTTGCGCTGCAGTGCCTGCTGGCCGCCGTCGCGGCGTTCGCCGCGGACAAGGCCTCGGCGCGCACCAAAGTGCTCACGACCGAGGCCGGCTCGGTCGTGCATTGGACGCGCGACGAGATCACCGTGGGCATCGACGCCTCGGCCGCCAGCCGGAGCGTTGCGCGCGTGGACGTCGCGCATGCCATCCAGCGCGCCGCCCGAGCCTGGAACCGCGTTCCGGCGAGCCAGCCGCACCTGCGCTTCGTGGCCGAGGCGAACCCCGACGTGACCGTACGGTTCTGCCGGGGCAAGTGGCTGGGCGAGACCATCGATCTGGGACGAACGCAGTTCACCGCCAGCCCGCGCGACGGTGCCGTGACATCGGCGGTCATCGAGCTGAACGAATGCGACCACCACTTCAGTCCGCCCGGTGAAGAGGCCGTCGATCCCTTCGACCTCCAGTCGGTGATGACGCACGAATTCGGTCACGTGCTCGGCCTGGGCCACAGCGACCTGCCGACCGCCATCATGTTTCCCAGCGGCAATGGTGTTCTGGTGCGCACACCCAGCGCCGACGACGAAACCGCCTTGGCGCTCATCTACATCGACCGCGAATCCCTCGATACCCCCGCCCCACCGTCCGGTCCGCGGCTGGTCCGCGCGCCACCGTCGGCCGGCGCGCAGCCCGGCGCAAAGCCTCCGGCCAGCGCGGGGCGCGCGTCGCCCTCGCCCCGCCGCACCGGCGACGAGATGTCTCCCCCCGCCCCACTGCCCACGGATTCCGTGTCCGTGCTCAGCATCAAGTCGCAAGGGGGACGCGAGATGGTCGTCTACACCTGCGAGCCCACCCTGCTACCGCCCCTGGCCGAATCGCAGCCCACTTCGAAGCGGAAAGCCAAGACCCACAACCGCGCGAAAAGGCGGCGCTAGCCCCAACGCCGGTCACCTAGCAGCCCGTGGCGAAAGTCTCCACGTCGCCGTTCGGGCGGATTCTGGCCCGTCTGCTGCGTCGCTGCTCGCTTGAATACCTCTAGTATTCGGCGCTTCGCCGCTCTGGCATCCGGGCCGAATCCATCCCGAACGGCTCGGTCCGACTTTCGCCACGGGCTGCTAGGGGGGAAACGGGAGGGAACTGAGGAACGGAGACGGACAGGAATGGCGGAATGCCGGGGACTTTGCGGCTCCGCTCCTCCGCTTCTCACTCGTGGGTGCTTCTCAAGTCAGGGGCCTTGGCGCTAGTCCTTGCTATCGCTGGTCCCACCCTCGGCGGGATTCTCGTCCACCTGGGACGGTGGCTCCTCGGGCTCCGCGACTTTCGGCGGCGCGGCTGGCGCAACCTCTGCCGGCGTCTCCGGCAAGGCGGGTTCGTCCCAACCGCCGCGGCGGCGGCCCGACCAGTTGCGATCGTCCCGCCGTTGGCCGCCCCCTCCGTCTGGCCGCCTCGGCCCTGCTCCACGCCCGCCCTCCGGCGAGATTGCGGGAGCGCCCGGCCTGCCTTGCGGCCTCCCGGCGGACATCGGCGCCCTATCCCCGCCCTCGCCTTCCGGCCGAGGCCCGGTTCGTCCGGGTCTTGCCCCCGGCCGGTCGGGGCGCGGGCCACGCGGTGGACGATCACCTCTTGGGCCGGCGGCCGCGCGCGGGCCATCGAAGCGCGGCCCACGCGGCGGACGCCGGTCGCGGCGATCCGCGCCCGGCTGATCGGCATGAACGCGCCGATCCTCGGGCGCGCGGGTCAGTGTCCAACCGATTCCGGCACGCGGCACTTCGCCACGCCCCTCGCGCATGTCCCGGTCGCGGCCACCTGGCCTGTCGTTGCTGAACTTGCCGCCCTTGCCCGGCGGTCCACCCGGACCGCGTGCAAAGCCCGGCCCGCGGTCGCCAGGACGTCCGCCCCGCTCCCTGCCGCCAGGCCCGCGCCGACGCTCGCCGTCGCGGCCGTCGGAGGCCTCGCGTTGCTGGCTCTGCGGCCGGGGGGCCAGATCCACGACGTAGTAGTAATCTCCGCGCTTCTGCGCCCCCTGAGGCGGATTCTCGCCCTGCAACACGCGCACCAAACGCACCTGCCCGGCGCGCCGTCCCACGACATCGAGCGCCTCCATCAGCCGAGAAAGCCGCTCGCCTTGCACCTCCAGTGCGGCGCGCACCGCCTCGGCCTCGGGCCCGGCACCCAGGTCCACGGGCTCCTCCGGTTCGGCCGGCGCCGCCTCGGAGGCTCCCGCTTCCCCGCCCGAGCCCTGCGCATCCGAGGCCGCCGCCGCATCCGCGCCTTGGTTTGCGTCGGGCGTTTCCGCCGACGACTCGCTCGCAGCGGTCGCCTCACCTTCTTCGGCGTCGGCCGGCTCGCCGTCTTGCGGGGCAGAAGGCGCCTCGGGCGCCGAGACGGCAACCTGCGGGTGTGCGGCCCGGAACGCTTGCTGCGCTTCCGCCGCCCGCTGCAGCAGAATTCCGGAGAACTCGGTGATGGTCTTCATGGCGTTCGCCCTTCCTTGCTTCTCTATCAGGGCTTCTGTGGCGTTCGGATGCAGCGCCTTTCGTAGTGGTTTTCCGGGCTTCCGTCAATGGCAAGGATTGGTGACCCCATCGGGACTCGAACCCGAGATTACGCCGTGAGAGGGCGCCGTCCTAACCGCTAGACCATGGGGCCGTTGCGCAAGGCAACGCGAAGGTGGTTCGGGGATAAGGATTCGAACCTTAATAGCCAGATCCAGAGTCTGGCGTCCTGCCATTAGACGATCCCCGAGTAGTCCGCCGGCGGGCGGCCCCGCCGGGGATGACATTTGTAGCAATGCGCGCGGCACTGTCAAGGACTGCGTGCACGACGGGTGCGCCGCAGAACGAGGCCGCGACAAATCCCTGGCTTGCCCCAAGCGCGAATCGGTGTAGTTTAGCCCTCCTGCAAACGGCCGCTGCAGCCGCGAGTGAGCAACATGGATCTGAGTTTCTGGGCCGCAACCAACGTCGGACGCAAACGCACGCACAACGAGGACAACTACCTCGTCGACCAGAAGCTATCGTTGTTCATCGTGGCGGACGGCATGGGGGGCCACGCCTCGGGCGAGATCGCCTCGCAGATTGCGGTCGCCGAGATTCGCTCGGCCATCGACAGCCGGCGCGACATCCTGGAGGCCTTCGGGCGTCACGAAACCGGCGTGACCACGCACGACGTGCTCGGTGTGCTGGAGTACGCGGTCCAAGCCGCGGGATTGGCCATCTACGAGAGGGGCCAGAAGGAGCCCGACAAGCGCGGCATGGGTACCACGGCGTCGCTGTTTCTGCTCATCGGCGAACGCGGTTTCATCGCGCACGTGGGCGACAGTCGCATCTACATGGTCCGTGACGGGCGCGCCGAGCAACTCACCGAGGATCACTCGCTCATCAACGAGCTCATCCGCCACGGCAAGGTCACCCGCGAGACGCTCGCCAAGTCGCCCTACGCGTCGTACAAGAACGCCGTCACGCGCGCGGTCGGGGTCTACGAAACCGTCCAGGTCGACACCATGGACCTCGAGGTCCTGCCCGGGGACCAGTTCCTGCTTTGCTCGGACGGGCTGCACACCTACCTCGACGACAAGGAGATCGCGCGCCAGCTCGCCGAGGAGAACACCACGGCGATTCCCGATCGGCTGGTCGAGATCGCCAACAAGGGCGGCGGCCACGACAACATCACGGCGCTCGTCATGCGCGTCCACAAAGAGGCCACCCCGACCGCAGACGCGCGCACGCAGGAGCTCAACCGCAAGGTCGAGGTGCTCAAGCAGATGCCGCTCTTCCGGCACCTGACCTACAAGGAAATCCTGCGCGTGCTCGCCCTCACCGAGGTCAAGGACTTCAAGCCGGCCGACGAGATCATCACCGAGGACGAGCCCGGCAGCGAGCTGTTCATCATCCTGTCCGGCAAGGTGCGTCTGCACAAAGAAGGCGCCCTGGTCACCCACGTCGGCCAAGGGGCTCACCTCGGCGAGATGGCGCTCATCGACAACGGACCGCGCTCCGTGAGCGCCACGGCAGAGGAGCCGACGCGCATGCTGGTCCTGCGCCGGCGCGACTTCAACGACCTCATTCGCAATTTCCCGCGCCTCTCGGTCAAGCTGCTGTGGAGCTTCGTGCAGGTCCTGGGACAGCGACTGCGCAAGACCAACGAAGATCTGGCCGGCGCGCGCAACGAAGCCGCCGAGCCCATCACCCCGGTGCCCTTCGACGAATAATGGGAACCCTGGGAGGGCTCCCAAACCCTCCCACGCTCTGGCTACGGCGGGCAAAGCCCGCCTCCGCCAACGCGGTTGACGGGCGCCCCCAGCCGAGCGCTCCCGAAGTCGCACCGACGCCAATCCTTTCTTGGGCGCGGGCAGGATGAATCGCGCCCCTACAGCCGCGCCAATGCCGCCTCGACCTTGGCCAGGGCGGCCTCGATCTCGGCCAGGCGGCCACGATCCTTTTCGAGCACCGCCGGGGGCGCCTTCTCCAGGAATTGCGGATTGGCCAGCTTCTTCTTCAGAAAGTCGCGGTCGGCCGCGAGCTTGTCGCGGTCCTTCACGAGCTTCGCGCGCTCCGCGCCGGTGTCGCTCTTGGCGGGCAACGTCAACAGGACCTCGACGTCGCCGGCCATGGCCGTCAGCACGCCGCCTTGCGGCGGTTCTCCTCCCCGCCGCACCACCAGAGCGCCCAGCCGCGCCTGCTCGGACACCAGAGCGGCGTAGCCGTCGAGGATGGTCTTCTTGTAGTCGTCGGTGACGTTGAGGACGACCCCGGGCCGCAACGACGACGGCACGTTGTTCTCGGTGCGCAGGGCGCGCACCGTCGTCACCACTTTCTGCACCAGGGCCATGGAGGCCTCGCTGGCGTCGTCGAGGTAGCGTAGATCGGCGATGGGGTAAAGCGTGATGACGATGCTCTGCGGCGCCCCCTGCGGCTTGGGTAGCTTCTGCCACAGCTCCTCGGTGAGAAAGGGCATGAAGGGATGCAGCAGGCGCATGGCGGTATCCAGAGCGGTGACCAGCGTACCCTGGATCTTCCAGCGCTCGTTCGCCTTTTCCGGATCCTGCAGGCGGGCCTTGGCCAGCTCGATGTACCAGTCGCAGATCTCGTTCCAGATGAAGTGGTACACCGCTTGCGCCGCTTCGGCGAAGCGGTAGTCCTCGAGCGCGGTGTTAATCTCCTCGGTGGCGCGCTGGACGCGCGAAAGGATCCAGCGCTCGGGCAGGTCGAACTCGACGCTGTCCGGCCCCTCGGCCGTGCGATCCGCGAACTGGTCGGGATCGTAGTCGGCGAGGTTTCCGAGCACGAAACGGGTCGCGTTCCAGATCTTGTTGGCGAAACGCCGCGCGTCCTCGACGTTGCTCCACGAGAAACGGATGTTCTTGCCCTGCGCGGCTTGCGTGGTCAGCCAGGCCAGGGCGAAACGCAGGGCATCCGCGCCGTGCTTCTGCACGACGTCGAGCGGGTCGATGGTGTTGCCCTTGACCTTGGCCATCTTCTCGCCCTTCTCGTCGGTGACCATGGTGTGCAGGTACACC
>JAFGPX010000102.1 GCA_016935975.1 Deltaproteobacteria bacterium
AGTATTCGGCGCTTCGCCGCTCCTTGCATCCGGGCCGAATCCACTCCGAACGGCTCGGTCCGACTTTCACCACGGGCTGCTAGCCCGTCATGGGCCTGGGGCTTGCCGGAGGGCGGCGCGCTCCCCGGTGCTGGCAGCGGGAAGTAGACGCAGCCTGCGCGAGAGCCCGCGACACAGAGGCCCCGGCATCGCTGCGGACGGCCGAGCAGAGCGTCGCAAGCAGGCTCGGGAGGGGCCGAGGGCGGCTTTGTGACTCACAATGGCAGGCGGGGCCCGCCTTCCCATCCGATCCGGGCGCTTACCGAGGGAGAGTCGGATTGCGGACTTGAAGCCAGCGAACCGCAAGCAACGCCTTGGCTGGTCGACACGCGGCCCTATGCGAAAGGAATCCGGTACCTCGGATGGGGACTTGGCGAGCCGGAACACGATGCTATCGTCACTGCATTGCCAAGCGCTCGGCTTCCTCGGGGTCGTGTGCCGGCAACCGGCGAAAAACAAGGTGCTTCGACATGACGAGAAACAAATGCTGCCGTGGTTCGGTTCCCCGTAATCCGTTGGCGAGAACGGCGTGTCTCGCGCTCTGTGCGGCGGCGCACATGACGGTGGTCGGTTGCGGCAGCGCCACCATCGTCGACAACGGTCAGGGGGGCGCCGCCGGAGGGAATACCTCCGCTGGCGGAGGCGCGGCTGGCACGCAGGGCGGCGGGGGAGGGGTCGTCGTGAATCTCGACGCGTTTCCCGTCGGGGATGCGGGCGTGGACCGGCCGGGCGGTGGGACGTGCGGCGACGGCATCATCGAGCGCAGCGAGCAATGCGACGACGGCAATACGGATAGCGGCGACGGCTGTAGCCGCATCTGCCAGATCGAAGCGAACTGGGACTGTCCCACGCAAGGGCAGCCGTGCGTGTACCTCGGGGTGTGCGGGAACGGCATCTTGACCTCGAACAAGGCCTGCGACGACGGCAACACGACGAGCGGGGATGGCTGCTCCGACGATTGCCAGACCGTCGAGCCCGGCTACATCTGCCGGAAGCCGGGCAATCCCTGCACTCCGCTGTGCGGCGACTCGCAAGTCATCAAGAGCGAGGAATGCGACGACGGCAACGCGACGAGCGGGGACGGTTGCTCGGCCATCTGTCGGGTGGAGCCCGGCTGGACTTGCTCGGAGACCACGCCCTCGACGTGCACGCACTCGGTCTGTGGCAACGGCAAGGTCGAGGCCGGTGAGGGGTGCGACGACGGCAATAGCGTGCCCTTCGATGGTTGCTCGCCGACCTGCCAGAACGACCCCGTGTGCGGCACGGCCGGAAGCGCGGTCGGCGAATGCACGACCAGCTGCGGGGACGGGCTCCTGATCCGCGGTGGAGCCGAGGCGTGTGACGACGGCAACCAGAACGATGGCGACGGCTGCTCGAAGGACTGCAAGATCGAGCCGGGCAACACCTGCCAGTCCGCCTACGACAATCCGCCCGAGCAGTTGGAGCTTCCGATCGTGGCTCGGGACTTCCAGTGGTACGACGCGAACGCCAATCCGCCCACCGGACATCCCGATTTCGGAACCTACTGCTGCGACGACAGCCTGATGAAATCGGCGGGTGTCCTTCGCTCGACGTTGGACGTCAGTCGCAAGCCGGTCTGGGCTGGGCCGGATCCTGTCCCTGACCCGAAACAGCTACTGTTCACCGGCAAGGCCGCCTTCGACCAGTGGTATCGCGACACGAGTGGCATCAACATGACCTATTACAGCACCTTGATTCTGCTGCGGAGCGCGACCGACCAGACCACCTACGCCATGAACAGCGACACCGACCAGCCCTGGTACGATCGCTGCGGTTTCTTCCCGCTCGACTCCTCGGAGCCTCTCGTCGATCAGAACACGGGGAACCCGATCACCTACACGGAGACGATCAACAACGTCCAACGTACCTGTCACGCGTACAAGGGCCTGGGCTTCGGCAACAGCTGGGCAAACCACAACTTCGCCTTCACCACCGAGCTGCGTTACTGGTTTCAGTACCAAGGCAACGAGAACCTCACCTTCACGGGCGACGACGACGTCTGGGTGTTCGTCAACGGCACCCTGGCGGTCGATCTGGGTGGCGTGCACAACCGCGCCATCGCGAACGTGGTGCTTGACGCCTCGAAAGGAACCGGCCAGGTCAGCTACCCCAACTCGCAGAAGCCGAGCGCGTCGATCGATTTCAAGCTGACTATCGGCAACGTGTACGAGGTCGTCGTGTTCCAGGCCGAACGCTGGTGCTGCGGCTCGAACTACATGCTGACCCTGGCGAACTTCCTCGCGGGCCGGAGCCTGTGCGGACCCACCTGCGGCGACGGGGTTGCGACCGGGACCGAGGAATGCGACCTCGGCGCGGAGAACAGCGACACGGCCTACGGCGGCTGCACCACGCAGTGCACGTGGGGCCCCTTCTGTGGTGACGGCGTCGTGCAGGCCCCCCCGGACGGTCCCGAGGAATGCGATCTGGGCAAGCAGAACGGCGATACCACTCTGGGCAAGGACGGGTGCAGCATCGCCTGCAAGAAACCTCGCGGTTGCGGCGACGGTATCGTGGACACCGATCTCGGGGAGGAATGCGACCTGGCTGGCAACAACGGCGTCAAGCTCGACAGCCAGCTCCAGCCGACGAGCGATCCTGACGATCCCGCCGGGCAGGTGTTCTGCACGGTCGACTGCGCGATTCCGCCAGGAATCGTCTACTGAGTCGCGAACCTCGAGCCGCGGAGGACGCCGTCTGCGGGCCAGGGTCCAGCAAGCTTCCGGCTCGGCGTCTTCTTGGCGGGCGACACGCGTTCCACGGGCCGTCAGTGTCTCGTGCAGACCGGCGCCGTGGCGCCGACCTGATCGGCGAACCGGATGACCGTGAGGTACATGCTGCAGTCCGATGTCGAGATGCACCCCATCGGTCCAAGCGTGACTTCGCCCGCCGCGAAGCGGGTCTTGAGAAGTCGCTGCGTCACCGTGCTTGGCGGCTCGTAGTCGGACGTGGACAGGTACGCAAGGGACAGGCCGGTGTCGGTCCAGTCGGCCATCCACCACGGCGGGGAAACACGCACGTCCACTCCGACATAGACGTCGGCGGAGGCGCTGATGGTGAACCTGACGAGGGGATTTGCCGCCGCGGACTTGGACAACCGCGACGGGCGGATCCAGGGGGAACCCGCAAGCTCGGAGGGGACGGCCGTGAGCTGGTATGGATCGCTCCCGAGCGCTTGCTTGCCTACTTGCAGGTCGGTCTGGAACGACCAATCCCTGGCGTTGGTCGGATCGTTGACCACCAAACCGCACAGGGCGTCCAAGTCGCCGCAGGTGATCGTGCCACGGGCCGGCACGCACGTGCCGGTAGGGCACTCGCCGGCTCGGTAGCAGACGCTCGTGCAGCTCTGGTTGCAGCACCTGCCCGGGGGTCCGACGCAGAACCCGGATTCGCATTCCTCCGCGGTGTTGCAGGGGGAGCCGTTGCTTCGTTTGCGCGTGTCTGTGGCTAGATCAAGCGATGGCGCCAGATCGGCCGAGGTGGCGGTGTCACTGGCTGCGGGATTCGTGTCGTCCGAAAGCGAGGCATCGACGTCAAGGGAAGCGATATCGAGCGAAGCCTGCGGCAGATCGGGCGAGGACTGGGGCAGATCGAGCGAAGCCTGCGGCAGGTCCGGCGAGGTCTGCGGCAGGTCCGGCATTGCGGCGGCATCCCGATCCGGCGGGGCAACCGTGTCCGACTCGTCCACCGCATCCGTTGCATCGTTGCCATCCGGGGCGACCGCGTCGCTTCCGTCCGCCGGCGTGTCGGCATCGACCATCTCGGCGACAGTCTCGGGGCCCAAACCAGGTGCGTCCGCGACAGGGCTCGGCCTGTCGTCGCTGCCCGGCCCACGGTCCGGGGCAACGTCGGCCGCCGCGTCCGGGCGCTGCCCCGCCGTGGTCGTCAACCGGCTCACGTCTACCGAGCAAGCGGCGGTGGCGGTCACGATCAGCAACCAGAATCCGGGCGCTGTTTTCATGTTTCGTGGGACCGCCGCCCGTGCAGTTGCCAGTCCGTCGTCCGTGCGTTGCGGGTCAGCATGCATCGAATCACTCTGCCACGAGACGCGATACGAGAGCTTCCCAAAGCATAGTGCCAACGACCGGACACGGCAACGCCATCCTGGCGCGTGACCATGCCGGACGCGCCGAGATCGCCACGACATCCAGGGGTCTGTCTCGATTTCTCGCTGCCACGGCGGCGGAAACCGGGGAGGTCATCGGATGGACGGCTACTGCGCTGGCACGCCGGAGGAGTCCGAAAGGCACCGATTCGCGGCCGCGAGGATTCGAGCCGTCCGTCGGGTTTCTAGAGGAAATTGTACCGCGCCCCTGCCAGGACGCGGAATCCCGGATTCACGAGATCGTCGGGGAGAACGCCCGCCACCTTCGGCGGGAAGTCGGAGGGAGCGGTGTACTTCGTATCGAGGATGTTGGTCGCGTGCAGGAAGAACTCGAGCTTTCGAACAAGCACATCGTGGATGCGAACGTTGAGATTGAGCAGCGCATAGCCGTTCTTGGGCGGTCGCGGGTCGCCCGTGGACGGGTCGCGGCCACGCTGGCTGTGGTACTGCAGGTACGGGGTGAGTTGGAGGTGGTCGAACAGGTCGGCTACAAGGATGACGTTGGCGATGTGCTTGGCGATGAACGGCGTGTTGAAAAGCAGGCTGGCAGTCTGGTTCTTGCCGTCGACGTACGTGTAGTTTGCCCGGATTGTCAGGTGCTTGGCGATGGGGGTCGCGGCGATCTCGCCTTCTATCCCGCTCGTGCTGAGAGACGCTTCGTTCTGGTAGAACCTCTTGCCGGAAGCGTCCGCGATCGGGAGGATCACGTCGTCGATGACGTTGACGAAGGCGCCGGCCTGCAGGTTGAGCCACCTCAGCTAGAGCTGAACCGGACAGGTGGGGCTCGCGACGCAGTCGTAGACTTCCAAATCGACGAAGGCGCCGTTCGCGATGACGAAATGGGTGAAGCGAGTCGCCACACTGCCGGATTCGTCGAAGTCGCAGGGGCTCTGGGCGCCCTCGTAGTTGATCGGCACTCCCTGGCCGATCAATCCCACGGCCTTGACGAACTCGTCCACGCCGGTTCGCACGATCTGGCCCATAGGGTCGCTCGTGCCGCGCACCATGGCCCGAATCTGCGCGCCGGTGATGGCCGTCGCATCGGGCTGTCCGTTGGCGGCCGCGAGCGCGGCCAGCATGAGCACCACGGTGGCGTCGTAGGTCGAGCTGTCCATGGAGCTGGGGGGGAGACCGGTCGCAGCAACCATATCGGTGGTGAAGGTCGCTCCCGACGGGGTGGCGTCCACCACCACGTAGCAGGTGCCTTCCTGCCCATTGCCATCGTTGCCGAGCGAATCGAGGACCTTCTGATTGCGCAAGCCCATCCCGTGTACGCCAGGCAGGGTGCTGCCCGAGAGCCTGTAGGCCTTGACCATCGCGACCAGGTAGTCGGGGAAGGTCAGGCCCATCCACACGTCGGGCAGCCCGTCGTCGAGGCCGGTTTCCTCGTTGTGCTGGTCGAGGATCTTGAGCATTTGGGCGAGGAAGAAGTCGAGGTCATTGACGGTGTGCTCGGCGGGGCTGAACTTGATGGTCTCCACGACGGCCGAGGGGGCAAGAGAGGCGAGGGCCGCCTTGAGCGCGGCGACCTGCCCGTTCCCGAACGGCTCGTCGCTGGCGAAGGCCGAGATCTTGAAGCTCGGCTTGCCCAGCTTGCCGATCACGATGTTGGCCAGGGCCAGCCCCTGCGCCACGCTGGACATCGCCGTGCGGAAGTTCCAGTGTTCCGCGTCGTTGTACGCGGCCTGCGTCACGGGATCGGGGTTGGTGGTGGCCGGGTTGTTGATCGACGGCGAGGTCGCCACCAGGCCGACGACGGGAACGTCGAGATGCACGGTGGGATCGGGATCGTACTGCAGCTTGAGGACCGCGATGTCGTCCTGGCTGGTGTCGACCACCAGGCCCTTGGCGCCGTGCAGGCGTACCAGTTCTTGGGCGCGCTGGGCGGCAACCGCCGGCTGATTGGTGGAATCGGCGAGGACCAGATTGAACTGGATGTCGCTCTTGGCGTTGGCCAAGGCGATGTTCATCTGCGCGACGGCGAGCTGCGCGGCCGAGGACCAGCTCGGAGGACCGGCCGAGCCGGTCTGGTCGATCACACCGCCGATGGTGACTACCTTGGTCGGTTGGGTGTCGCCGTCGCTGCCGGAACATCCGAGCGTGGCGAGCATCGCGGTGCAAATGGAAATGCCGATCCTTGTCCTTGGGGTCATGTCGTTCTCCCTTGCTGGCTGGTTGCCGTCTCCTGTCGTAGGTCCGTTGCTGGGTTTCTAAATCGTCGCTCCCGTAGTGGAATCGCAAGGCTCAGAAGCGCTGTCGCAGCTCCATGACGAACACTCGTCCCAAGGTGGGGATGTCGAACCCCGCATGGCCGGGCTCGCTGAACCGGATGTCGAGCAGGTTGCGCACGCCGAACAGCAGGCGTGTCTCGGTGTTCTGGCCGAGGAGAGGCAGCCCGACGCTCGAAACCGTCAGGTTCAGCAGGGAGTACGCCGGCAGCGTGTAGAACTGCCCGTTGTTGAGGGAGATGTTTCCCTGCGATGCTCCACGCGTCGACACCAAGCGCAGCTCGCCGTTGGCGTGGAAATGCAGCTCGGGAACGGCGAGGTCGGCACCCAGCTGGCCAAAGGCATTGGGGTAGCTGGCCGGCGGTTGGCTGACGAACGAGCCATCCGCTATCGTCCGTTGCAGGCAGCCGCCGAAGTAGGACGAGAAACGACGATAGGAGAAGCGCACCGTGCCCTCGGCGCCGGCCGCCGCCACGCTACCTTGATTGGTGGCGCGGTAGTTGGCGCCGTAGCGGACGAATTCGATGCGGTCCTGCACACGCTGGAAGAAGACACCCCCCTCGAGCAGGAAGAGCCCGAGCAGTCTCCCACTGGCGCCGATCTCAACGCTGTCGACGGTCTGCGGCCGCAACGCCTGCGTCCCGGCAATGGTTGCGTTGCCCACGATGTTGCCGACACTGCCGAACCCCGGCCGCGCGAACGTCAGCACGCCCGAGGGCGTCTGGAAGGCGCGTCCTCCGACGATCTTGGCATACAACGAGGGGAAGATCCGGTAGGCCGCGGCGAGGCGCCAGCTCATCTGCAGCGGAAACTGGATGTCTCCTTGCGTGATGTGGTCCAAGCGGACGTTGCCCGTCAGACGCAGCCCCGGTGCCCGATAGGGGAACGGCGTACTGGCGGCTTGCAAGTAGACCCCGAGATCGGTCAGAAGCTCGCTGCGCCGATCCTCGGGCCCGATGGCGAGATCGACGCGATCGTCGGGCTGATAGGCCCCCACGGGCACGTTGAAGACCTGCGTGTAGTAGAGAACGTGCTCGCGGTCGAGATCCCCGTCGAAGCCCAGGCGCAACGACAGTCTCCGCAGCGGTGCCCATTCGCCATAGGCGCCCCCGCTCAGAGCCCGGTAGGAGAAGTTCGGCACGTACATCGAGGACCGCGATTCGGTGAGATAGAGCGAGGTTTCGTGCGTGGGGCCCCCCTGCGCCGCTCCCAGCATGACGGCAACGCTCCCCGAGCTGGACCAGGGCCGCTCCCAGCGTGCGTGGCTCCAGAGGTTCTGGATGGCGAGACGATGGCGGTGCGTAAGCAGAGAGTTGATCTGGAACTCGCCGATCGCGTCCATCTGCTGCAGGCCCCCAGCCAAGGAGAACGAGCCCAAGCGATCGGAGTCCGTCTGCAGGCTGAGGAATATGCCTTCGGGCCTGGCGACGTCGTTCACACTGCGCGTGCCGAAGATCTGTGGGGTGTTGTCCTGCCCGGGGAAGGTCTGCTCCAGCTCGAAACCGGAACGGTCGACGCGATCGAGGGTGAAGGCCGAGAGGAAGGACGTTCGACCTTCCTTGTAGGTGACCAGGCCCGAGGTGCCCGGGCTCGCGGCGAACCGCGTCCAGCTCGATCGCGCGGCAACCTCTGCCGCAATGCCAGTGTCGGGCGAGCGGGTAATGATGTTGACCGTGGCTAGGAAAGCGTTGGCGCCGTAGAGCGCGGAGAGAGGCCCTTTGGCGATCTCCACGCGTTCGACGGCCTCCATGGGGATGTACTCCGGTCCGAGGAAAGCGGTGAGGTCGGGACGGAAGTTGACCTGCACGCCGTCGATCATCATGCGCACGATGCGCGTGCCAGCGCCCAGACCTCCGCTGATGCCCCGTACCGCGAGCGACGGGGTAACGAGATCGTCGATCACGTAGAGTCCCGGCACGTTGGCCAGCACCTCGACGAGGGATCGGTATCCGTGGCGCTCGATCTCCGCCCGTGTCACGACATAGATGTTCGCCGACGCGAGCGCGCGCTCCTCCTCGGCGCCCGCCGTGACGATCTTGATGTTCAGGAGATCTTCGAGCGAGAGCTGCAGGTCTGCGCTCATGTCGCCGGCCAGCGGCGCTGCCGAAGGTGGGACATCCGGGGCTCGGTCGCCAGCGTGCGCCGGGTTGCTTGGCAGAGTCACGGCCAAGAGCAACAGCGCGGGCGGCGCGAGGATCCTGCCCGGCTGGCGCGGGTGCGGGGTGGCGGCTCTCACGTGTCGTTCCTCCTTCCTGGTGCGAAAGGCCAGCCGGCTTGTGCGCCGGTCGGAGGTGCTCGACATGTCTTCTTGCGCCGTATCACGCGAACAGATCCACTTGCCGCGAAGGGGATTCCGACAGGACTTCACTACTGGCCCTCATCGACACGTGCGGGTCAGACTTTAGACGTCGGGCCGGAGCGACGAAGTCTGCGAGCGGTCGCGCTCTGAAGACGACCTAGACGACCGCTGCGAGCATCCGTCTAGGGGCGCGTGTTCCTAGAGCATTTTCTCGTTTATCCCGGAACGATGCGAGCGCATATTCCGGAACGCTGATTGCGAAATGGTGCGGGCGCATAGTCCGGTCCGACGGGTTTCGAGCAGCATCGGTCGATCTATGCGCCCTATGCGCCGGGTCGTGAAGGGCGGACGACCTTCTTGGACCGGGGTCCTTCGCCATGCCCCGTTGGGCATGGCAGCGACGTCCGCGGTACGAATCGACGGTCGTCGGGCGGCCGGACGACGCCCCGGCGAAGGACAGGGGCCGAACCGAGAGAAGAGCGTCTACTCCAGCGCCTTGTCGATGCGGTTGATGGCATCCGGGCGCAGACGGAAATGGTTGCGCGCCTGCTTCAGATCCACGATGGTCTTGACCGACAGGGGCGAATCGACGGGATGGCGCTCCGCCTGCCAGCCACCGTCGGCCAGGTCGAAGACGAGATTGCCGGCTTGCAGCCCGAGCGCCTCGTGGTCCGGCACGACCGCCAGAGTGCCGAGCGGCGAGGCGGGGTCGACCAGGTTCGATACCCCCACGACCAGGGGCAATGGAGCTACCCGCAATTCGGCCCGCCAAGTCTCGTCGAGAAAATGGACGTCCCGCACCAGGAGGTTGTCGTTCAGCATCCACAGGGCATCTACTTTTTCCTCGCGTATCAGTGCGCGCAAGGCCTGACGCAAGTCCGCGGCCGAGAAATCGACGGGCACTTCGCGCCCCACGAGAGCGATGCGCTCCCTGGCGGCCAGGTTCTGCTGCCGTTCGATGAAGCGCTTGTACGGTGGGCGGAAGACGACCCCCACGCGCCGGATCGGGGTTTCGAGGATTTCGCGCAGGTTGATGAAGGCGGTCACGCCGGGAACCTCGTAGCTGATGCCGGTGGCGCGCCGGAGCTTGGCGCGGATGTCTTCCAGGAAGGATGCCATGACCACGATGGTGGGCAGAGCCGGCTTGTCCGGGTGTGCGGTCTCGTAGGCCTGAAACAGACCGAGGGTGTTGTTGTTCATGAGCACGGCACAGACCGGGCGAAAGCGTTCGATGGCCACGGAAACCTCGGCCACGGAGGTTTCGCGCGTTACCAGCAGGGTGGAGACGTTGAAGTTCTTCCGCACTTCGGCCACCAGGCTCCGCCGGACATCGAGGAAGTCGGGCGAGTTGGGCATGGCGATGAGGAGCGCGGGCGAGCCGGCGCGCGGTGGGGGATCCTGAAAGGCCGGCTCGACGGGACTGGACGAGGATCCGGCGGGGCCGGTCGTGGCGCAACCGAGGAAAGGCAGACAAAGGGCAAGTGTCCGGGAAATGGAGCGGCGAACGGTAGAGCCGAGGGTCGTCATGGTGTGCTCCAATCGTCGATGCCCAAGAGCTTCTTCGTCCGTCCGTCCAGGTTTTTGAAGGCACCAAGCACCACGTCGCGTACCGACGGGTCGAGCACGGCGACCGCAGGCAGACCGACCTGTGTTCCCGGGAGCTCGCGTGTCTTCACCGGCAGGCGAGTGCGCTCCGTGAACTTGGCCAGGAGTGAGGTGGAGATGAGGACGCCGTCCGCGGCCGAGAATTCGAGCAGCGGCAGCAGATCCTCGATCTTGGCCACGCGCTTGATCTTCACGTCCGTGGTCTTGAGCAGCCCGGTGGCGAAGGTCTGGGTGCCTTCGCGGTCCAGCAGATCGACCACGCCGATGGTCTTGCCCGCAAGCGAGCCGGCAAGCGGTTTGCCGACGGAGGCCAGGACGTAGGCTTCGGTGCCCGTCCCCTTGCGCGTCCCTTGCAGCAAGGGCTTCTTGCCCAGCGATTCGAGGACCGGCGTGATGCAGGCGATGGCGTCGGGGCGCCCGGCATTGACCGCGTCGTGGAAGTCCCGGAAGCGGCCGAACACCGTGACCTCCAGCCCGGGCAGACGCGCCTGCAGCTCTCTCTCGAGCGCGGACGACTTGACGCCGAGCTGTAGGAACACATGGACCGCCGGCCGGCCGGACTGTGCCTGGGCGCGCTGCGAGGGGAGCCAAAGCCATGGCAGACCCGCCACGAGGACCAGCAGGCACAGCCACCGGGATACGACGAAGCGATGGTGTGCAAGACGGCTGTTCTGTTCGATCACGAATCCATCCTAAGCCTCCTGTCTGCGGCTCGCTACTGTCGATTCTCGAAATAACGCTCTTGCATAGGGCCATGCTCTCCACGACAAGACGGGTGGAAGCGGCTCAAGTTTCTGGTCGGTCCTGACGGTGTGCAAGTCAGGGAAGACGACATGCGCGCGGGCCTGCGAGCCAAGCTGGCAAGAACGATGATAGGCACCCTGGTGGTGGTGTCCTGCGGGACACTCCTGGTGGTTGCCGGGATGAACTACCTATCGTCGCGCAAGACGCTGAGGACCATCCAGACCCAGATTCGCGACAACATCGTCCAGAAGGGGACGAGCCTGGTCAGCAACCAGGCCCTGGCCATGCGCGACCTGGTCGCCGACAACGCTTTCGGCGACGTGTCGCGCATGGTGGATCGCGTGGTGGCGCGGGACGACCAGCTCGTGTACGGGCTGTTCGTGGACGAGGAGCAGAAGGCGTGGGCCTTCGCCCAGCCCAAGGGGGCGGACAAGTTGGTGGAAGACTGGCACCGGCTGGGCATTCCGACGGACAAGTCGCAGACGCGCGGGGTGACGAGTACGAACCGCGTGGTGGCGGGACGGGGCGTTTTCGAGTTCTCGGCGCCGGTGGCGGATGACAAAGGGAATGTCCTGGGGACGCTCCACTACGCGCTGTCCGACGGACCGCTGCAGCGAGCGCTGGCCGAAGCGCGTGCGGATTCGCGCAGCTCGCTGCTTGCCACTCTCGGCCTGCTGATTCTGGTGGCCATCGCGATGACCGTCTTCGGCACCCTGCGCGCCGTGTACGTGGCGAGCAAGATCGTGGGGCCGCTGCGCGAGGCGGTGACCAGAACGGAGCAGGCCGCAGCGGGCGACCTCACGGTGCGTGTCAATGTCGAATCCTCCGACGAGGTGGGACAGATGGGGCAGGCGCTCAATCGCATGCTGGAGAGCCTGGAGACGCTGCTCACCCAGGTGCAGCACGCGACGAACGAGGCGGCGGCGGCGGCGCGTGGCATTGCCGCCGGCAGCGTGCAGCTTTCTTCCGGCGCCGGGCAGCAAGCGGCCTCGCTCGAAGAAACCACGTCTTCGCTGGAACAGATGAGCGCCTCCATCAGCAAGAACGCGGAAAGCAGCCGTCTGATGGAGACCATGGCCGTGAACGGGGCGGCCGACGCAGACGGGAGCGGCAAGGCGGTGCGCGAAACCGTGCAGGCGATGAAGTCGATTGCCGAGAAGACCTCGATCGTGGAGGACATCGCCTATCAGACGAACTTGCTGGCCCTGAACGCGGCCATCGAGGCGGCGCGAGCCGGCGACCAGGGCCGCGGCTTCGCGGTGGTGGCGAGCGAGGTGCGCAAGCTGGCCGAGCGCAGCCAGGCGGCGGCGCGCGAGATCGGGGCCTTGACGGCATCGAGCGTGGTCGTGGCGGAGAAGGCAGGCGGGGCGCTGGCGGCGCTGGTGCCGGGAATTCGTAAGACGGCCGAGCTGGTGCAGGAGGTGGCCGCCACCTCGCGCGAGCAGGCCGCGGGTGTCTCGCAAATCAACCGCGCCGTCAGCCAGGTCGACGAGGTGACCCAGCACAATGCCGCTGCGGCGGAAGAGCTGGCTAGCACGGCCGACACGCTCGCGGCCCAGGCCGAGTCGCTGCGGCAGATGATGGCCGTCTTCAAGGTCGAGCGCGGTGCCCGCCCGGAGGCGTCTCCTGCTCGCCAGCTTGGCGGGGCGCCGGCAGGCAGCGGCACTGGCAGGTATCTCTAGGGCTGCTGGCGCCGCCTTTTGCGCATTGTGCGTGGCAGGCCATGCATCCGGCCGGCGCGGCGGGCCAGCGAACGACACGAAAGCCTCGGTGTGCCGATGGACCAATCCGACCACAGCTTGGTCGCTTGTTGACAACGCAGTCGGTCGGGACCGGGTTCTGCTCGCGGGATTTCGGGCCGAAGGCTGGGCATGAGGATTGCTCTGGGGTGAGCGCATCCGAGGAATCGGCGCGTGGCCGCAGCCCGCGCGGATTCTGGCGGAAGGCCGGCCGAGCGGACGGTCGGTCGCAACCAAACGATGGGTTGCGCGTGGAGGAAAGCCAATGGAGATCCAGACGAATGGCCAGGTGCTCGCGCAGGCGGCCTGCGAACGAATTCGCCGCCGCCGGCCAAGCCCGGACTTCGCCAGCTTCGCCAGTCTGTTTCCGTCGCTGGTGCAGTCGAAAGGACTCGCGCATGCGGTGGCGTTGGCCAAGGCCGAAGGCCAAGTCGAGTATCTCGAGGATCTCGTGATGGTGCTTGCCGCGGTGGGCTGCCCAGAGATGGCTTCCACCGACAGCCTCGAACGGGCCACGCTCGAGCATTCCGTCGCCGCCTATGTTCGGCTCAGCCACGACACGCTCCGGGCGGCGGTGTGCATAAGGGATTGCGTCGAGTCGGCGCGGAGCGTGGCGCTCGCCCGGCCCGGCGCGACCGCGTCCCCTGGACAAGGTGGCACTTCCGAGTTCGTAGCGACCGCGGGTCGTTCCCCGCAGTCCGGATGAGACGAGCGACCGTGAACGATGAGCCGGCAGACGGGCAACCGGCGACCCTACTTGCATGAGAGTCGACCGAGCGCGGAGCGGGCCGGGCTCCGCCATCCTGATCTGCGCATGTGCAGGCTGGCTGGCGTGCACCTCTCGCAGTGGAAGGGATGCCGGGACCGGCGGCTTGGGCGGCGCGGGCGGCGGCCCGGTGGCGAGCGGAGGCAAGACCGCGTCGGCTACCGCGGTCGGCGGCGCAGGCGGCACGACAGGGTCTGCGGGCCAGGCCGGCTCGGGGGCCGCGCCGGGTGTCGGCTCGGGGGGTGTCTCGGCTTCGGGTGGCACCACCGGCTCTGGCGGGGTCGTGTCCGGCGGAGGGTTTGGCACCGGTGGCGCGCCCGGCTCGGGGGGACGTGCCGGCGCGGGCGGCGCCGCGGGGGCGGGGGCCAGCCCGAGCGCGGGCGGCGCGGGCGGCGGCGGCTTGGGCGGCGGCGCGGGCGGCGGCGCGACGGCCGGGGCCGGCGGCGCTTCTGCCGTGCCCGACACGCCCTGGATCGACGGCACGTGCGGCACCTCGAGCAGCACCCTCAACTTCGAGACGGCGGAATTCTGCGTGAGCCTGGCGAAGAACTCGCAGACCGTCGCCGGGCTTCGGCCCAAGGGCGTTTCGAACTTCGACTTCACGCCGTCGGATCTTCTGTCCACCCGAGCCGGCGCGGGCTGTTTCCATCTCGGGGATATCACCTTCCGGCTGCGCACGGGCGGCAGCGGCGACTGGCAGAACGTCACCACCTCGGCCTCGCGCGCCGCCGTCACCGCCCAGAGCGTGTCCGGCAACGTGCTCGCCGCCGCCGATCTCGCGCCGGTCTTGCCCGCCGGCTTTCCGCTCTCGGTCACGCGCTCGTGGCAGAGCGAAGGCGGCCGCCTGGTCATGCGTTTCGTCCTCAAGAACACCTCGGGCGCCTCCGTGCGGATCGGCGCGCTGGGCCTCCCCATGGTGTTCGGCAACGTCATTACCGACCGTACCCTCGAGCAGGCGCACGCGCAGTGCTCGTTTTCGGACCCCTACCTCGGGCGCGACGCCGGCTACCTGCAAGTCACTCGACTGTCAGGCGCCGGCCCGGCGCTGCTCGTGCTGTCGGATGGCAGGACCCCCTTCGAGGCTTGGAATCCCATCCTGAACGCGCCCAAGGCCGGCTCGAAGGATCCGGTGGCCATCTTCACCGACCCGACGCCGCGCGGGCAGACCTTCGAAGGTTTCTTCGAGTGGATGGTGCACAGCAAGGCGTACGCCGACGGGGAATGGTCCAAGGCCCAGCCGTGGAACCCGGCCAGCGATGTCACGCTGGCCGCGGGCGAAAGCCGTACGGTAGGCGTGGTCTTCGTGCTGTCGGATTCCATCCGCAACATCGAGAAGACCCTGATCAAGTACCAGCGGCCGGTCGCGGTCGGCATTCCCGGCTACATCCTGCCCATGGATCTCGAGGGCAAGCTCTATCTCAAATACCCGTCGGCGCCGAGCTCGACCGAGATCGAGCCCGCCGGGGCGTTGGCGCTCGTCGGCCAGGGCGACACGGACGGCGGCTGGAAGGCGTATCGGGCGACCGGCAAGACCTGGGGACGGGCGCGCGTGACCGTGACCTACGCCGACGGCACCGTGCAGACCATCCACTACTACGTGACCAAGCCGGCCGAACAGGTCGCGAGCGACATGGGCAACTTCCTTTTCAGCAAGGGCTGGTTCGTGGACGGAAGCGATCCCTTCGGCCGCAGCCCGTCCGTGATGACCTACGATCACGAGCTCGGTCAGATCGTCACGCAAGCGCGCCAGGCCTGGGTGTGCGGCCTGGGCGACGACGGCGGCGCGACGTGGCTGGCCGGGGCCATGAAGCTCTTCGGGCAGCCGGACGCGGGGCAGATCGACAAGTACGAGGACTTCGTGGACAAGGTGATCTGGGGCGGTTTGCAGTACAGCTCGGGTGCGCAGCAGTACGGGGTCAAGCGCACCCTCTTCTATTACGAGCCTTCCGCGATGCCCGCGGGCACCTACAGCAGCGACGTGCAATGGACCGACCCGGAGACGGGCCAGCTCTACTGGGGCGCGTGGAACAAGGCGCACACGCTGGAGGTGCCGCGCTCCTACAACTACCCGCACGTGGCGGCTCTCTACTGGTCCATGTACCGCCTGGCCCGCAACCACACCGGCCTGGTCGGCAACCACCCCTACGACTGGTATCTGAACCAGGCGTACAAGACCGCCGTGGCCATGACCACCATCGGCAACGAGTATGCGAAGTACGGGCTCATGGACGGCACGGTGTTCATCGAGATCCTGCGGGACCTGCAGCGCGAGGGCCTTTCCACCCAGGCGTCCGATCTCGAGGCCAAGATGAAGGCGCGCGCCGACGTGTGGAAAACCGAAGCCTATCCCTTCGGAAGCGAAATGGCCTGGGACTCGACCGGCCAGGAAGAGGTCTACGGCTGGACCCGTCACTTCGGCTACGAGGCCAAGGCCAAGGTCTGCGTCGACGCCATCACCGGCTACATGCCGGCCGTTCCCCACTGGGGCTACAACGGCTGCGCCCGTCGCTATTGGGACTTCAAGTACGGCGGCTCCAAGACGGATCGGCTGGAGCGCATGATCCACCACTACGGCTCGAGCCTGAACGCCATCCCCATCCTGACCGAGTACCGCGATCACCCGGACGACATCTACCTTTTGCGTATCGGCTACGCCGGCATGATGGGCTCGCTCTCGAACATCGCCGAGGACGGCTTCCCGTCGATGGCCTTCCACACCTTCCCGGACACGCTCGAGTGGGATCCCGTGAGCGGCGACTACGGGCTCAACTTCTTCGGCCATGCCGCGAGCTCGGCCACCTACCTCGTCGATCACCCCGAGTTCGGTTGGCAAGCCTTTGGCGGCAATCTCGTCGCTAGCGGCGACACCATCGGCGTCACGCCCCTGGATTCCCTGCGCAAGCGCGTCTACCTGGCGCCGGCCGGGCTGTGGCTGACTCTGGACGCCGGCCAATTCCGAAGAGTCGATTTCGATGCCCAGACCCACGCCGTCACCGTGACCTTGGCGCCCGCCGACACCCACACGCCCGCGGCGCGGCTGCGTGTCGAACAGCCGGCGGCGATCGCCGGGGTGGGCACCTACGCGCCGACGGAAACCTTGGTCAGGGAGCGTGACGCCTACGTGATTCCGTTGGCGTCGTCGAATACCGTGGTGGCGTTGGCGGCCAAGTAGCCAAGCGCGCCATAGGCAAGGGCGGCCTGCTCTGGCGCGGAGACTGAGCCGCCGGAGGTCTGCCGCGCGACCTACGTCATCATGCAACGACTGCTTTGGCTGACTCTCGCGGGGGCCGCGTGCGTCCTCTGCCTCGGGTGTGAGAGCAGCGATTCCGGATCGGGCAGCGGCACGGGGGGGGCCGTTGCAACGGGCGGCGCGACGACCAGCGGCACTGGCGGCGCGGCCGACTCCGGCGGCGCCTCCGGCAGCGCGACCGGCTCCGGTGGCGCGACCGGCTCCGGTGGCGCAACGTCCTCGGGTGGCGCGACAACGAGCACGTCCGGCGGCGCAACGCGCTTTGGCGGTGCGACCGGCGCGACTTCGTCCGGCGGCAGGACGACGAGGCCCGCCGGCGGCGCGACCGGCTCCGGGGGCACGACTGGCGCCGGCGGCGCCACCGCGTCCGGGGGCGCGACCACCAGGCCTGCGGGAGGCGCGATGGGCTCGGGCGGCGCCACTTCGTCCGGCGGCACGACCACTTCCGATGCCGGCTCCGGCAGCGGCGGCGCGAGCGACGCGGGGACCAGCCAATGGCCGCAGTGCTTCGGGACCGATAGCGTGCCGACCACGGCGCTCAAGCAGCGGGCGCCCAGCAGCGACTACACGACCCAAGTCGCCAAGGGCGGCGTGGCCATGCTCATTGGCCCCAACCGCCAGTCCTGTCTCACCGACGCCGTGGTCAACTTCGATGTCGAGGATCTCAACCAGGAGATCATCGACGTCGTCGAGACGGTCAAGTTCTACGGATTCTTGGACTGGAAGCGCGGCTACTACCTGAACTGGGTGATCCTCAACAGCGGCATTCCCGGCGCCACGCTGTCCGGCCAGGGAGGCCACCAGGGGGATCGCTGGGGCCACATGAACTTCGAGTCCACCGAGGAGTGTCCCTGCAACTGGGGCACCGGCGACAATTCGAATCGCGGCAACGCGCTTCACGAATGCATCCATGCCCTGCAGTCGGAGATGTGGGCCTTCAACAACCAGGGCTCGGGCTGGATCCACGAGGCGCACAACTGCTACACCGCCACCATGCGGGTGCACATGGTCAGCAACAAGTACACCATGGGCTATGGCGCCGCCTACGCGCTGATGATGCCGCACGGACCGATCGAGTCGATGGGCATGAACACCGATGACTCGTGGGCGGGACCCTCCGATCAGAACGCCAAGACCTACGTCAACAGCATCGTGCGCTACGGTCTCGAGATCTTCTGGCTCAACGTGAATCTAGAGATGGGCCAGGGATTCATCAACTGCGTGTGGGACAGCGCCAGCAAGGCGGGCCAGCCGGACAGCCGGCGGAGCGGGCCTCTTTCCGTGTTCCAGGCCATGCAGAAGGCTTCCTCCGACGAGGCCATCGCGCACGTGATCCAGACCTTCGGGGCCCGCAGCGCCATCCTGGACTACGCCGGCTGGACCGAGGCCGTGCGCAGCACGATGAAGGGCAACTGGAACAACAACTACTGGTTCTACACCTACCCGAGCGGCGACGGCACGACCGAGTGGAGCCCCCCGACCAAGAACATCCCGCACCACCAGGGTCGCAACGTCATTCCCATCAAGGTCGCTTCCGGCGCCACCTCGGTGACCGTGGAATTCACACCCGACGCCACCGGCAGCATGGGGACGAAAGCGAACATGCAGGCGCAGCTCGTCTACCGGGACGACTCGGACCAGCCGGTGTACGGCGAGGTATTCTCCAGGGGGGAGAACACCATCCAGATCCCGAACGGTGCCCGCAACGGGGTCGTCAACTTCGTCGTTGCCGTGGTCAATCCCAATGCCGCCAGCGGCGGCGACGGGTGGGGCTTTAGCGCCCAAGAGCACTTCAACTACAAGGCGCGCATCGTCAGCGGCGGCACCGTCGCGCCCAACACGACGCGGCCGTGGTGATGCGGAACGCCGGCGCGGCGCTGCTGGCCGCCGGGCTCCTGTTCCCGAGCTGCAAGTCGCAGCAAGCGCCTCGCGTCCCCGGGAGAACGGCATCCGCGCCCGCGACAGCCCTGGATGCGCGACCCGATCACTGTGCCGAGCTACGCGGCCGTCTGTGTGCCCAGTTCGGCGCAAGCTCCGAGGTCTGTGCCATGGCCAAGGAGAAGAGCGCGCTTTTTTCGGGCGAGGGATGCTCGCGGATGCTGGCGCGCTACGAAGACACCGCCGCCTCGGCGCGAGACTACGTCGAGGCCAAGCGAGCCTTGCAGGAGCGCGAGCAACGTACTTCGCACGGGCTGGCGCCGACGGTGGGCTCGGTGGATGCTCCCGTGACACTGGTCTTGTTCTCGGACTTCACCGATCCGGAGTGCGGGAGGGCGTCGGGCATGGCCACGTCTCTTGGGAATCTCTTCGCCAGCCGGGCGCGGCTCGTGTTCCGCCAGTTTCCTTCGCCCAGGCGCCCGGGAGCCCATCTGGCGGCCGAGGCCAGCCTGGCGGCCCACGCCCAGGGCAAGTTCTGGGCCTTCCACGACGTGGTATTCGGCAACCCCCAGGCCCACGATCGCCCCGCGCTCGAGCGCTACGCCCGGGCGGCGGGACTCGACCTGCGTCGGTTCGGCAAGGCGCTCGACCAGCACACCTACGCCGCCGACGTGCAGGCGGACGTCGAGCTCGGACGCAAGCTCGGCATCGGCGTGGTCCCGGCTCTTTTCGCAAACGGCAAGTCGGTGCGCGTGCCCTACGGAGTGGACGAGCTTGCGCGCGTCATCGAGGAGCGCAGGGCCACGAAACGCTGAGCCGCGCCTTTCCGGTCGGGCGACCTGTTTTGTGATTCGTCCCCATGCCCCACCAGGAGGATCCCGCATGAAGAGCCTGACCGTGCTGCAACCTGGCCTCTTTCTACTGGCGGGGGCGTTCCTACTGGCGAGCTGTACCCAGACCGGTGTCGTCAGCGAAAGCACGGGCGGGCAAACGGGCGGCGTGTCGGCCGCAGGCGGCACCACCGGCACGATTTCTTCTGGCGGCGCGACCAGCTCGGGTGGCGCCACGGGCACGACCTCGTCCGGCGGCAGCAGGGTCACGGGCGGCACGACCGGCACGATTTCTTCCGGCGGCGCGACCGGCGCGGGTGGCACGGGCACGACCTCGTCTGGCGGCAGCAGGGCCACGGGCGGCGCGACCGGCACGACGTCGACGGGCGGCACGAGGAACACGGGCGGCGCGACCTCGACCGGCGGCACGAGGAACACAGGCGGCAGGACCACGACAAGCGGCAGCACGGCCGCAGGTGGTACTGCGGCGACCGGCGGCACCACCGGTTCGGGCGGCACGAGGCACACGACCTCGACGGGCGGCAGTGGCACCGGCGGCAGCGGCACGGGGCAGGGCGGCGGCGGCACGGGCGGCAGCACCGGCGCCTGTGCGCCTCCCGCGGCCGGCAGCAAGAGCACGAACCCTCTCTTCACCGATCAATTCGCCGCCGATCCGGCGGTGATGGTCGACGGCTGCACGTTCTACATCCAGTGTGGGCACGACGAAGCGGCGGCGGGGCAGAACGCCTTCGTGTTGCGGGAGTGGTTTCTGCTCAAGTCGACCGACATGGTCAACTGGACCAAGGTCGTGGCAATGAGCCTCTCCACCTTCAAGTGGGCGAACGCCAACGCCTGGGCCGGACAGATGATCAAGGCCCAAAGCGGCAAGTACTACTGGTACGTGCCCATCCAGCAAGCCAGCGACGGCACCATGGCCATCGGCGTGGCCGTGGCCGACAAGCCCGAGGGTCCGTGGACGGACGCGCTCGGCAAGGCGCTCGTCAACGACGCCTTCGAGATGTCGAACATGGGGTACAAGACCGCGAGCGACACCTCCTTCACCATCGACCCGACCGTGTTCATCGACGACGACGGGCAGGCCTATCTGCAATACGGCGGTTTCTGGCGGCTGACCACGGCCAAGCTCGGCGGCGACATGATCTCCATCGACGGCAAGATGGTGGAATCGACGCCGCAGGGCTACTTCGAGTCGCCCTACCTCATCAAGCGCAACGGCAAGTACTACGAGATCTACGCGGCGGGCTCGAACCCGGCGACCATCGACTGGGCGACCTCATCGAGCCCCATGGGCCCGTGGACCTACGGTGGCCGCATTCTCGACGCCTTCCCGACCGCGTCCGGGCAGAGCGACGCGCCGACCAACCACGCCGGCGTCGGCCTTCTGGGCGGAGAGTGGTACATCGCCTACCACCTCAGCGGCGGGGCCAACACCAACGGCGGGGGCACCTATCGCCGCGCCGTCGCCGTCGACAAGCTCGCCTGGAGTGGCGACAAGCCCCAGAAGGTTACGCCGAGCTCGGGCATGAGCTTCTAGGCGGCTGGTAGGTGACCGGCATTGGGGCTAGCCGAAGCGGTAGTGCTTGCGCACGGCCCGAGAGATCTTCCAGCTGCAACGCATGCCCTTGGGGAAGGTGACCGGATCGCCGGCCCCGGACTCCACCGCCTGGCCGCCGACCGGCTCGACCTGCACTTGGCCACGAAGCAAACCGGCGCGAGCCACTTCGTCGTGCGCCGCCGCCGGGCTCAGGGTGTCGTGCACGCGGGAAACTGGTTCGTGCCCACGCTGTCGCCGTTCTCGACGAAAGGCACGCCGGTATCCTCGAGCACCGCGCCGTTCACGTCGGTGACGCGGAACGTGTACGGACCGGGGCCCATGCCCGAGGCCGCGACGAAGTAGTTGTAGTCGAGCCTCGGCACGTCCACCCAGGCGTCGCTTCCATCCTCGTACTCGAGCTTGGCGATGCCGTAGCGGTGGTTCCTGATCTGAACCGCCGTCCACCATGGATTGCTGCCGTCCTTGAAGTGGTAGACGATCGGCCCCGTCACCGCGCAGGCGACGTAGGTCCAGGTGATGGGAATCCTGCCCTTCGCGAGGTCGTCGAGCTTGGCGAAGGCCGACGGGCTGAAGTCGATGTTGCCGGCGGGACACTCGGGGCACTGATCGACGACGCGGATCGTGAGCTCGCCCTTCGCGCCCACCACGTGCGCGCACGCGCCACACGCGGCCGAGCCCGCGTAGTCGACGTGGTTCATCGCGCCGATGTCGAGATCGTCCGGTGTGGCGGGAAACATGCAATTGCCTGTTCCGTCGGCGAACGTGTAGTACGTGCCTTCGCCCTCGTGTGCCGTCGGCGTGGCGGTGCAGGTCGGCGCGACGTTCACCGAACCATCGGCCGCGTGGCCCGGCGGGGGCGCTGGCGGGCTATCGTTCAGCACGCAGGCGGGGAACGCTACGACGAAGCAGAGAGCGGGGATGGCGACGCGTGGCATCGCTCTTTGCGAAGCAGTCTACACCCGGGGTTCGGGAAGGTGGAGCGTGGACGTTCTCTCGCTTGTCTTTGCCCGACCGTTGTCCTAGAAGACGCTACGAAGCGGCTCTTGCGGAGACCTGGAGGAATGCGAATGAGAGCAATGCGTCCTTTCGGCATGAACGCCTTGGTCGGCACGTGGCTGGTCGGATTTGCGGCGTGTTCCTCGGTCCTGATGAGCGGCCCCGTGGAGAAGCGCGCGGAGGGGTGGATTATCATCCTCGGCCAGGTCAGGGAAGGCCCCGACCAATACGTGGGGGAAGGGGTCCGCGTGAATCCTGGGAGGGGCGAGAAGCTCATCTGGACGGTCGTGACCGTCAAGAGCGAGCTTGGTCAGGAAGAGACGTTCTCGTACGAGACGTGCGCCCTGGACGCGAAAGGCCAGTGGTTCCCACCCTACATCGTCGATCGAAACGAGGAAGCGGCCTCGGTGGCCGACAGATCGGAAACCTTCCAACCCGGGCAGGAGCGCACGCGGAGGTTGATCTTCTCGTACCCCAAGGAGTATCGGCCGACGCGAATGAAGTGCGGTGCGATCGTGCTCCCGATCCAGGGGCCGCGCTGAACCCGGCCCGCGGCCACGCCGCCGTCGACCCCATCCGTCAAGCAGCTACGAGCTTTCGAGAGGCGGTACCTGGGTGTCGCGGCCGCCGTTCCGGTCGCCGTTGTCGAACGGCAGGATGGTGCCGTCGTCGTGGATCTTCGGATGGTGCCGGTCATTCGTCTGGCCGGTCGGTGGAGCGAAGGGGAAGCTTCCCCGCATCTTGCCGTCGGTTTCGGCGAGTTGCCAGATGACGGATGCGTCTCCCGGGCGACGCGCCTCGAAGATCCCCGGCCAGCGGCAGCCGAGGCGGGAGATGTCTTGCTTCTAGCTAGGCGAATCTCGCCAGTCGCGCCTCGAGGGCCGCCTTGGGCACCGCCCCGCGAATCTCGTCCACCAACAGGGGACCGCGAAAGACCATCAGCATGGGAATCGCCTGGACCTGGAAGCGCGAGGCGAGCCGGGGATTCTCGTCGACATTGAGCTTGCCGATCTTGAGGCGGCCAGCCCGTTCGCTGGCGATCTCCTTCAGGATCGGTGCGATCATCCGGCACGGGCCACACCAGGGCGCCCAGAAGTCCACCAGCACCGGAATCGGGCAATCCTCGACTTCCGTCTTCCAGGACGCGTCGGTGACCGTGACCGGATGATCGGGGAAGATGCGCTGCTTGCATGCCCCGCAAGTCGGGTTTTCGGCAAGCCGCGAGCGCACGATGCGATTGGTGCGGCCACAGCGCGCGCAAGGATACTGGACCGTGTCGGTATTGTCGCTCACGGCCCAACTATGTCTCGGTCGCAGAATGAAGTCACCGTCTCTGGTTGCGACGATAGGTGTGTAGGCCGAGAGTGGAGGAGCCTCCGGAATCGTCAAGACCGAGAACGCGCGCCTGCGCGCAACGGCGCGGGCTTTCTCGACACGATGGAGCGCCTGCGCCTCGGAGCACAGCGGCTTGGTCGATGGAGCGAATCGTCACGGAACGGCTCGTAGGTCGATGCGCCGCACACTCCATCTGCTAGACTACGCTCTGCTGTCGGCCCGCTCCCTCGGAGCCTCAGCTGTTGCCCCTTAGGAGAGCCAATGCGCAAGTCGAGATTCCCCCACCTCTGCACCTGTCTCGGTACGCTGTTCTTGTTCGCCCACTGTGCTCCTATCGAAACGAGACCGACCGGGTCTTCACAAGGAGGGACATCGTCTGGCGGCACGATCTCATCCGGCGGCACGACATCGTCTGGCGGCACGACGTCTTCCGGTGGCGGGACCTCATCCGGGGGCACGACCGCGTCGGGCGGCACCAAAGCTGCGGGCGGCACGACGTCGTCTGGTGGCACGGTCTCCTCGGGCGGCATGACGTCCGCGGGTGGCACGACTGCGACGGGCGGCAGGACCTCGGCCGGGGGTACGACCGCGGCAGGCGGCGCAGGCGGGAGCGGCGGCACGACTGCGACGGGCGGCAGGACCTCGGCCGGGGGCACGACCGCGGCAGGCGGCGCAGGCGGGAGCGGCGGCACGACTGCCTCGGGCGGCACGACTGCCTCGGGCGGCACGACCTCGACCGGCGGCACCACGGCCCCGCGAACCGACTGCCTGGGCCAGGCGCTCGCCAAGCCCGGCGACTCGACCAGCACTTCCCGCAAGTACCTGAATCTGGGCGACATACGCCTCATCAACAACCGCTGGGGCGCGGACGAGCTTGGGTGCAACGCGGCGTCTTACACGGTGTCCGTCAACTCGGACAGGACCGCCGGCTACACGTTCAACCGCCCCACCTGCGGCGGCAAGAGGGCCTATCCCGACTACCCCGAGTTCGAGTTCGGGGTTGCGCCCTTCGGCGCGAGCAGCCCGGATCTGACCTCTCCGGCGTGCTCGTCGACCACGTTGTTGCCAATCCAGATCAAGAGCATCACCAGCGCGACCCTGACCATCGACAACTTCGCCAGCACCTACCAGAAGCCGGGCTACTACGACACCAACTACGAGTTCTGGATCAGCCGGCAGAATCCGCTCACCAGCTCGAGCCCGGGCGTCTACGCCGAGTTCATCGTGTTCTTGGGCTGGGACAGCGTCCGGGAGAGCGCGACGGGGTGGCCGTGCGAGAACAAGGGGGACCTGACCTCCGGCTCTGCCTCCTATAAGCTCTGTCACCAGAAGGACGGCTGGGGCAGCGGCTGGCGCTTCTTCAACTTCAACCTCAATGGCGGTCCCCAGAACACCTGGTCGGGCAAGGCCGACATCAAGGCGTTCCTCGATTGGCTCATGAACAACGGCACCTACAAAGCGGACTTCAGCACGGACATGTGGCTGACCCGCATCGAGGTCGGCACCGAGGTCGACGACGACACGCAGGGCACGGCCAAGGTCAACAACCTCACCTTCGAGATCAACGGCACCTCCAAGTCCTTCGAGTTCGCGCAGTAGCGCTTCCGAGATCCGCCGCACCCCTGGGCGGGAGAAGAGCGGCATCTCTCGGCGACTGCCCCGCGCTTGCCCGCAGAGGGGCGAGCGCCGCTTCCTGCGGGACGGCGACGCGCAGCTTGCCGTCAGGGGGTGATGCGGCCGATCTTGTTGCCCTTGGATTCGGCGAACCGGAGGTTGTTGTCCGGCCCGACCACGATGCCGTAGGGCACGCTGTCGGGTGTGGGAATCGGAAACTCGCCAAACTCCCAGCCAGGGTCATGCGCCCGATCTTGTTCCCGTCGTATTCCGTGAACCACGGATTGCCGTCGGGGCCGGTCGTGATGCCCACCGGGTCGCCCTGCGTGGTCGGAATCGGGAAGCCGGTGCGTTTCGCTTCCGAATTGCCGCTGATAGTCGCTGTCGCCCCACCGACGCATGACGGCAACGGGTGGCGCAGATGTGTCGCCCGGCCACGAGTTGGCGGTTGACTCTCGCCGCCTCGGTCCTCGATTATCACGGGGTGGGCCGTGTTCGTGGAGGCCCGCGCGGAACCCCACCCACTGAACCCCTGGGAGAACACCATGAAGCGAACCGCACTCCTGTTGGTGGCCTCGGCGATGTTTGTGGCCGCAGCCTGCAAAGACAAAACTCAGTCGCTTCCGCCCCCGCCGCCCCCCGCTCCGGCCAAGCCCGCCGTGCCCAAGCAGGTCGTGGACGCCGGCTCGACCGGCGATGCGCGTCAAGGCGATGCTCGCCTGGGCATGATGGAACGCTACGCTATCTGGAAAGCCAAGAAAGAGGCCGACGAAAAACTGGCCGCGCAGCTCGCCGCCGAGGAGCGGGCGCGCCTGGTCAAGTTCGACAGGAGCAAGCTGGCCAAGCACCAGGCCTTGTTCGCTTTCGAGAAGAAGACGCGCAAGGCGCTCGACCAAGCGGCCCTGAAGCTGAATGGCAAGCTCGACGCAAGCGACCAGCTCAAGAAGCTGGCCGCCTCGCAGCGCAAGGCCCTCGACAAGCAAGCCGCGAACCTGCGTGCCATGGATCCGAAGGGCGGCAGCTCGTTCATCGGCACGGACCACGACGTGATCCTCAACCTCTTGGCCAACGACTACCCCGCGGCCATTCTTTCCTTCTTCCAAGGCCAGACGAAGCCGCTGGCCGAGGTGCGCGCCGAGCTCGACAAGCGCGAGAAGAAGATTGGCGGTTGGCTGGAAGAGGTGAAGCGCGGCGGAAAGTAGCCATTTCACGGGGCGCGATCCTCGACGAAGCATCGCGGCCCCGGAGGATGCCCAAAGCGGCATGCGTAGTCGGCGAATCCCTTCTTGGCTAGCACCCCGCTGAGATTGGCGACGATACGTGCCGAGTCGTTTGCCTCGCTCCGTGCTGGCTTTGGCGCTTGCCGTGGTGGCCAGGCAGGCCGTTGCCGCCGTCAGCGTGTTGCCTGGCGATGGCTGTCCGTCGAGTGCTGCCATTGCTGCGCATCTGGAGCGTTTGGGCGCGCTCGAGCTGCTTTCCCAGCTCGGCACCGCCGAAGTCAAGGTGGAGGAACCTTCGCTGCACGTGTACTTCCGCGACCGTCGGGGAGAATCCCTGGGAGTCCGCGTGGTCACGGCGACGACGGACTGCGCCGCCCGTGCCGCGCTGGCCGCCGCGGTGATTGCGGCGTTTGCCGGCGACTGGGCGCAGACCGCGCTGGTGCCCCCGGCCTCCGTGGCGACGGCGAAGACGCCCTCTCCGCAGGAGCCGACGTCGCTGGCCAGACCACCCTGGCGCAGCGAGGTGGGTGGGATGGTACTGGGAATCCACGACGGCGACGCGGGCGGATTCGGCTTGGGCGTGCGCGCGGATCTCGGGCGAGGCGCCTGGATGGCCAGCGCGCTGTTCGAGGGCTCGTCAGAACGCACGCAGCCACTCGGCTCGGGGCAGGGCGCGTATCGGTTTGTGCGCGCGGGGCTGGGCCTCGGCGCGTGCATGCGGTGGTCACGCGTCTTCTGGGACGCGACCCTCGTGCCCATGGTCGATCGTCTCTCGCTTCGAGGGAAGAACCTGCAGACCAACGAGACGGTGACGAGCTGGGGATTGGCTTTCGCCGGCCACACGCGGCTGGGTTGGCGGGGACGGCGCCTGCGGCCGTTTCTTTTTGCCGGAGCGAGCTACAGGGTTCCCGGCGAGCGGATGACCCTCGTGGACCGCCCCGACAAGGTGCCGCTTTCGCCAGTCAACGCCGAGGCCGGCCTGGGGATCTCAATCGCGATTTCGCCTTGACTTGCCGTGCACGCGGCAACGTCGTTCGTTTGACGAGGGCCATGGCGCGCGTTGGCAAGGAAGCAGGGCTCCGTCATGGGAATGCCCCGAAACGAGTTGCCCCGTCCCGTCACTCATCTACTAGATACTGTGATCATGCCGGCGATTCCCGAGGCTCCCCCCGCGCTGGAGTCGATGTATCAGCTTCATGCGTCTCAGGTGGCGCGCTGGGCTGAACGGCTGGCCGGCCCCGGTCTAGACCTAGAGGACATCGTGCAGGAGGTCTTTGCCATCGCCTACGAAAGCGTGCACAGCTTCCGCGGTGATTCCAGCCTGGCCACGTGGCTTTTCGGCATCACGGACAAAGTGGTACGACACCGTCGTCGCAAGGAGCGCTGGCGGCGCTGGCTGAGTGGGTCGGCCGACGAAACCGCCGGCCACTTGGCGAGCCACGGCCCCGATCCCCTGCGCGTGGTCGAGAGCAACCAAGCCGCGGCGGCCGTGTATCAAGTGCTGGATCGTCTGCCGGAGCGCGACCGGCAAGTCTTGATCCTCTGCGAATTGGAGGAGCTAGACGCCGAAGCGGTGGGCCGCCTTCTCGGAATCCGCCAGGCCAACGTGCGCTTGCGCTCGCACCGTGCCCGCGCCCGCTTTCTCCGTGCCTATCGGGAATTCGTCACGCACGGCAACCGAAGGAGAGCGCCATGACCTTCGATGAGCATCTCGCCACGTCCGACGCCGAACGCGAGGCCCTGGAGTTTCTCAGGAAGGGGCGGAAGCTGCGCGGGCTTTCCCCGATGCAGCTTCAGCGCATCGAACATCGCCTGGCCCATCCGCGTCGCGCCCCGCGAAGAAGGTTCTGGCTGCCGGCGCTGGCCGCGCTTGGGCTGGTGTTGCTGGTGGGGACCGCCGTCGCCCACGTCGTGGATTTCTCGCGCTTGCCGTTCGTCGGTTCTCTCTTCCCGTCGCGCGAGCCGAGCCCAGCGCTCAAGACGCAGCGGCCGCGCTCCAAGGCCTCGGCGGTACCGCCGCCAAGCGCCGATGTCTCCACCACGAGAGCGCCGACGCCGCGACCGCCGATGCTCGCGCCCACCTCGGGAAGCACCCAGACGCCGCAGTCCCCTCGCGCGCTGGGATCGTCGTCGGCCCTCCCCACGCGCGCCGCGCGTTCGGGTTCTGCGGTGGCGCGCAGCCTGGTATCGCCGCGTGGTTTGGAGCGAGCCGCCGAGCCGAAAGGGCGCGGCACCATGCGAGAGGCCGAGCCGGGCACGCCGAGCGTCCGGGCGGTGCGCGCCGCGGAAAACGTGATGGCCGAGCCCACTTGGGTCCGGGCGCCGACAATCGCCGCGCAAGCGCGTGTGTCGAGTGGGATTGCGCCGGCGGGGGCGGCGGACGATCCCATCTCGGCCGAAAGCCGGTCGTTTTCGGCGGCAGTCGCCCGGTGGCACCGGGATCACGATGCCGAGGCGGCGCTGGCAGCGCTCGATGTGCACGAGCGCAGGTTCCCGCGCGGGCAGATGCAATTGGAGGCCAGACTCTTGCGCGCGGAGATCTTCCTGCAGCAGGGGCGCGAACGCGAGGCTCTGACACTGCTCGACGGCGTGTCCCTGCCTGGACTGCCGCGCGGCCGTGAACTGCAGACCGTGCGCGGCGAATTGCGGATCAAGCACGGTCGCTGCGCCGAGGGGCGGAGTGATCTGGAGCACGTCCTGGCCAAAGCGAGAGCGGACGCACTCGGCCGTCGAGCCGCGCGCGCGATTTTGCTCTGTCCCTGAAACGCCGACGCACGTCCCGTCACTAGCTGGACATAGACATTCGCGAGGTCCATCATGCCAACTCGACACTCAGCCTTCCTTCCGATCGTTTCTCTCTTCCTGTGCACCACCTTCCTGCTAGCGAGCTGTACCACCCAAGACAATGCCCTGGGCAGCGAAGGCAAGTCGGACGGGGGCCGGGATGTCAAAGCGACTGACGTGCGCGCCGTCACCTGCGAGCAAGACGGAAAGACGTACCAGGTCGGCGAGACCGTGATCCTGAGCGCGTGCACGAGCTGCGTGTGCCAGGCCGACGGCACCGTGGGGCTTTGCACCGGAACCTGCCCGCCCGACGCCGCCATCGCGAGCGACGGACCGGTGACGTGTACCCAGAACGGGAAGACGTACCAGGTCGGCGAGACCGTGATCCTGAGCGCGTGCACGAGCTGCGTGTGCCAGGCC
>JAFGPX010000103.1 GCA_016935975.1 Deltaproteobacteria bacterium
CCCGCCAGCCCGAAGTCCACCAGCACCGGCACCTGCCGGACGTCGTCGCGCGCCCGCCGGCGGACAGGTGGAAGGCTCAGTGCCCCCGGCCGTCGCCGACGCGCCCGCTACTGGTCCTTGATCCAGACCAGGCCGCGGGGGCTGGTGCTTGGACCGCGGTCTGGCACCCCCAGCCTGGTCCCGGGCGGCACTATTTCGAAGAGATGAACAAAGCCCTTGTCGCAGAACGCGGCGATGCGCCCGCAGCGGTTGGCAAGAGGCCAATCGACGAGCAAGCCACCATAGGGCTCCATCCCTGGCCATGCGCCCAGGCAAGAGCCCCTGTCCATATCCCACACGCGAATCGTCTTGTCCTTGCTTGCTGTCACCACGACCGGTCCGTCTCCCAAGAAGGCTACTGAATCCACTGCCTGCGTGTGGCCTCTCAGTGTGCTCAAGCACGCCCCCTCGTCCACGTCCCACACGCGAACTGTCCGGTCCCTACTTCCAGTCACCGCGCGCCGCCGATCTGCGTGAACCGCCAGGGCGAAGACATCGTCACGATGACCCTCTAGAACTTGCAGCCTCTTGCCCGTTCCGATCTCCCAGACCTCCGCCAATCCTCCCTTGCCTACGCTCACTGCCCGTTCGCCATCGGCATGAAGAGAGACGTGCCAGGCTGGAGCGTGGTGAAAGATAGTATGCAGGCACTTGCCGGTCTCCAGTTCCCAGACACGCGACGTGCAGTCTCCGCTGCACGTTACCGCTCGCATGCCATCCGGATGCAGGACCAATTCCCCGACCCGAGAGGCATGGTGGTCTTGCATTACTTTCAGACACTCGCCTGTGTCTAGGTTCCACACCCGCACGGTGCCATCCCAACTGGCGGTCACCACGCGGATCCCATCACGGTGAAGCTCCGCCAATGTGACGCGATTCTCACCGTCACGCAGTCTTTGCAGGCATTTGCCGCTCGCCAGATCCAGCACGCTCGGCGCACCACCCGACCATCTCGACGTCAGGACGCCCCTCCGGCCATCAACGTGAAGCAACATCCCGGGGCGGCCCTTGCCGGGGCATTCCAGCAGGCATTCACCTGTCTCCAGGCTCCAGGCTTCCAACCCGCGGCGCCTTGAGACGATAATCCTCCCACCGTCGGTCTGGAACGCGACGAAAACGCCCCCGCTGAGATTCGCCTGCGACTTCGGGCCGTCGCTCTCGCCGGCAGCCGGGCCTCTCGCGTCCGAAATGTCCCACACCCGAAGGGTAGTGTCCTCGCTTCCCGTCACGATACGCTCGCGATCCGGGAGTAGCACCACGACATTGACCTTCGCCGTGTGCCCTTCCAGGGTCTTGAGGCACGCGCCGCTGTCGATATCCCATATCCTCACCTCACCTCTCACATCCCCCGTCACGATCCGTCTCTCATCAGGATGCACTAGCACCGATGAGACTGTGCCCTTGTGCCCCTCCAATAGGTGAAGACGATTGCCGGACGCGAGATCCCACACGCATAGCGCGGAGTAGATCTGGTGGCGTCCCATGGTTGGGGATGGCGCAACAATCCCCATCGCGTGCTTGCCGTCGAGGTGAAACAGAATCGAGTCGATCGCTTCACCGTGCCCCATCAATTCCGCTAGACATCCTCCTGTTTCGAGGCTCCACACCTGCAGAACCTTGCCGTTGACCAGGCCCACAACTCGACGAGCATCTGGGTGAAACCAAATGCGAGCGAATCGGACGGCTTCACTGCCGAGCCTCTTGATAGGTTCTCCGGTCTCGAGGTCCCACACGATCACAGCCTCGTTGTCACTTCCGGCCGCGACACAATGCCCATCCGGATGAAACATGACGGCCCCGGCACGGACAGCTCCCCTCAGCGTCCGCCCCCATTTGCCAGCGTCCAGATCCAAGACGCGCGCTGCATTGCTGTCGAGACCGATCAAGGCGCGACGCCTGTCTGGATGGAACGCCACTGCGGGGCTGTGCGTGTCGGGCGCTTCAACTCCATGCACGCACTCGCTCGAGTCCAGATTCCAGACCCGTATTATCCCATCGTCGCTCGCGGTAGCGACCCGGTGTCCATCCGGATGGAATGCCACGGAGCTGAAGCAGTCTTCGCGTCCGTGAAGCCGAAGTACACTTTGGCGCGTTCCCGTATCCAAATCCCAAACGCACACGCCGGCAGACATTCGGCCTTCCGCCACGGCCACACGATGCCCACCCGGATGGATCGACACCGCGGACACCGGCGTGTGGTGCCTAAGCGTTCTGAGGCATTCGCCCCTCTCGATGTCCCACACCCGCACGGTGCAATCGACGCTGTTGTTTGAACAACTCGACACCGCACGCCGTCCGTCTGCGGTAATCAATACAGATTGTACGCCACCGGTGTGTCCCTCCAGCACCCGGCGGGTAGCGCTACGAATAGGGTCCTGACGTCGCGCTAATTTGCGAAACCACCAGTGCCGTAATCCGCTCTTTCGGAGCCAAGCCTCTGCACCGCGCGAGATCGTGCCTCCCTCGGCGTGCGCGTAGGCTTCTTGCGCTAGCCCAACCTCGGGCAAGATACCCGGGCGGCGCAGCAGGTGCACCGTCCCTTCGTAGAACCGCTGCCACATCAGTAGTCGTTCGCGAAGCTCCCCGGGCAGATCCATCCCCGCTATTTTTTCGAAGTCCCCGCACACTTCGTTGCTGTCCCTCAGGCCGAGGTTTTCGATGCGCGCGTAGTGATACCCGAAATCGGTCAGCGCATCCGCGGCCGCAGTGCCATTGCCTGCAGCCGCCTCGTGCTGCACAAGGTTCCCGAGGGCGTACCGCTCGCTTGGGCCAGCGAGCGTCTCCCATTTCTGGCAGGCATCCGCGAGCCGGCGCTGCCACGCGGCTTCGGGACGAGGCGACGAAGAGCCGTTCTCTCCCACGCCGCGCGAAAGGGGAATTGATGCCGTGTACCGTTCGCGGGCAGCGATCCGGAAGGCTTCGTAGAAGAAGTCGGTTCGGCCCTCGCGCCTGGCCAGGAAGGGCCGCACCTGGCGCAGGAAGAGCTGCATGGTCGCCGCCATGTCCAGAAGCCGCTCTTCGCCCAGCCCCAACTCCGCGACAAACATCCGCGCCAGGAGATCCTCGGGCAGGCCGCCGCGTGAATGGGCGAGCAGGCCGAAAAGCAGGGGCACCGCTTGCTGCGAAGGTACGACGGCGTAGCTGGGATCGCTTTCTAGCCGCCGCAGCACTGCCTCGAACGCGCTCTGCGGGGTGGTGCCGAACTCCCGCCGGATCACCTCGCCGAGCTGGCCGAAGGCGCCGAAGACCCGCAGCTCGGTGAGCACCACCTTGAGGAAGAGCGGGTTGTCCGCGCCGTCCGCGTGGATGAGGGCTTCCAGGTGCTGCTCGTCCAGCTCCTTGAGAAACTGCCGCAGGAACTGCCGCACGAGCTGCCGGCGTTCTTCCAGCCCGGCGAAGGGCCGCACCTCGGACAGGGTGACCCGCTCGTCTGCGCGAAGCTGCGCAGCTAGGGCGTCGCCGGCCGCGTCGCCCAGCTTGAAGCTCACCACCAGCTTCACGTTCTCGGGCAGGGTGCGCGCCAGCCAGTCCAGATCAGAAAGGCCCGATTGGAGCTGGTTCAGGGCATCGATGACGACGACCGTGCGGCCCTTCTTCCCGCACTCGCTGAGCAGCTCGGCGAGCTTGCTACGCAAAACATTGGGATTGTCCGGTATCTCGCTGCTGAGCTTCCCCGTCCGCCGCAGCTCCTCCAAGATCGATCGCACCAGGGAATCGACGTTGTTCGACCGTTCGCCCACACCCACGAAGCGCGCGTGCACGGTCTCGTCCGCTGGCTTGCCCTCGCGCGAACGCCATCTCGCGACCCAATTTGCTAGCAGCGTGGACTTGCCCAGGCCGGCCTTGGCCACCAGCGCGAAGAGCTTCTGCGAATCCCCGGCCGCGTACGCGTCCAGCTCCGCGAAATCGCCTGGCCGCTCGATGAACACGTCCGCGGCCGTGCGCACGAAGTCCTCGTGCCGGTCGATCTCACGGCTGAGATCGTCCTGCTCGGGCAACTCTCTGCGCTCGGGATAGCGCTCGAGGATCGCTGCCTTCAGATCGTCGACGATCGCCTCGGTCAGCGACCGGCCGTCCGACCAGAAGTCGCCCAGCCGACCTGTAGTCAGCCGCTGGTTGTACGCCCTCGCCTTCTCCGTCTGCGCCGCGGGCACGGACAGCGCGGTTTCCGGGATGCTCACCTCCCCGGACCGCTGCCAGTCGCGCCGCCAGCGCGCTTGGTTTTCTGGCAGCGTCGCCGGGCAATCGAGCGGCATGCTCAGCTCTGGCGTGCGCCGGTCGCTCGACCAGCGCGCGCTGTACTGCCGCACCGGACGCTGTTTCTGCCCTGCCACCGCCTCGCGCAATCTCTTCTGCCGCTCTACCAGAAACGCCCGGCTCTGCGCATCCTCTTCCGCTTCGTCGCTGTAGATCCGCCTGAGCTGCACCGGCTCAGGCGACATGTCCTTCAAGCAGTCGGCCTCCCGCAGGTAGAAGAACGACTGGTCAGCCGCCAGCTTCGCCTTGCCGCCCGCGAACGGCGCCAGCACCGCGTGCAGCACCTCCAACTCCGTGACGGACCGCTGCTCCGCAATGGCTGACGACAGTCCACGATACTTCGCCAGCGTTTCCGCGGAAACGTCGCCGAGCCCCGGAATCCACCCGTACCGCTGCCCGAGGAAGCACAGGAAGAACGGCCGGCAGCGGTCGATGTTCTGCAGGCACACCTCCACCACGCGCTGGTTGTGCGTGGCATCCGCCTCG
>JAFGPX010000009.1 GCA_016935975.1 Deltaproteobacteria bacterium
CTGGCTGCCGCCGGTGCGGCCCGTGCCAGCGAAGGCGGTGCGCAGCCGACCCGTGCTTGGCGGGCTCCACCACGAGTACGGCATCGCTGCCTGAGCCCCCGAGACAGGTGCTTGTCTGTGTCGCCGATGGCAGCGAAGTCGTTCTCGGGGCACCACCGTCTACCGGCATCGCCAAGCCGGCGGCTGTACGCGGCGGTCGAGGCCTGGCGGTCCCCGGCCACCTGGCGTGCGCCGACCACGGCCGGCAAGCCATCGTCGTCGGCCGAATTCGACCGTGCGTCGCGGAGATGTCTCTGGCCAAGTCGTGGGATGGAGTTCTTGCGGCGGACACCGGGCTACTCTACAGGGACAGGCCCGGGCTACTCAACAGAGACGGGTCTCGGAAAGTCGTGACAATACCTCCTGTACCGGGCAATCCATTTCATGGGCGAATTCTCCGCCGTCTCATCGCTGTGCGACCGTCGTTTTCCGGTGATCGCCGTGGGCCCTTCCGGGAATAGATATCCGAGCACGGCGACGGCCTGTTGCGCCAGGCCGCCCATCCCCCACCCCCAAGCGGTCGAGAACGGCTTGAAAGCCTTCATCCGATCGCCGGAAGTCCCCACCGCGAAGCCCCAGAGGTGTCCAATGAGAAGTATTCATCGAACCATCCCCGCAGCTCTGGGTGTTGCCCTGCTGCTCTCTTCAGGCAACCATGCCCTCGCACAGACCGCGACGGTCGATGTGACGGTTCAGAAGCAGTACGTCCGAGGTTTCGGTGGCATGGTCCACATCCCTTGGGCGGGCGACCTATCGGCCGCCGAGCGAAACCTCGTCTTCGGCAATGCCGATGGTCAGCTCGGCTTCACCGTTCTGCGAATTGCGGTGCCCGACGGCAACACGAGCACCTCGAGCTACGTGGCTACCGCCAAGGCTGCCATTGCGGCCGGCGGCCTCGTGTATGCGTCGCCTTGGAACAGTGGCGGGGACATGATCTCCTCCCAGTTCGCGTCCTACGCGGACCATCTGGAAAGCTTCGTCTCCTACATGAAGGGTCAGGGCGCGGAGCTGTACGGCATCAGCGTCCAGAACGAGCCGGACTATGGCGATTGGAAGCATTGGAGCGCAACCGCAGTCCATGATTTCATCGTCAACTACGGCGACAAGATCTCCACGAAGCTCATGACGGCCGAGTCGTTCCAGTATCGGAAGAACATGTACGATCAGCTCCTGAACGACGAGAAGGCCCTCGCGAATTGGGACATCCTGGGCGCGCATACCTACGGAACCTCGGTGAGGGATTTCGCCTACCCGCTCTTTGATCAGAAGGGCGTTCCCGCCGGGAAAGAGCGCTGGATGACCGAGCACTACACGGACAGCAACACGGACGCGAATCAATGGCCGAATGCCTTGAACGTGGCAACCGATGTGCACAATTCGATGGTGGAGGGCGAGTTCAATGTGTACACATGGTGGTACATCAAGCGGAGCTACGGCCCCATCAACAATGGTGCGGTCACCAAGCGCGGATGGTGCATGGCGCAGTGGTCGAAATTCGTGCGTCCCGGCTTCCACCGAGTGGATGCCACGAAGAGCCCGACATCCGGCGTGTACCTTTCCGCGTACCGGGGCGATTCGGACGTCGTCATCGTCGTCGTAAACACGAACTCTTCATCCAAGTCGCTCACCGTCGGCATCAACGGCACGAGCGTCTCTTCGTACGACAGGTTCACCACGTCAGGGAGCAAGAGTCTGGCCAACGAGGGCAAGGTCAGCGTTTCCAATGGTTCGCTATCATTGTCCTTGGATGCACAGAGTGTCACCACCTTGCGCGGCACGGGCTCCGTGAATCCTTCGGGCTCGGGTGGCGCCACCGGTTCTGGCGGTGCCACGGGCGCAGGTGGCTCCACGCGTGCCGACGCGGGCCGCGACGGCCCCGGTGCGAGCGGCACCGGGGGGCGGGCTGGCCCCGACGTCAGTGCAGACGCTCGCGACATGGGGTCCTCCGGTGGAGCTGAGGGGACTGGTGGCGTGGTGGCCACGGGCGGCACGACGAACGCGGGGTCTGGTGGCTCGAGTGCCACGGGCGGCACCTCGGCAGGGACGGGCGCTTCAGCCGCCGGCGGGGACGGCGGTGGCGGGCAAGTCAGTGGCGGCGGAATTGCTACGCGTACAGGCGGTGCGCAGGCCGGCTCAGGCGGTGCCTCGGGAGCGGGGGGCGCGTCGCAGGGCAGCTCGACCGGCGCGGGCGTCGACTCCAGCAACGGCTGCTCGTGCCAAACGGGTCGGCCGGCGGGTGGCGCCGAGGCGCTTACCCTGTTCTTCGCTCTCCTCGTGCTGGCCTGGTACCGGCGCCGTGTAGCGGTCCATCGGCAATCGCCAGCGGAAGGCAGCCAGGTGTAGTAGTCCATCGACAATCGCCAGCGGATGGCTGTGGCTCGCCAGGTGGTCGTCCGGAGAGCTAGATTCCCGTCGGTGACAGCTGCCAACGGGCCAACCATGGCGAGGGTACCTGTGTGCCGCAAGGACTCCGTCCTGCACCGGGAATCCGCAGGTGCTCGTGGTCTGCACCGCGCGGTCCTGCCGGGGCCAGGCTGCCTGCGGGCGATGACTCGATGGCCCAGCGGAGCGCGTGCTGCTGGTACTCTGCCCCGATGCTCCGGGAAGCCGTCGCCGCCCTGTTCCGTGTCCTCACCGACTTGCTGCGCCCCCGCGCAGAGCTCATC
>JAFGPX010000104.1 GCA_016935975.1 Deltaproteobacteria bacterium
ACCGGCGTGGGCGGCGGCTTGGGCGCGCACATGTCGTCGTCCCACACCCCGGTGGCCGACCAGTCGCCGTTGGTCCCGTCGGGGTAGTAGTCGAACACCTTGAAGTTCTGCGGAGGGTTATCGCGCGGGATGTCCGGCTTGCCGTAGTACCAGCGGATCCAGTACTCCTTGGGCTCGGCCGGCAACGGCCACGGCTTGACCGTGTTCCACTCCGGGTTGTGCAGCTTGTCGACGGCGCGCCAGGTGGTGCTGGAGCTGAACGCCGAGTCGGGCACCGGACATTGGTACCAAGGCCGATCCTGCTCGCGTTGGCAGATGACCTTGAGGGCATTGCCCGGACCGTTGACCTCGAGCTCCATCCACTTGGGCATCAGCGACGGCTTGGGGAACATGGTGAAGGTCTTCTGCCCGGCCCACAGGTAGCGGAAGTGCACGGTGTGGTAGCCGCTCGGCTGCGGCGGGCTGCACGGGTCGATGGGCTTCACGGCGCCGCCGCACAGCTCGTCTCCTGGCCCGGGATTGTCCGTGTACACGAAGTAGCTGTTGGTCTGCAGCGACCAGTCTTGGCAACAAGTCGCGGACGCGATGGTGTTGTCCGGCGCGCCGGCGTAGGCGATCCAGTACTCGTTGGCCGTGCGGGGAGGAAGCTGGATGCTGTTCGTGTAGAGGCTCTTGGACTCGTCCGGGTAGCGGAAGACGATCTTCGGGATAGTGCCGCTCGTGGGCCACATGCTGTTGGGAACCATCAGGTAGTACCAGGGGCAGTTCTCGTCCTGGAACTCCAACAGCGCCACCATCTCGCACTGCAGCCCCGTGACCTTGAGGCTCGAGGGGTACGGCGGCACCGTGAAGCCCATCTTGCCTTTCAGATCGAATGGGCACTCCTTCGTGACGGGGTCGCGCTGAGTGGAGGCAGGGCAGCCCGAGCCGGGGTACGGCGTCTTGGGATCCTTCGGATCGTTCCAGGGCCAGCGGAAGTGCAGCTTGGTGTAGCCGTCGAGAATGGTGTTGTCCGGCGGCGGACCCACCTCGCAGGCGGGATGGGTCAGCTTGGTGCTGTCCGAGGTGATGTTCCACTTGCCGCTGCCGACGGGAACCGGAGAAGCGCTGTAGTCCTGTTGCAGCGAGCTCGACTGCCCGTTGTACTCGATCCAGATGTCGGGGTTCTTGTTCTGCGACGAGAGGTTGAAGTCGCCCGACTGGCCGCCGGTGGCGCACCCGTCGGGACCGATGGGCTTGACCTGGATCTTGGCGATGGTGTTCGGCAAGCAGGCCGAGTAGTACTCGCAGTCCGCGCCGTCGACGCGAGCCCCGTAGGTCGTCCAACTGCTGGGATCGATGAACATCACGCCCAGGGGCGGGGCGGTCAGGGTCTTCATCGAGGGATCGACGCCGGACGACCACACGTCGCGGAAGTGCACGCGGACGAGTCCCGCCGGGCACGCCAGGGTCTCCTTGGGCGGCAGGTCGGGCCCCAGGTCCGGCTGGGGCGGCGCCGTGTCCGGCACGATGGAAGCGTCGGGCGTGCTGGTGCCGCCTGCGCCACCCGCGCCGCCTGCGCCGCCCGCGCTGGTCGCGCCACCCGAGCCCATGACGCCACCCGAGGCGATGGCCCCGTCCGGAAGATCGCCGAGCGTGACGACCGGGAAAAGGGTGGTAGGCAACCCGGCGTCGCTCAGCTCGACCTTGGGTGGCGGTGGAACAGGCGGCGGGTCCAGGATCACCACCTCGGGCTCTCCCGACTCGACCAGAAGGTGCGAGTTGCAGCCGGCCAGAAGCCAAGCCAGGCTGGCCACGAGTGTCATCGAGCATACGATTCTGTGATGGCTTCGCTTCATGGGAAGCTCCCCAAGTGGCCCAAAAGGCCAATGTCAAACCTAGCACAAGTGACCGAGCCATCCCGGCCGCATATTTATGGCTCGGCTGCCTACGTGATCACGACAACATAGGCGCCAAAAGTGGGAATGTCGGGCCCGATCCGGTGCGCCCCCCGGTCGGCAGCCGCCGCAGTTGGCCCAGGTCTTGCTGGAGTGCGCAATCGGGTATCGCGACTGGACGCCAAGCCCGCCCGAGCCCCTCGCTGGGTGCGCGTCTGCCCGAGGGCGCGACGAATCGCGCCTTCACACCTCGTTGCGACGGACGGAGATGGCCAGGCGCGCGACGCTCTTGAGGACGTGCGGCACGCGTTTGAGCAGGTTGATCGACGGCGGGCGCTTCTCGTGCACCGCGAAAGGGATCTCGACCACCTTCTTCTTCTCGCGGTGCGCGCGAATCACGAACTCGCTGGCGAACACGTCGCGGTCCAGCATGCAGCGCTTGGCGGTCTCCAGCAAAACCTCGCGCTTGAAGGCCTTGAGCCCGTGCGTGTCGGTGCCGCGGTAGTGGCACACCGCGCGCAGGAGGCCGTTGTAGACCTGCGTGCCCATGCGGCGGATGAGCGGCCGCTGGTCGTTGCTGCCGACCATGGCCTTCGAGCCGACCACGAAGTCGGTATCGGTGCGTTCGAGCAAAGCCAGGGCGCGGGCGTAGAACTCCGTGTCGCACAGATCGATTTCGTCGCAGATCACGATGCGGCCGCGCGCCGCGAGGATGCCGGTCTTCATGGCGAGGCCGTAGTTGGGCTCGCCCACGGACAGCAGGCGCACCATGGGGTACTCGGCTTCCAGCTCCTTGCCGATCTCGACGGTGCGATCGCGCGAACCGTTCTCGCACAGGAGCAGCTCGTAGGAAAACCCGAAAGGCCGCAGCTTCTCGCGCAGCTCCAGCACCGAGCCGCGCAGGATGCCTTCCTCGTTGTAGATGGGGATGACGATGGAAACGTCGGGCGTCTTGGCGTCGGACGTCTTGACGTCGGACGTCTTGCTGGCAGCGTCCTTTCTCATGGCTTGTCTCCCAGGCTCCCGCCATCGATGGCCGCGGCGACCTCGCGGCCGGCGATGAGGGCGTCTTCCATGGCATTGTACGTCCAGCCACCGTAGCGGCCGCGCGGAAAGACGCCGTGCGCTTCGAGAAAAGCGAAGATAGCGCGGGTCGCCGCGTAGTAGTGGTCGTCGAACACGACGTAGGCGTACTCGATCGCGCGGGCATCCGCAAAGAGCACGTCGTCGGGCGAGGCGATGGCCCCCATTGCCACCAGGCCGTGCACCGAGGCGCGCACGGTCGTCTCGCTGACCGGGCCGCGGTCGGCCAGCTCGACGTAGAACGAGCCGCGCCCCGGCGGCGCCATGCTGGCCGCGGCGTTGCTGTAGACGCCCACCCGATAGAAGGGGAACCGCGCCTCGGGCACGTAGACCCAGTGCCAGTCGACGAGCGGCCGAGTGCGCGTGGCCAGATCCAGATAGCGCAACGTCGTGCAGCGCAGGCGGCTGGCGTGCTGTTCGATATCGGCGGGCAGCCCGGGCATGCGCCGGAGCAGCTCGGGCAGGGGCAGCGTGGCGACCACGGCCACGTACGGCAGGCGCTCGCCGCCGACCGTGACCTCGCGGCGCCGGTAGTCGAGCTGGTCGAGGCTGGCGCGCGTGTGCACGCACGTCGGATCCAAACGCGCGGCCAGCGCCTCCGAGAAGGTCTGGATGCCGCCCTGCTTCGGGTACGAGAAGGTGGCGTTGTAGCCGAGCGTCCCGGCGTTGGCGCCGACCGCGCCGGCCACCACTTGCTCGAGGTTTGGCAGGGGCACGAAGCGCGAGCACCATGCCGCCGTGATCTCGCGCGGCGACACCCCCCACAGGCGCTCGTTGTAGGGAATCATGAAGTGCTTGGAGATGCCCTTGCCGAAGTGGCGCAGGCAGTACTCCTCGAAGTTCTTGGGCTCGGGGCCGCCCGGCCCGTACTTCGCTTCGATCACGCCGAGCAGGCACTCCTTGACCACCTCGGGCGGCAAGCCGTAGAGATTGGCCTGGAAGGGGTACAGCGTGGTCGCGCCGTGCGAGAAGATGCGCGCCCGGCGCTCGACCTCGACCATCTGGCCGGGCAGCGTCTCGGCCGCCAGATGCTTGCTGCCGTCGTCGCGCAGGTGCAGCCAGTGGCCGGTGCGATCGAAGAAGTGGCCGTCGCGCTCGCGCGTGACCACCAGGCCGCCGAGCCGCGTCTCCTTCTCGAACAGCACCCACGGCCGGCGCAGGTGCAGCGCCGCGGAGATCCCGGTGAGACCTCCGCCCAGGATGACGACCTTTGGGGATACGTTGCTCACAGGACGACCCGATTCCCCGACTGCCTATCACGCGAAACACGCGAACGCCAAGTACGGATACGGCCCGAGAAGCGACATCCGCGAAGAGCGCTGATCGGAAGCAGTCTTCACCACAGAGGACACAGAGGGCACAGAGTCCGGACCGGAATGGGAAGAGTCCGGATCCGTAACCCCTTCCCCTCCGTCTCTGTGTCCTCTGTGTCCTCTGTGGTGAACGACCGGGAAGGATCGCCGCCGTAGAGGGATCGGCTCTCGGGAACCGAGGTTGCATCCGCGGCCTCTCGGGACTAGACATTGCGCACGATGTTCGCGTTGTCCCCTCGCCCGGCGGCCCCATGGCTCCTTTTTCTGACCGCGCTGGGGGCACTCGCGCTGGCCGCGGGCTGCAAGCGGGCGCAGTCGGGGAGCAGACCCAAGACTCGGCCCCCTCCCTCGGTCGTGGCCGCCAAGGTGGTGGCGCGCGACGTGCCGGTCGAGGTCCAGGCGCCCGTCGATCTACGCCCGCTCGAGCAGGTCGACGTCGGCTCGAAGGTGCTGGGCTACGTCGACGCCGTCCTGGTCGAGCGCGGCGATCGCGTGAAGAAGGGACAAATCGTTGCGCTGGTGCGGCCGAGCGACCTGCCCGACCAGCTCGCCGCGGCCCGCAGCAGCATCGGCCAGATCAAGGCGCAGGCCGCGCTGGCGCGCACCAACTACGAGCGCGCCAGCAAGCTCGCGCCCTCGGGCGTGGTCAGCCAGCAAGAGCTGCAGGCGGCCACGGCGGCCCTGGCCTCGGCCGAGGCCGCCGAAGCGGCGATGCAGGCCCAGATCTCCGGACTGGCCATCCGCCTCGGCGAGACGCGCATCACCTCGCCGATCGCGGGCTGGGTTTCCGCCCGCCGGCTGGATCCGGGCGCCCTGGTCAGCCCCAGCGGCGGCGCCATCGTGACCGTGATGCGCATGGACAAGCTGCGCGTCTTCCTGTCCCTGACCGAAAGCGACGCCGTCGGGATTGCCGTCGGCATGGACGCGCGGGTCGAGCTCGACGCCCTGCCCGGACGGGACTTCTCGGGCAAGGTGGTGCGCCTGGCGCCGGCCTTCGATCCCCTGACCCGGACCCTGGACGCCGAAGTCCAGCTCGACAACGAATCGGGACAACTGCGCCCGGGCATGTACGGGCGCGGCTTCATCCGCAAGGATCTCCATCCCCTGGCGCCGGTGGTGCCGGTCAACGCCGTGCAGATCTCCGAGGGCCGGCGTTACGTCTTCGTCCTGCGCGGCGCGCGGGTCGAGCGGCGCGAGATCACCACCGGCGTCGAGATCGACGGGGGCAAGGCCATCGAGGTCCGCTCCGGCCTCGCGCCGGGCGAAGAAGTGGTCATGGCCGGCGCCGACGGTCTGGCCGACGGCACGACCGTGCGCGTGACCCGCGGCGTGAACCTCTACACGGGGGTGACCGCTGCTGCTGCTCCCCAGGCCGGCCCCAAGCCGAAGACAGACTAGAGCACCGATCGGTCTTCATGCGGAGCGATCCCCGGATGTCTCACCGCAGAGAACAAAGAGAACAAAGAGCCCGGACCGGAGTCGGAAGGGTTCGGATCCGGAGCCCCCTCCCTTCCTCCTCCGTGTCCTCTGTGGTTCATTCCGCCGATTGCCCGCGCCTTGTCGGAGGATGGGCTTCCTCGGAGAGGACAGACCGCTCGGCCCCGTAGCCCCCCGGCCAGCCTCGGAAATCCGCCATGTGGCTCACGCGACTCGCCCTCAAGAATCCCGTCCTCATCTTGATGCTCTCGCTCATGCTGGTCATCCTGGGCGTGGTTTCCCTGCGGCGGCTCTCGGTCGACCTCTTCCCCGACATCACCGTCCCGGTGGTCCGCGTGGTCACCTTCTATACCGGCGCGGGTCCCCAGGACATCGAGAAGTCCATCACCCAGCCCATCGAGCGCGCCGTGAGCGCCGCGCCCGGCGTCGATCGCGTGGAGAGCTCGTCCAAGCAGGGCGTCTCCCTCATCAGCGTCTGGTTCAACTACGGAACCAACCTCGACAACGCCATGTTCGACGTCTCCCAGCGCATCGCCCAGATCATGAACACGCTGCCGCCCGGCATCGCGCAGCCGTTCGTGATGAAGTTCGACATCACCAGCATCCCGGTGGTCGGGGTCACCGTGTCGAGCGAGGCGCTCGACGAGAAACAGCTCTACGATCTCGCCTTCAACACCATCGAGCCACAGCTCGAACGCATCCCGGGCGTGGCCAGCGCCACCGTGGCCGGCGGCCGTGTACGCGAGATCGAAGTCATGGCGGATCGCAACGCCTTGCGCGCCCGCGGCTTGGGCATTCTCGATCTCGTCAACGCCGTGCGCTCCTCGAACCTGCTTCTGCCGAGCGGCAGCCTGCGCGCCGGAGACCGCGACTACAACGTGTTCACCAACACGCAGGTGCCCGACGTCGGGCCCTTGCGCCGCGTGGTCGTGCGCCAGGGCGCCGCCTCGCCCGGCCAGGGTCAGGGCGTGGTGCGCGTCGGCGACGTGGCCAAGGTCGAGGATTTGACGGCCGACCAGACCGAGATCGTGCGCATCAACGGCCGGCGCGGCGTCTTTCTACGCGTGGTCAAACAGCCGGGCGCCAACACCATCGCCATCGTGGACGCGATTCGCGCCGCCATCCCCAATCTGCGCGGTGTCCCCGGCAACGTGAAGATAGACCTCTCCTTCGACCAGTCGATGTACATCCGTGCCGCCGTCGCGGCCCTGCAGCACGAGGCCATGCAAGGCGGCTTGCTGGCGGTGCTCGTCATTCTGGTCTTTCTCGTGAGCATCCGCGCCACCACCATCATCGGCATCGCCATCCCGCTGTCGATCGTGGCGACCTTCATGCTGCTCTACTTCGCCAACCAGACGCTCAACGTCTTCACCCTGGGCGGCCTGGCCCTGGGGGTGGGACGCCTGGTCGACGACTCCATCGTCGAGCTGGAGAACATCCACCGCCATTTGGCCTTGGGACAGAACCGCAAGCAGGCGGTGCTCGCGGCGGCGCAAGAAGTCGCGATGCCCATCTTGGTGTCGACCATCACCACCATCGTGGTGTTCTTCCCGGTGCTCTTCCTGCAGGGGATCGCGCGCTATCTGTTCATGCCGCTGGCGCTGACCATCTCGTTCGCGCTCACCATGAGCTTCTGGATCTCGCGCACGGTGACGCCTCTGCTCTGCTACTACTGGCTCAAGGAGGGCCGGCGCGACTACCGGCAAACCGGCGTGGCGGCCCTGGTCACCGGCCTCTTCGACCGGCTGGACCTGGCCTATGCCTCCGCCTTGCGCCGGGTGTTGCGCCACCGCCTGATCACCATCGTCGTCATCGCCCTGTTCTTCGCCGGCAGCCTCCTGCTCAAGCGCTACGTGGGCAGCGAGTTCTTCCCCGAAACCGACGAGTCGCAGATCACGATCATCACCAAGGCCCCCATCGGCACGCGCGTCGAGCAGACCGAGCGGATCTCGCAGCAGCTCGAGAGGATCGTCAAGGCCGAACTGGCGCCCGTGCGGGTGGCGGGCAAGCAGGTTCCGCTCTACCGCACCATCCTGTCCATGTCCGGCCTGCCCGGAGGCCGGGCCGCCATCTTCAGCCCGAACACGGGCACCCACGCCAGCATGTTGCAGATCAACTTGGTGCCGCCCGACAACCGCCCCCTCTCGGACATGGCCGCGGCCGAAAAGATCCGCGAGGCGCTCAGGAACGAGTTGCCGGGCACCAAGGTGTTCTTTTTCGTGGGTGGCATCGTCAAGCGCATCCAGAACGTGGGCGCGTCCGCCCCCATCGACGTCGAAGTCCTCGGCTACGACCTGGAGGCGGGCTCCGAGTACGCGCGTCTCTTGACCGAGAGAATGCGCAATCTCGCCGACGAGCGCGGCGCGCCCCTGGTCACGGACGTGCAGTCCTCGCGCGAGGAGAACAGCCCGCAGCTCGACGTGATCGTGGATCGCGAGAAGGCCGGCATGCTGGGGGTCACGCAGCAAGACGTGGCGCAGACCATCTTGATCAGCTTGCTCGGCAACAACCAGATCATGCCCATTCCCTTCACGGATCCGAAGAGCGGCAACGAGTACCGCATCAACGTACGGATGGACGATCGCTTTCGCGACGAAGTGTCGGATCTGGGCGACCTGTTCGTGCGCGCCGGCACGGGCGGCGTCGTCAGCGTCGACACCCTGGCGCGCGTCGAGCGCGGCAGCGGTCCGGTGCTCATCGAACGCAAGTACCTGCAACGCATCGTGCACGTCACGGCCAACGTGGCCCCGGACTCGGACCTGGGCACGGCCAGCGCGGCGGTTGAGCGTTTGGTCGACGAGACGCCCACGCCCGACGGCTTTTCCGCGACGCTCGGCGGCCAGACCCTGGAACAACGGAAGGCCTTCAAGGACCTCATCTTCGCCGCCATCATGGCCCTC
>JAFGPX010000105.1 GCA_016935975.1 Deltaproteobacteria bacterium
ATCATCAGCAATGCCGAGCCCTACCAGTTTCCGGCCAGCGGCCAGGTCTATGTTCCCCTGGTGCAGATCCCCTGCGCGGACGCCGCCGGCGCCGGGCCCGACGCGCTGGGCCCCGTGTGCAGTCAGCTGGCCCGCTGCTGTCCGACCATCACCGATCTCCCGTCGGTCAGAGAGCAGTGCGAGCAGTCGGTCGGCAACGCCGCGGGCGAGAGCGGCTGCGGCATCGCGCTCCTCGACCTGCAACACCTCGGCTACTGCTTGGCCACGGGCACGGGGGGCGCGCTTGGCACCGGCGGGATGGGCGCGGGTGGGATGGGCGGCGGCGCGGGCGGCGCCGGGGGCAAGACTGGCGCCGGTGGGGCAGGTGGCGCGACCGGCATCCCAATCGCCGACGGCGGCCGGGACGCCCCCGCGGTCGATGGCTCGGACGCGGCAGCCGACGCCAAGGGTGACGTAGCCGGAGATGCCATCAGCGGGGGACCCATCCCGTTCGCCCTCCTCGTGACACAGAGTCCTCCCGGCCCTGCGAACGGGGACATGACCACGTGGGGCGGCGTCCTCCAATTCACCGTCGCGGGCGCGGGCGCAACCTTGCAGCCGGCCACGGGTATTCCGGCGGCGCTGCTCCACGACCCCGCGGGCCTCGCCTTCCGCGCGTCGTCGTCGGAGGTGTTCGTCGCGAACCGCCACGGCAACAACTCGGCCGACGGCACGGCGGGCAGCATCAACCGCTTCAAGTACGACCGCGCGACGCGCTCGTTCGCCCCGAACGGAGCCATCACGGGCAACGGTCTCTCCGGCGTGCATAGCCTCGCCTTCAACCCGGTCACGGGCGAGCTCTTCGCGGCCAATATCGCGGGCGGCGTCTCGCGCTTCACGTTCGACGCCCAGGGCGTCGCCGTTGCCCACGGCGTGATCGCCGATGGCACCACGCGCGGCGTGTTCGTCTCGAACGACGGGACGCGCCTCTGGGTCACGACAGCGTCCACGTCCGTGCGCGCCTTCGACCTCTCGAGTGGGGCCGAGCTTCCATCCGTCGCCCTCCCCTCGGGCGCCTGCTTGCACTACTTTGGGACGCTCAACGGGATCGTCTACGTGGGCGGCCTCAATGACGACCTGGTCCATCGGCTCACGGTTGGCGCTGGCAACGCGCTCACCTACAAAGACGCGATCCCTGGTCACGCACCGATCTCCATCGCCTTCAGTCCGGACGGACTCGAGATGTTCGTGGGTGGGCACCGCGACACCGACGTCATCGATCGCTACAAGCCCGCCGTGACCGCCACGGGCTCGACCGACGGCTGGGCCGAGACAACGACGTTCAGCACCGGCTCCTCGCTGGGCGCAATCCTCATCGTCCCCTGAGTGGAGACAAGGCCGCAAGTCGAATGAGAGCCGTGCGGGCGTGATGGTCGCGGTAGCTCCCTGGTGACCGAAGGCCCCGAGGGTGTCCCAGGGGCGCCAGCCAGGGCTGGATTCCGTTGAGAACCCAGGCCCCTCGGGGCTGATCTTCTTCTCGAGACAGAGGTGGCCGTGTCCGCCGGCGGGCGGCGGCGGCGAACCGGGTGGCCCGGGCGGTTTCTTTGGGGGGGCCTATGCCTGGCCCGCGTCGGGCTCGCCGTACCGGCGGCGCAGCACGCGGCTCTGCCACAAGGGTGGTCCGCGGGCGGGCGCAATCGAGGGTTCTTCAGTGGCCAGACCCAGGTGGCGCGGGTAGCGGGCGATGCCGCGCTGACTCTGGTCGACCATGTCCTGCCCGCTGTGTCCCTGTGACAGTTCGTCGTGACGGTTGTGCGCCGCAAGAACCTCATCCAAACGATGGGTGTCGTTGGCCGAGTCATTGTCCTCGACCCACGATTCCCGACGGTGACGCCGCCAATCGACCTCTCGGCCGCAAGAACTTCGTACGGACGGCGCGGATGGGCGCTCGGGAGCCTCCACGCTATGGTTTCTGCCCATGTTTCGCGAGTTCGTCCAAGGCCGTCTCGGCATGGTCCGCGACCTCTTCCGCACGCGTGCCAGGCTCATCGCCGAAAACGTGCTGCTCCGCCGGCAGGTCGTCGTCCTCAAGAGGGCCGCCCCACGCCCTCGCCTCAAGGTCCGTGACGGTTGGGCCGTGGCCGCCATCACCAGGGTCTTCCCGGCGCTGGTGCCCGCCGTCACCATCGTGCGCCCGGAAACCGTGATTCGCTGGCGTCGTTCGCTATGGCGCTTGCTCTGGCGACGTCGTTCCGAGCGACCTGCCGGCCGGCGCCCCGTCGATGCGGACACCCGAGCCCTGATCCGGCGGATGTGGAAGGAGAACCCGCTCTGGGTAGCCCTTTCAGGGTGTTTGACTCGGCGACCCGCCGGCTACGGCGTGGCGGGTCCTGTCGGCTCGGGCCCGCTCCCCGTCGCGTGCGCAACCATCTTGGCCAGACCTGGGCTTGCGACTGGTTCACCATCGTGACGCTCCGGTTCCAAGTCCTCTACGCGTTCGTCATCCTCGACCTGGGCCGCCTGGATGAGCGTGCCGGTAGGGTCACGGGAGCTTCCTACCGCTCGGAAAAGTGCAAATGATGTCCCCGGACACCTGCAAACGATGTTCCCGGTTGCTCACTGAGCGCTCAGTATGCCGCGCAATCCTTTGTCGAGGCCGTGTGCGATCGCGAAGACCGGGCGCCGCGCTTCCTCATCCACGACCGCGACTCGATCTATGCGTCGATTTCCGACGGCGGGCGAAGGGCTTCGGCATCAGATGCTTGCTCACGCCGCCGCGAGCCCCACAGGCGAACGCGTTTTGCGAACGGATGATCGGGACCCTCCGACGAGACTGCCTCGACAACTTCATCGTGCTCGACGATCTCCATGCCGAACGGATTCTGGGTGAGTATCTCCGCTACTACCACGGACGGCCGCATCGCGGGCTTGGCAGGCGAGCGCCGAGCGGGGCGCGCTGGCTACCGCCGGTGCGGCCCGTGCCGGCGAAGGAGGTGCGCAGCCGGCCGGCCCCCGGCGGGCCGCACCACGAGTACAGCATCGCTGCGTGAGCACCGGATCGGGTACTTGTCGGTGTCGCCGATGGCAGCGAGATTGGATTCGGAGGACTACTGCCTACTGCCATCGCGAAGCCGGCGGCCTCACTCGCCGCGCGAGGCGTGGCGCTCGCCGCCGCCCGGCGGCCTACCCCGACCACGGCCGGCAAGCCATCGTCGTCAGTCGAATCCGACCGGGATTCGCGGAGACATCCCCTACCGGGTCATCGGATGGAGTTCTTGCGGCGAACAGGTGGTGGCGGCGAGCACCTCGCCCGGGAGGAGCCCGTGCTGGTTCAGTTGCTCGATTTCACGTTCGCGATCGGGAAGTCGACAGTCCCTGAGCCGCCGCCCGTCTCGACCAGGACCTTGGCTTCGAGGATGCTGTCCATGTTCATGCCGACCTTCTTCCACTCCTCGAAGTGCTTGGTGACGGTCATGACGCCGCACTGCCGGCCCTTCTGACGGATGCTCCAGTACTGCTGAAAGGGGGTGCCACAGCGCGAGCCACCGGTTCCATTGCTGGTGCCCGCGAAGAACTTGTAGACCTCGCCGTCGATGGTGGCCGATCCCTTCTGTTGCATGTTCCAGGGAGTGACCGGCATTCCGTTGAACGAGTCGTCGATGATGTAGTACTCGACGCACGGACTGCGCGCCCAGCCGTAGACGCCGATGTACGAGTAACCGCCGCCACTCCCCGTCTTCTTGTAGGTGAATTCAGCGGTGACTTCGCCCAAGCTCGAGATGGACTTGCCGCCCCATTCGATCCCCATGCGCGCCAAATAGTCGCCGTTGTTGCTCCACTTGGCGCTGAAGGCCGGGACGCTGTAGTACGTGATGCAGTCGCTGCCGTTGTTGGCGTTCGACCAGAGCTCCCAGCTGAGGCTGCCCGCCTTGCCGGTTCTGTCGCTTCCGCAGTGAGTGGTGCCTCCGCTCGTCGGCATGGCGGCCGAGCAGTCGATCGACGTCGAACCGCCGGTTGGGGGAGTCCCGGTGCCGGTTCCGCCCGCGCCTCCCGTGGTGGTCGTGGTGCCGCCTCGGCCCGTGGTACCGGCAATTCCGCCCGTGCCCCGCCGGCCGCCGAGCACGGTCGTGCCGCCCGTCGCCCTCCCGCCGGTGCCGGCGGTGGTGGTGCCGCCGGTCCCGACGGTGCCGCCCGTGGCCTGCGAGCCGCTGCTCGACGTGGTGCCCCCGGCCGCGCTGGTGCCGCCCGTGGCCGTGGTCCCCCCTGTGGCCGGCGAACCGCCGCTCGATGTGGCCCCCCCCGATCCGACGGCTCCGCCGCTGCCCACCTGGCCACCGGTGGCTGGCGAACCGCCGGTCCCGACCGTACCGCCCGAGGCAGACGAGCCCCCACTGCCCAGGCTCCCGCCCGAGCCTGGCGATCCGCCCGTTGCGCCCGTTGCGCCGCCCTGCCCCCCGGAGCCGGGTGAGACCGCTTGGTTCCCACCGTCGGGACTACAAGCGGCGGCCAGCAGGGCCACGCCAAGGATGGACACGTGAACAGCGGACATCGCACGCGGCAAAAGGCGCATCATGGGTACTCCTCGGTGCAGGTGTTGCGGCAAACCCATTCGCCCGCAGCGTCGTACGGGCATCTATGAATTGCTGCCCGCTGTATACTTTGTCATACGGAAAGCTCAGCGGTAGTCCCATCGGGTTTCGGCACACGACGGCATCGACCGAGGCGGCGCCGCGACCGAGCAGCGGGCCAGGCGCCAGACCGATGCCCAGGGCGAAGACCGCGATGATGGCTTGCAGGCCGCTCAGGCGGCAGCTTCCTCCAACGTGGCAGGTTTCCCTACTGGAGACAACCTCCCCCAAACGCGGCGGGGCGAGCTGATCGCGCGCGGGGGATCGTGAGCGGTCTCTTGATGTCGCCACGCGCGAGGGCGTAGAGCGGGAGGCGGTAGTCCCCCGGAAAGACCGAGGGCCCGGAGTTCGCGCTCCGAGCCCTCGTAGGTGACCTCCGTACGAGACAGGACGCACCCGTGGTGTCCTGGATCGCACGGGGCGCCGAAGAAGTCCATCCCGGCGGGCGCGGCCGCCCGGGCCCACGTCGTTCGCTGCCATCGTACTTCTTCGCCACCAGTTCGCGGTACAGCGCAGGATCGTCTCGGGCCAAGCGATCGTCGCCACTGCGGCCAGCCCCTTCCTGCCCAACTTCTTGCTCAGCGTGGCCAGCCGTCTTCGTTCCGCGTCCGTCAGCCGTATCCGCTTGCCGCCGAGCTTCTCCCGGAGGAGCTTGTTCTCCGCTCTCAGGAAATCGACCTGCTCTCGCAGTACGCGGCCAAGCCAGACCGCCGGCCAAGCTGCCAAGGACTGCAACGGCAGCGGGAGCGTCAGACCTGTCTTTCCTTCGGCCACGGGAGGGACCAAACCCGAGGTTCTCGTCCTTCTCGGGCCCGTCGAGAGCGCGGGGAGTCGCTCGACATCACAGCGCTTCGCGCAGATCCAATTCTGGCACGAGACGGGATGGGCAGCTTCGCTGCATCTGCTGCACACACGCCGCGCGACGATCTCCGTGACCCATCAGCCCGGCAATTCTCGGTCGAAGTTGCATCGGTCTCGCTCGGTTTCGTGGTGTTTGACGCACATTCGAATCCCGTTGGGGTCGCCATGCGCGAGGGAGGACGCCTTGCCTACGGACGCAAGCGCCGACGGCGAACGCCACCCCCTCTCTATTTCCCGTACCCCGCGGCCTGCACGTTCTTCAAGACCGCCTCGTCGGTCGCGTTCGCCGGCCGGCCGGCTGTGATCGCGCCTTCGTAGAAGGTTCCATACGACGAATTGCTGTTGTCTTCGCCGATGCCTAGGACGATACCGCCCTGCATTGACCACCTGACGGGGACTTGTCCGTCGTAGGCGGTCACCAGTCCGCCCGATTGCGCGTTGGCGACCCTGAGTGCGCCATTCGTTTCTTGGGTCTTGAGCACGCCGAAGGCAAACTCGACGTTCATCGACGGGACGTTGTCGCTGCAGCCGTCTCCGCATGCCCAGAGTCCCGAGTCGTCGGGCCAAAGACCGTTTTCGGAGTGGCCAAGAAACCAGGGACCGCTGCCCTGGCCGCTGGCCCAAACGTCGGTTCCGAAGAAGAGCGCGTTCAGCGCGGAGGGGCCGAAACAGTTGTCCGTCGATGCATTGCCGAAGTCCCAGCAACACCCGGTGCCCGAATGCGTGCCGTCTGCCACCTCATAGATACCCTGAGCAGCGGTGCCGGTCGGCATGCCCGTGGTTTGGTTGTTTCGATAGCCTTCGTGGGCGTTCATGTAGAGCGCGTAGACCCTGTGACCGCCGACGGTCAGCGCGCGTTTGGTCGCGCTCGACTCGTAGTCGTCTTCCGACGCGGTTCCCGTGGCGCAGCCCTTCTTCGCCACGAGGAGATCGTTGCCTTTGCCGGACTGGTCATAGAGCTTCGAGACGGTGCAGGTGGTGTCGCTGCAGAAGGCATCCTGGGCGGCCGAGTCGGCGAACCCGTCCGCGAGCATTCGGATGTCCGCGGTCGTGCCACCCGTGCCGGTGTTCCGGCTGGAGCTGTCTTTCCTGACCTGGTAGAGGGGCCCGGTGTACGTGCGCGCGAGCGCCCGAATCATGCTGTAGGCCGCGACACATGGTGTGGGCGGGTTCGCGGCCCCGTAGATGTCGCAGGGCCCGGGTCCGGCCGAGGTCGAGCCACCCGAGCCCGTGCTCCCGCCCGTACCCTTCGCTCCCCCCGAGCCTCCTGCAGCCGTGCTCCCTCCCGTACCGATCGAGCCGCCAGCGCCCGTCGCTCCGCCACTGCCACCATCCCCGCCACCGCCACCCGCCCCGCCGGTTCCGGGCGCAGCGCCGCTGCCGGGCGCATCGGGCACGTTGGCATCCGGGGGGCGAGCCCCGGCATCACCCGCAGCACCGCCTGCGTCCCCGGACGAAGTCGTGCTGGCAGCGCCCGCGCCGCCCGAGGCCGGGCCGATCGAGCCTCCCGCGGCAACGCCGCCCGAGCCGCCCACCGCGGTGGGAATGCCAGTGTCCACTGCGCCGCCGGTGGCGCCTGCCGTGGTTCTGCCGCCGGTGCCCACCGCGCCGCCGGAGCCGACCGCCCCGCCCGTGCTGGCCACGCCGCCGGAGGAAATCGCAGCATCGGGCGCCGCTCCGGCATCCTTGCGGGGAGCACCGCCGACCCTGCCGCAGCTGCTTCCCAGGATTCCCGCCCCACCCGCGAGAACGGCAACCGCCAGAGGGCCCGACCAGCTTCGCATGGAGGCCAGGATACCGAGAAACGGCGCCGCGATCACGCCCGATACTGTGCTCACCGAGCCAAGAGCTGCTCGCCTGTCCGTCAAAGGCGCAGACAGAGAGCATTCTATTCTTGGTTTCCATGGCGCGGTCCTCCGGCGGCAGAGCGGTTCAGCGGCGGAAGCGGGGTTCCCCCTGGGCGCGGAAGCAGGGACCACCGCCGGGCAAGGTGGCGAGGCCCGACCGCGGCGGCGAAGCGAGGGGCTTTCGGCTCTTCCAGAGCACTGCCATGGCCGCAGTGCTATTCGAGCTGCCCGAGGTGACCATCGTCGACGTCAACCAGGCGGCGGAAAGGCTGCTCGGCTACACCAAGCAGGAGATGGTGGGCAAGACCTCGATCGCGTCCTGTGCCGAAACTCGGTGCGCTGGTCAAGAGCGGCGAGTTGAAAGGAATGAAGAAGCCCAACGGTGAAAGAGTAGCGAACTA
>JAFGPX010000106.1 GCA_016935975.1 Deltaproteobacteria bacterium
ATCATCAGCAATGCCGAGCCCTACCAGTTTCCGGCCAGCGGCCAGGTCTATGTTCCCCTGGTGCAGATCCCCTGCGCGGACGCCGCCAGCGTCGGGCCCGACGCGCTGGGGCCCGTGTGCAGCCAGCTTGCTCGCTGCTGTCCGACCATCACCGATATTCCGGCCCTCCGGTCCCAGTGCGAACAGTCGGTAGAGAATGGCGCGGGCGAAAGCGGCTGCAGCATCGCCCTCCACGACCTGCAACACATTGGCTACTGCTTGGACACGGGTACGGGCGGGGCGCCCGGCGCGGGCGGGATCGGCGGCGGGACGGGAGGCCGAGGTGGCAGCACCGGCGCGGGCGGCGCCGGCGGGTCGACCGGCATCGTAGTCGCCGACGGTGGCCGAGACGCCCCTCTGGGCGGAATCGTCAGCCCCGATGGCCCGCTGGGCACCGGCGGCATCGTCGGGGGCGGCGGCATTCTCGGCGCCGGCGGCAGCACCGGGATTGGCGGAGTGCTCACCGTACCCCCGGGCACGCCGACCGTCATCGAGGAGTTCGACACCCTGCCCAGCACGACCACGACCTGGGTGCCGATCCAGGCCGCTGGCGGCGACTTCGCCAAGTTCGCCACCGCCTCGGGTGGGCGGCTGGTCGTCGACGTGCCCGCCGGCAACACCTGGGGCAAGACCGGGGTGCGCTCGAAGGATCCCATCTTCGAGGTGACGGCCGACATGGCCACGAGCCCCTGGAGCGTCTTGGTAGAGATCGACGCAGCCGCCACCAGCGGCTTCGTCGTTGCCCTCTCCTCCTCGGTGTGGGACGACATCTGGGCCTACGAGAACACGTGGCTGGCCTGGGTTCGCCACCCCCTGGCAGGGGGGACCAGCGCGAGCCTTGCCAACACCCAAAACGCGACCGACACCTCGAAGACCTTGACCAACACGCCCCTCCTCGCGCCCGCCCTGGTGGCGCTGTCGGCTCGCCCCGGCCAGGTGCAGGCCTGCACATCGAGCGGCTGGGGCATGGAGGGCAGCTACGCCTGGATGAAGGCCGGGGCCAAGGTCTACGCCTACGTGTTCAGTCACCCCTATGATTCCGGCATGCCGGCCAAGCTGGGGGTCAAGTCGATCAAGGTGATCCGCGGCGCCGCCTGCGGCGCGGCGGGCACGATCCCGGCGTACAGCGCCTTGCCGGAAGTCGCGGTCTGGAGCGACGATCTCGCAGCGGGCACCGACCGCTACTGGACGCCGATCCAAGCCGCGGGCGGCGATTTCGCCAAGTTCGCCACCGCGCCCGCGGGCGAGCTATTCGTCAACGTGCCTGCCGGCAACAGCTGGGGCAAGACCGGTCTGCGCTCGGACTACTTCCTGTTCGACGTGCGCGACGACATGCAGGCCACGCCGCTCAGCCTGGCCTTCGACTTCGATCCGGCGCGCACCAGCGGTTTCGTCATCGCCCTGTCGCCGACCGTGTGGGACGACATCTGGGCCTACGAGAACGTGTGGGCTGCGTTCGTACGCCACCCCACGGCGGGCGGGGCGGGCGCCAACCTGGTCAACACGCAGAACGCGCAGGACTCCTCGGTGGCACTGCCCAACATCCCCAGCCAGGCCCCGAGCACCGTGACCCTGGCAGTGCGCCCCGGCCACGTGCAGATGTGCACCTCGACCGGCTGGGGCATGGAGGGCGACTACGCGTGGCTCAAGACCGGCACCAAGGTCCACGCCTACGTGTTCAGCCATCCCTACGATTCGGGCATGCCCGCGCAGATGGCGCTCGGCAACGTGCGCGCCGACCGCACCGCGGCCTGTGGGGCCGCGGGGGCCATCCCGGTCTATCCGGCGCCCGCGCCGCGCGTGCTGTTCCAGGACGCCTTTGCCGGCGGCTACGCGCAGAACTGGGCGGGCATCGGGGCCGCGGGCGGGGACTTCGCCAAGTTCGCCGCGACCACGACCGGCGAGGTCTACGTCGACGTGCCGGCCAACAACTCCTGGGGCAAGACCGGCATTCGCTCGAACTACTTCTTCTTCGACGTGCGCAGCGACTACGGCACCTCGCCGCTCACGCTCGACTTTGCCTTCGATCCGGCGCGCACCAGCGGCTTCGTCATCGCGCTCTCTCCCACGGTGTGGGACGACATCTGGGCCTACGAGAACGTGTGGGCAGCCTTCGTCATCGACCCGGACACCGGGCTTGCCAGCTTCGACCTGGCCAACACCCAGAACACGGCGGACGGCACGACCAGCCTGACCGGCCTGCCCGGTACCGCGCCCGGCAAGGTCTCGCTCGTCGTCACGCCCAAGCACGTCAAGGCCGCCTTGTCGTCAGGCCAGGTGCTGGAAGGCAACTTCAACTGGCTCGCCGTCGACACGCGAGTCTACGCCTACGTTTTCTCGCATCCCGCCCGTCAGAACCTGGCGTCGCGCATGGCTCTCAAGAGCGTCACGGCCACGCGGTAGCGGGTCGAGGCGGCGGCCTGGCGCCAAAGAGGGCACGGGCCGTCGTTGCGAACGCACTCCGCTCCCCTCGCCCGGCGGCGAAGCGGGAGAGGCTCGGGGCCGGGGTGACTATCCGATCAGCTTGTTCGCGGGGCCGCGGCCTTCGCGCAGGACCGTGACCCAGTCGCCGGCCAGGCTGACGACCGTGGACGGCGGGCCGGAGAGCGAGCCGGCGTCTAGGATGAGATCGAGGCGCCTGCCGTACTCGCGCTTGATTTCGCCGGCGGTGTGCAGAACGTCGCCCGAGGGCGTCTTGGCGGTGGCGGTGAGAAGCGGCTTGCCGACCGCCCACAAGAGCTTCTCGCACAGGGCCGTGGCGGGGATGCGCACCCCGATGGTGCGTCGATCCTCGTTGAGGAACGGCTCGGGCACGGCCGGCCCGGCGCCGAGCTCGGCGCAGTAGGGACCGGGGAAGATCTTGCGGAGAATGGCATACGCGGATTCGCCGACCACGGCGTATTTGGGCAACTCGCCGATGTCGGGGAGGAGAAAGGTCAGCGGCCGGGCCGCCTTGTCGAAACCACGCATGGCCTGGATGCGCTCGGCGCCTTTGCTGTCGCCGTAGAGGCAGGCGAGGCCGTACAAGGTGTCCGTGGGCAGCGCGATGACGCCGCCGTTGCCGAGCACCTGGACGGTTCTGGCGATGGCCTCGTCGGTGGGCTGGGACGGGGCCACCTCCAAGATGGGGGCATAGGCCGGGGTAGAGGCGGTCATTTGGCTCCTACGGGTAGCGCGGCTCGGCGCGGGATGCAAGTCATGGCGTGGCGAGAGTGGGTGGCGGTTCGTCGCGAAGCGAGGCCGGGCCGCGAGAAAGAGGGCCGTCTTGGCGCGCACCTTTTGGGATGCTGGTCGTGATCTCGGCGCTCGACAGGCGGCCGTTGCTCCACAGGGCGCGCTCGACCACGGTGCGAAAGGCATGCATCAAATGCGCTTCCGCGGCGGGACCTTCCAGGATGCCGAAAGCGCGGGCAATCGCCTCGAGGGTGGCCAGGCGGTTCGGCGCGGTGGGCTGGCGCAGCCGCACCCCGTCGGCGTGGGCGCCGGGCACGGTCACCGCCGTGATGGCGGCCAAGCCCGGCACGCGGCGGCGCACGCGCTTGGCTTGCCGCCAGGTTCCGTCGGGCACGATGAGGGCGACGGGCGGAGGCGAGGTGGGCTGGGCGGCCCGCCACGCGTCGAGAGGAATGGCGCCAGGGCAGGGGAACAGAAGCAGGGGCGTGCGGCCGGGCCCCCAGGTCACCGGATCATCCTGGGCACCGTGCAGCCCGCGTCGGCACAGGCGCGCGCCCTGCAGGCACAGGACGGCCAGGCGGCCGGTGCTGGTCGGCTTGCGCACCTCGTAGCGGTGGGCCACGACCACGAGCTCGGTCGCCACGGCCATGGGCCGCAGCACGTCGCAGGCGCACAGGTCGGTGTGCAGCCGGCAGCGCGGGCAGCGCAGCGGATCCGGGGCCAGGCCTTTGATGCGGTTTCGCACGGGATGTCCGCCAGGTGATCTACACTGATTGCCCTGCCGATGCCCGCCTGGTTGCCTCTGGTTCTGTTCTTCGCGAAGTTGCCGCTCGACGATGTGGCCCTGCACAAAGTCGAGATGCGTATCGCGGGGCCTTTGGCCATGGTGGAAGTCTGGCGGGCGGTCGAGGCCAGCGTGCGCCCCGCGGGCGGCCGGCAGGTCGGCAGCTACTTCGATGTGGATCTGCCGGCGCACGCGGCGCTGCTCGACTGGCAGGTGGTGGAGGGCCGGCGGCGCAACGCCACGTGGCTCGCCCCGCGTTCCGAGGTGGAAGCCAACGCGGCCCTGGGCATCGCTCTCAAGATGCGGCACCTGTCGTTGCCCGCGGCGCCCGTGGAAGAGGGCACGGATTTTCGTGTTCATCTCGTCCCGATCGCCGACAGCGAGCGGGCCGTGCTGCACTATCGCTACGCCGCCCTCGCCGGGTGCAGGGACGGCCGCTTCGTGCTGCGCGTGCCCGCGAGCCTGGAGGACAATCCCGTGCCGGCGGAGGTCAGCGTGACGATCGAGCCGCTGCCGGACTGGAGGCCTCTGGCCGAAGCGAGCTTTCTCGGCAGGCCGGTGGAGTTGCGACCGGGCGCGCGCCAGCTCGTCGTGCGCGGTACGGCGCCGGCGCGCGCCGTCTGGGAGATCGCTTGGGCCCACGCGAAACCGCCGGGCACCCTGCCGAGCGCCGCGGCGGTGGCCGGGGCGCGCGTCGTCGGCGTCGGCAGCGCGAACGGCCGGGCTCGCAAGGTGCCGCGGTACGTGCTGGCCGGTCTGGCCTGCGGGGTGGACAAGGCCGCCGAGCCGCCGGCTCCGACGCGCGTCGTGTTGCTGGTGGACCGCTCGCGCAGCGTGGGGCAGGGCGGGATGTCGGCGGGACGCGCCCTGGCCAGGGAGGTGATCTTGAACCTGCCGCCGTCCGTGCCCTTCAACGCGATCCTCTTCGGCGGCCAGGCCGAACCGCTTTTCGCCCTGCCGCGTTTGCCGACACGCGAGGCGCTCGACGCCTTCACGAACGCCGCAGATCCCAACCGCCTGCAAAACGGCACGGACGTGGTGGCGGCGCTCGGCCGTGTGCCGACCCTGCTAGGCGGCGAAGAGCGGACAGGCACGACCTGGATCGTGCTCGTCACCGACGGCGCGCTGCCGGCAAACCAGACCTCCGCGCGCATGCAGGCCGCCCTGCAATCGCTGGACGCGCGCCGTCTCAAGGTGCTGGTTCTGTTCGTGCGCCAATACGGCGACGAGGAAGTGCCGGAGGCCGCGGTGGCGGAGTACGCGCGGTTCGCCGGCCAGTTTGGTGGCATGGTGCGCGTGGTGGGCGCGGGCAATGCCGGGGAAAACGCGCGTGCGATTCTTGCCGAGATGGCCAGGGGCGGGGATCTGCTCGAGGTGCGACTCGAAGACGGCAAGCTGGCGGACACCCTGCCGCCCGGGCGCGGGAAAGGCGTGGTGCTCACCACCGCCGCGCGCTTGCCGCGCGAGAAGCGGATTCGCGTGTGGGCGCGTGCCCTGAACGGCGAGGTGCGGGCCGAGATGGTGCCGAGCCTGGTCCAGCGCGAATGGCTCGCGCCGCTCGACGAGCACGACCGAGGCAAGCGGCGGGCATGGTCGGGCGCCACGGACGGCATGGCCATCGCCGTCATGCCGGGGCCAGCTATCTTGCGGCAGCCCCCCGACGGAGTGGTGCGCGGCCGCATGGATCCGGGCGTGCTGCGCAATGCCCTGGCGCTCGCGTTCACGCCGCGCGCTCGGGCATGCTACCTGTCCCGTCGCGCGGTCAAGGCCGGCGACGCCTATTTGCACGGCCGGCTCAAGCTGGAGCTGACGCTCGAGCGCGGCGAGTTGCACGACGCGGTGGTACGACAGTCGACGCTCGACCATCCCGGCGTCGAGGAATGCGTGCGGAAGGCGGCCTGGGCCGTGGCGTATCCGCGGCCGGAGCACCGGGACGCCCCGACCGTCGCCAACGTGAACTTGGTCTTCCGGCCCCGCACCCCGCAGGAAAGGCCTCCCGACGCCTCGGCCATGGACCGGGAAATCGAGCTGATCCTGGGTCCGCTCACTTTCCCGAACGACTACCGGGATTTGCTGCAGGACAGGGCTCCGGCCAGGTGATTTCTGCAACTTGACCTGTGGGTGCCTGCCGACTATAAACCCACGTCTTTCGAGAGGTTCGTACGCCATGTCGCAGAAAATGGGCCTGATCGGCCGCAAGTTGGGGATGACCCGCTACTTCCACGACGACGGTTCGTCGCTCGGCTGCACCGTGCTCGAGGTCGGCCCGTGCGTGGTCACCGGCCAGCGCACCCCCGAGAAGCACGGCTACCTGGCCCTGCAGCTCGGCTTCGACGAGCAACCCACGCGCACCATCCGCCGCCCGCAGTCCGGCTATTTCGAGAAGTCCGGTATCGCGAAGATCCCGGCCGTGGTGCGCGAGGTTCGTTTGGACGAGGCCAAGGACGTTACCGAGCGCAAGATCGGCGATGTCATCACCGCCGGACAGATCTTCAAGGCTGGCGACGTGGTCGACGTGGTCGGCGTCAGCAAGGGCAAGGGTTACCAGGGTGTCATGAAGAGACACAAGATGGGCGGCGACACGATGACCCACGGTACTCACGAGTTCTTCCGCCATGGCGGCTCCATCGGCTGCCGCCTGACCCCGGGTCGCGTGCACAAGGGCAAGCGCATGTCGGGACGGATGGGCGGCCAGAAGCTCACCTCCTCCGACCTCGTGGTGGTCAAGGTCTTCGAGGACAAGGGGCTTGTGCTGGTCAAGGGCTCGGTGCCGGGACCGACCAACGGCATCGTGATGCTCAAGGGCAGTGCGAAGAACGTGCAAAAGCACATCGTGCCTCTGCTCCCGAAGGAGTTGGAGGCCAAGAACCCGATGAAGGCCTCGAAGAAGGCCAGGTAGCAGCCTCTTCGCTTGGGCCAGCTCCGCGATCGCAGGCATCGCCACGACGCCTTCTTTCGCAAGGCGCGGCGGCAGGGATTCGCGGCCCGCGCCGTGTACAAGCTCGAGGACATCGACCGGCGCGTTCGTCTCTTCCACGCGGGAGCGCGCGTGCTCGACCTCGGCTGCTGCCCCGGCTCGTGGCTGCAATACGCGGTCAAGGCCGTGGGCCGGCACGGCAAGGTGGTGGGTGTGGATCGCCTGCCGTTGCCCGTGCCCGTGCCGGGCGCGCGGGTCCTCACGGCCGACGTCTGCGCGCTGTCCGACGAGGAGCTTTTGTGCGGGCTTGCCGCGTTCGACGTGGTGCTCTCCGACATGGCGCCGGACACGACCGGGATTCGCGCGACCGACCAGGCCAGGTCCGCGAACCTGGCGGCGGAGGCGCTGGGACGGGCGGAGCGCTTGTTGGCTCCGCTCGGTGCTTTCGTGGCCAAGGTCTTCCAGAGCCCGGACGTGGAGAAGCTGCGGCGGCGCATGGCGCGTCGTTTTGTCGACGTGCGCCTGCTCAAGCCCGAAGCCTCTCGCCAGCAGAGCACGGAGCTGTATCTCGTGGGCAAGAACTTCGGTCCGGAGCGCCAGCCGAAGCGGCACTGACCGCCGGGAGAGGCCATGGCGCGGCTCGCGGCGCGAGTCGCGGCTCGCGTGAGGGCGAGCGAGTTCGTGGGCGGTACGCGCAGAGCGTGGGCCGCGAGTCGGGCACCCACGGGCCCACGCCGACCGCCCACGCGAGCCGAGAGACGCTGGTCGCCACCGCGGCCGCTCGCGCGTGCCGGCCTGCTTTCCCGACAAGCTCCGGCTACGAACCGGCGCGCACTTGGCATATTCTATGCGCGCATGGAAGAGCGTTTGCTGCCGCAGAGCCCACGTATTCGCGTCCTGCCGCAGGCCCTCGCGGATCAGATCGCGGCGGGCGAGGTGGTCGAGCGGCCGGCTTCGGTGGTCAAGGAGTTGGTCGAGAACGCCATCGACGCGGGCGCCCGTCGCATCGACATCGAGATCGAGGGCGGCGGGCGGCGGCTCGTCCGCGTGGTTGACGACGGCGGCGGCATGACGGCCGAGGAGGCGCGCCTGGCGTTGCTTCGCCACGCGACCTCCAAGATCAAGTCGGCCGACGATCTGTGGGGGCTTGGCACCTTCGGCTTTCGTGGCGAGGCGCTGCCGTCGATCGCGGCGGTTTCGCGGCTTGCCCTGCGCAGCAAGCGGCCGGGCGCAACGGCCGGGTCTTCTCTGTGCTACGAGGCCGGGTCGGAGACGTCGGGCGGCGAGGTCGGCATGGCCGAGGGCACGCAGGTCGAGGTGCGCGATCTCTTCTGGAACACGCCCGCGCGCCTTAAGTTTCTCAAGACCGAGGCGACCGAAGCGGCGAACGTCGCGGAAGCGGTGCTGCGCCTGGCGCTGCCCAATCCCTCGATCCATTTTCGCCTGCGGGCGGGCGGCCGGGTGACGCTCGATCTGCCGCCGCACGCGGCCCTGGGCGAGCGCGTGCGGGCCGCGCTGGCCCGGCGCGGGGCGAGCTTGCTGCACGAAGCGAACGGAGCGGAGGCCGGCGTCGCGGTGGTGGCGTTCTTGGCCGCGCCGGAGGAGGCGGCGGCAACCCCGCGCTCGACGTTCTTGTTCGTGGCCAAACGCTTCGTGCGCGATCGCTCGCTCCTGCACGCGCTGGGCATGGGCTACGGCGAGCTGCTGGAGAAGGGGCGTTACCCTCTGGCCGCCTTGTTCGTCGAGGTGCCGGGGCAGGAGCTCGACGTGAATGTCCATCCGCAGAAGCTGGAGGTGCGTTTCGCGCGGCCGCAGGAGGTGTACGGAGCGGTTCGCCATGTCGTCGCCGCGGCGGTCGCCCGCGCCCCGTGGCTGCCCGCGGCTCCGCTGCGCGCCTATACCTTGCCGCCGGAATCCTTGGATGCCGCGGCCAGCGTGGCTGCCGACGGGCATCCGCCGGCTCGGCAAGAGAGCGGCGGCTGGCAGCAAGCGCTGCGGCCGGCGCGGCGCGTGCGCTCGCGCGGGCTCGGCGCCGAACCGGGTGGCGGCGCGCCGCTGCTCGCGGAGGCGCCGCCGGAAGGCTCGGTGCCCGGGGAGGCGCCCCGTGCCTTGGGCTTCTTCGGCAGCCTGGCGTACGTCGGACAGGTGCGGCGCACCTATCTCATCTGCGAGAGCCGCGACGAGCTGGTCATCGTGGATCAGCACGCCGCGCACGAGCGTATCACCTTCGAGCGCTTGCGCCAGGCCCACCGCCAGCGTCAGGTCGTGCGCCAGCGGCTGCTCTTTCCCATTCCCATCGAGATCGACGAGCGCGCCATGGCCATCGTGCGCGCCCGCGCGGCCATCGAGACGCTGGGCGCGCTCGGTTTCGAGATCGAGGATTTCGGACCGCACACCCTGCTCCTGCGGGCCGTGCCGGATCTGCTCAAGCAGGTCGATCCGAAGCCGCTTCTGCTCGACGTGATCGCCGGCCTGACCGAGGACGGGCAGAGCGCGGGCGCCGAGGCCGGTTTCGACAAGGTCTTCGCCACCATGGCCTGCCACGGGGCCCTGCGGGCCGGCGACGTGGTCAGCCCGGAGGCGGCGCGAGCCCTCTTGGTCCAGCTCGACGGTGTCGATCTGCGTTCGCACTGCCCGCACGGCCGCCCGGTGCTGCTGCGCATGCCCATGGCCGAGATCGAGCAACGCCTGGGACGGACGTGATGACCGGTCCCGACGCGATAGCCCGGCGACCGCCGCCCGTGGTCGCCATCCTCGGTCCCACCGCTTCGGGGAAAAGCGCGCTTGCGCTGGCCTTGGCCGAGATTCTCGACGGCGAAATCCTGTGCTGTGATTCGGTGCAGGTCTATCGCGGCATGGATATCGGCACGGCCAAGGCCACCCCGGCCGAACGCGCGGCGATTCCGCACCACCTCTTCGATCTGGTGGCGCCGGACCAGCAGTTTCACGCTGCCGCCTGGGCCGAGGCGGCGCGCGCGTGCGTTGCGAGCGTCGTGGCGCGCGGCCGCTTGCCCATCATCGTGGGAGGCACGGGCCTTTACTACCGCGCTCTCGTCAAGGGGCTCTTCGTGGCGCCGAAAGCGGATCCCGCCATCCGGGCGCGCCACCAGGCCGAGGCCAAGGAGATGGGCATCGCCGTCCTGCTCGAGCGATTGCACGCCATCGATCCCGAGGCGGCGGCCAAGATCCTGCCCGGCGACCTCGTTCGCACCAGTCGCGCGCTCGAGGTCTACGAGCAGACCGGCATGACCATCAGTGCCTTGCGGCGGTGCCGGGCCGAGAAGCCGCCGCCCCTGTGCCTCTTCTCCGTGTTGCTCGATTTCTCCCTGGAGCATTTGCGGCCGCGGATTGGCAGCCGCGTGGACGCCATGATGACGGCCGGTTTCTTGGCCGAGGTGCGCGCCTTGCGCGAAGCCGGGCATGTCGCCTCGCGGGCCATGCAGGCGCTGGGTTACAAGCAGCTCGGGCAGCACCTCGACGGCGCGCTGTCACTCGACGAGGCCATCTCCGCCATCAAGTCCGCGACCGTGGCCTACGCTCGCCGCCAGCGGACCTGGTTCCGCCGCGAGGAAATCCACTTGCGCGCCGGCCATCCCCTCGTGCCCGGTGCACTGGCGGGTCTCGTCCGCGGCTTCTTCGTCGCGCAGGCCGCCGACTTGCGCCTTTGGCGAGTCGGGCGGATAGTCAGTCCATGATCGCGGCCGGGAACGCAGGTGCAAAGGGGCGCCTGCACTGGCTGCTCGGGCCGAGCCAGCGCATCGTGGGCGAGGAGAATCGCTCCGGCGCCAGGCTGCTGGCAGTGCTGACCCTCGTCCACCTGCTAGCCGTGATCCTGAGCAGCGCCATTGGGACGGTGTTTCGTTGGCACATGACGTCGAAGATGCTGCTACGCGGCCCGCTCTTCTACGCCTTGCTGTCGAGCTGCTTGCTGGTGCTAGCCGCCTACGCTCTCGTGCGCACGGGACGCTACCGTGTGGGCGTCGGGCTGTACGTGGCCAGTACCCTATGCCTGCCGCTTCTTGTCCCGTTCGTCGGGGGCTCCCTGCACGAAGCGGGGCTTCTGTCCCTGGCTTTCGTTCCGGTGGTGATTGCCGCCACCCTGCTCTCCCAGCGCTGGTTCATCATCGTCGTCGTCGCGATGGTCGCCTGCCTCGGGTTCGAGCTGGTACTGGTTACGTGGCCGGCCAGGGAAATCGTGCTCGGTTTCACCATCCTGCTCGTCGTGATCGGCAGCAGTATTCTCATGGCCGTGATGCTCCGACACCAGGCCAAACTCGAATCCCTGCGCACCGCGCGGCTTCAGCGTAGCGAGCGTCGATACCGCACGCTTTTCGAGACCGTCACCGACGGCATTTTCCTGGCGGGGCGCGACGGGCGCATCGTCGAAGTCAACGACAGCGCTTGCCGCATGCTCGGGTACGCCCGCGAGGAGCTGCTCCGCATGCGTATGGACGAGGTGGTGCCCGAGGATCGGCGGGAGCACCTGGCGGAGATCAATCGCGCGGTGGCCGAGAAAGGCCGCTTCGTTTTCGAGGGCGTGCACCGGCGCAAGGATGGCAGCATCTATCCCATCGAGGTGGCGGCCTCCGTGACCGAGCTCGACCGCGCGCCGGCCTTCATGGGCGTGGTTCGCGACATCACCGACCGGGTGCGGGCCGAGGCCGAGAAGCGGCGGCTGCAGGATGAGCTCCAGCACGCCATGAAGATGGAGTCGATCGGGCGATTGGCCGGGGGCGTGGCCCACGACTTCAACAACCTGCTCACCGCCATCCTGGGCAACGCCGACCTGGCGCTTTTCCAGTTGCGACAAGGGGCCGACGTGCGGGAGGCGCTCTCCGAGATTCGCGAGGCGGCCATCAGCGCCGCCACGGTCACGCGCCAGTTGCTGGCCTTCTCGCGCAAGCACGTGATCGAGGCGAAACCCGTCGACGTCAACGGACTCATCGGGCACATGCAGAAGATGCTCGGGCGTCTGATCGGCGAGGACGTGCGCTTGCGCACCGTCGCGGGGCATGGGCTGGGCATCGTCAAGGCCGATCCCGGGCTGATCGAGCAAGCCATCATGAATCTGGTGGTCAACGCCCGCGACGCCATGCCCCAGGGTGGGGATCTCGTGATCGAAACCGCGGCGGTCACCTTGGACGAGACGCAAGCGCAGGAGCGCAGGCTGGCTGGCGCCGGCCGGCACGTTCTCCTCTCCATCACCGACACGGGCACCGGCATGACGGACGAGGTCAAATGCCACCTCTTCGAGCCGTTCTTCACCACGAAGCCCCGTGGCAAGGGCACGGGCCTTGGGCTGGCCACCACCTATGTGGCGGTCGAGCAGAGCGGCGGCAGCATCGAGGTGTGGTCGGAGGTGGGCAAGGGCACGACCGTCAGAATCTACCTGCCGGCGATTCCCGCCACGGCCGGGGGAGAGGCGCGACCGCCTGGTGCGGCCGGAGGGGCCTTGCCCGGGGGCAAGGAGAGCATTCTGGTGGTGGAAGACGACGAGCGCGTGCGCGAAGTGCTCACGCAGTCGCTGCGCGGCTGGGGCTACGAGGTGATGGTCGCGGCCACGGGCGAGGAGGCGCTGGCCTTGGCCGTCGCTCGTACCGGTCGCATCGACCTGCTGCTCACCGACGTGATCTTGCCGGGAATGAACGGGCGCGAGATGGCCCAGGCCCTGGCCAAGGTCCATCCCGAGACGCGCACTCTCTTCTGCTCCGGCTATGGCGAAAACATCATCGCCCACGGCGGCGCGCTGGAAGCCGGCATCGAATTCGTGAGCAAGCCCTATAGGATGGACGCGTTGGCCCGCCGCGTGCGCGAGATCCTGGATAGATCGTGAACGGGTGCTTCCCCCCCGTGCGCCAGATTGCGGGGGTGGCATCGCGGACGAGATGCAAGCGGCGGTGGAAGAAGTGGTCGGCGCCGGGAGTCGCCGTGACGGGCAGGCCGAGGGGCTCGGTGTAGGCGAGCACGTCGGCCAGGGGAACGGTGGTGTCGCGTTCGCCGTGGTGAATTGCCGTCCCCGCCGTGGCAGTTGACTGTTCGCCCCGGGCGCAACAGGATGCACGCTTTCCATGCCAACCAGGAAAGAGAAAGCCCCGGAAGCGCCGGTGCTCGACTTCGAGCGTCCGGTGGTCGAACTGCAGCGCAAGATCGCCACGCTCAAGGGGCGGTCGCGCGCTTCGTCGGATCTCGCGCGAGAAATCCGCCGGATCGAGGAGCGCGCCGAGGGACTGCAGCGGCGGATCTTCTCGGAGCTTTCGCCCTGGCAGAAAGTGCAGCTGGCGCGTCATCCCGGACGGCCCTACACGCTGGACTACCTGGCGCGCATCATCGGCGATTTCCGCGAGCTGCACGGCGACCGCTCGTTCGCCGACGACAGCGCCATGATCGGAGGCATCGGCTACTTCGAGGGTATTCCCGTGGTCGTGTTGGGGCAGCAGAAAGGGCGCAAGACCAAGGAGAAGCTGGCTCGCAACCTCGGCATGGTCAAGCCCGAGGGCTACCGCAAGTCGATGCGCCTCATGCAGCTGGCGGCGCGCTTTCGTCATCCGGTGCTGTGCCTGCTCGACACGCCTGGCGCCTTTCCCGGTATCGATGCCGAGGAGCGCGGGCAGGCCGAGGCCGTGGCCAAGAGCCTGGAGGTCATGGCCTCGCTGCCGGTGCCCATCGTCTCGGTGGTCATCGGCGAGGGCGGCTCGGGCGGAGCGCTGGCCATCGGGGTCGCGGATCGCGTGATGATGCTGGAAAACGCCGTCTACTCGGTCATCTCGCCCGAGGGCTGCGCCTCCATTCTCTTCCGCAGCGACGAACGCAAGGCCGAGGCCGCGGCGGCCATGAAGGTCACGGCGCCCGAGATCCTGCGCTTGGGCGTGATCGACGAGATCATCCCGGAGGCGCCGGGTGGCGCGCATCGCGACTTCGACGCGACGGCGCGCAACCTGGCGGCCGCCATCCGCCGGGCACTGGACGAGCTCATGCCGCTGTCGCCCCAAGAGCTCAAGAATCGGCGTTACGAAAAGTACCGCCGCATGGGCGCCTTCGTCGAAGCCGGCGGGCGCGACAGGCTGTCGTAGTAATGGGAACCCTCAAAGGGTTCCCAAACCCTCCCGCGCACTGGCTCCGCCGGGCAAAGCCCGGCTACGCCTACGCGATTGATGGGAAC
>JAFGPX010000107.1 GCA_016935975.1 Deltaproteobacteria bacterium
ACGAATTGCCGCGGATCTTCTCTTCGTCGTCGCTCAGGTAGGCGAAGGTGCGGACCAGGGCCATGATCCGCTCGCGCTCGGCCTGGGTGAGATCCACGAACTGCACCCCCATGCCGGGGTTGATGCTGTCCGCGCCGTGCGGCTGGTTGATCCAGATGACCCGCCCCTGCACGTCCAGGCGCTTGCCTTCCGGCGTGCGGAAGCGCAGGTTGAGCAGCGTCCCCGGCGGCTTGGGCGTCATAGTCTGGATGAAGATGCCCATGGCCGACATGTCCGTGATGTACGCGAACAGAAAGGTGTCGTCCGAGCGGTAGTCGACTTCCAGGCAGACCGCCACGCGTTCGTGCTCGCGCCGCTCGTGCCCCTTGCGTCGCTCGTGTGCTACCGCGGTCTTGTGCTTGCGGCGATCCTTGGTGTGCATGATCACTTGATCTCGATGAAGCCGACTTGCGTGCGGTCACCGCCGTCGTTGTGCCCGGCCGTGATCCTGAGCCGCTTGCCCTCTCCCCCCGGCCAGAAGCCGATCAGCAAGGTGTACCTGCCGGCGGGTGTGGTCATGAGCGGCACCTCGACATCGTAACTATCGCGAATGTACTCGCCAGGCAACCAATAGTCTGTAGGGAAAGTCCCGTTGAGCAGGGCGTGGTCGCCCAGCAGGCGCGGCTCGCCGGGCGCGTCGAAGTGCACGAAGACGCGGAAGCCGGGTCGCGGCTTCTTGTGCACGCGGAAATAGAGGGTCAGGGGGATGGTGCCCGGCCGGCGGATGGAGGGCGGGAAGTCCGCGCCCACCAGCTCGATGGCGTCCTCGAACATGGTCCGGGCCGGAACGCGCCACTTCCAGGGCACGGGCTGATCGGGCCATTCGCTCTTCTGGGTCGTCTCGCCGTTCGGTCCCGGCGGGCCGGCCACGAGGCGCGGTAGCTGGGGCGCCATCCACACGTCCTTCTTGAGTGGATTCTCGTCCTTCTCGCCGGCCAGAAGCCGGTTCGAGAGCAAGAGGAAGCGCGAAGAGCGACCGTCGACGACGAAGTAGTCCACTTTTGCGCTCTTGAGTGTGGCGTCGAGCACGGCCAGGTGCGCGGCCGACACCAGGGCGAACACGCGCTCACCGCTGCGCAGGAAACTGGCCACGCGCTCCGGCGTGGGGAGGTCGGTCATCTCGCGGCGGCTGTAGAAGCCCGCGCCCTGCGCCTCGACCTTGTAGCGGCCGATCTTCTCGCCATGCCGCGCGAACTTGGCGTAGCTCTCGAGCAGGGGCTTGAAGGAAAGGTGCTTGGACAGCACGGGCACCACGACATGCCCCACCGCCAGACCGAAGACCACGGCGCTGGTCACGGCGACCTGAATGCCGTAGCGCCCAGCCTCGACCACCCCTTTCTCGATGCGGCGGCGCCACTTGCCGGCCGTGCCCAGTTCGCGCAAGGCCACGCGCCCGAGGGCTCGGCCGCGCGTGGCCAGGCCCGTGTAGATGCCGCCGGCGAACAGCACCCCGGCCGCCATGAACATCCAGCCCATCTTGACCTTCTCGGGCCACTTCACCTTGGCCAGGGTGTGGACCGAGACGAGCTCTTCGGGCTCCAGCACCAAATCGCGCGCCACGACGATGGTGCCCGTGGCGACGAGCAGGCCGAGCACGGGCTCGGCGCGCCGGCCTTCCAAGGCCTCGTCGAGCAACGCGCCGACCGCGAGGGCAATGGGCGCGAGCGCCACGAAGCGTGCCTGGCCGGTCATGACGACGAAGTAGCTCGACAGGGCGAATCCGAACGCCGCAAAAACCAGCAGGTAGAGCTGGGAGAAGGCGATCCGGTCGCCGTCGGGCTCGCTGCCGCCGCCCAGCCGGATGAGAGGACGGCCGAGCGCGAAGACCGCGAACGCGCTCCACGGGAAGAGGCCGAAACCGAGCTGCTTGACGAGGTAGTCGAAGGTCGTGGTCGGCGTCCCGGCCTTGGGCACGCCACCCAAAAGGAGCGAGTACTTGTTGGCCACGTTCGCCGTGGTCAGGGTGAAGACGAACACCGCGATGCCCAGCAGCGCGGCCGTGGCCAGGACGAGACGGCCGCGCGAGCTTCTGAGAAAGAGCCCGCGGCCGAAGCTCATGCCGGCGGGGACATCGCGGCCCACGCCCGGCGCGCAGAGATCCGCGGCGGCATCGGCCGGGCTTGACGCCTCGCCGCCGCGCGCCTGCAGGCCGAAGGCGACCAGCAGGCTGCCCGTCAGGGCCAAACACGGCAGGGCCACGCCGAGCAGCGCTCCACCCGAGAACAGGCCGAGCAGAAGGCCCACGCCTGCGACGACGGCATCGCGCAGACGGCGCAGGCCGTCCGGCGGCCAGGCGTAGCGGCCCAGGCCGCCCAGGGTCAGGGCCAGACTGGCCACAAGCGGCATATCCGACACGATTTGCCGCGACTGCAGCACGAAGAGCGGCATGGCCCCGAGCGCCAGCGCCGACAGCAAAGCGGCGCGCCGCCGCAAGAGGCCGAGCCCGGCCCAGTAGACCGCGAAGATGGCGACGATGGCGAAGAGCCCGTTGCCGATGCGGCCGCCGAACTCGCCAACGCCGAAGATCTTCATGCCCAGCGCGCTGACGAGCAGGTTCAGGGGCGGCTCGGCCGGGTAGCGCTTGTTCACGGTCACATCGGCCAGCGCCCCGTCCGCCATATCGCGCGCGTGCTCGCCGATCTTGAGCTCCCAGGGCTCCCAGAACCCATAGGACCAGATGCGCGGCAGCACCAGCACGACCGCGAAGATGGCGACCCACCAGGTGGTCGGTATTCGGCGCAATCTCTCGATGAAACTCATACCTTCGCTCGGGATTCCCTAGGCAGGCTCGGCACTCTAGCAGTCCGCCCAGGAAGGTGGAAGCAGAGAGGGCGAAGCTCGGAGAGAGAACGGAGGTGGTTGAGGTCACAGAGAAGCCGGGGTCATGCTACCTGGCCCCTCAGTCATGCTACGCTGGCCCCCCATGCGCTGGGTGATGCTCGTGGTCCTGCTTGGCACCGCCTGCAGCAGTCGCCGCGGCAGTTCTCCAGACGGCGGTTCACCGGTGACGCCGGACAGTGGCCGGGCTGCCTCACCGGATTCTGGATCCTTTGCATTGCCCGATGCAGGGCCTACCTTCCGCTTCTCCGCGGAGATCGTGGCGAGCGGGTGCGCCAAGGCCGTGGCTTGCGCCAACAGCATGGGCACGCTGGCCCTAGGCATCTCGAAGCAAGGCATCGGGCGCTGCGTGGAGAATCTGACCCGGGTAGGCGTTCTCGACCTCAAGCGCTACTCGTGGCTGCTGTCCATCTGGGACGACTTCGATTGGCTCTTGCAGATCGCTCTGATGCAGAACATGGCCTGCGTGCAAGCCGCTTCCGATTGTCCGGCGATTTTGGGGTGCTTGAACCAGGGCCGGACCGAGACCGCTTGCACGATACCCGCGAACTACTCGGGGGAGCGGCGATGCAGCGATACCACGCACCTGCGCGGTTGCATGTTCGGTATCGAGATGAGCTTCGACTGCGCCGAGCTGGGGCTGGAGTGCGTCGAGCTGACCGGGCTCGACAACGACAGGGTGCTCGCCACCTGCGCCGCCCGCGTGACCAGCGGGCAACCGATCGAGATGACCCTGGCGGTCACCTGCGAGGGGGATCTGGCCAGGTTCAAGCTGGGCGATGGAGAATTCGTCTTCGACTGCGACTGGCTCGGCGCGACCTGCGCGCCCGGAAGCTACGCGCTAGCGGAGGAGCCGACCTATTGCGTGGGCAAGAGCGCGGCCACCTGCGCCGCCGGCAGCAACGGATCGCGCTGCGAGGGCGACAGCCTGATCAACTGCCTCGGCGGGCACGAGGCAGCGTGGAGCTGCGCCTCCTGGGGCGGAACCTGCAGCAAGAACGACAACCCGTACTACCCGGCTTGTCAGTTCGCCTGCGCCGCCACCGCGGAGAGCTGTGCGGGGAACGTCCTTGGCTACTGCGGCCCGACCGGGATGACGGCCATCGACTGCTCTGCACTTGGCTTCTCCAGCTGCGGAAGCGATGCGCCTCGGGACTACGCCCAGGCGTGGTGCGTGCCCTAGTCGTGCCTGCTCGAGCCGGGTAGCTGGCGCCCCACGTGCGCTCCCGAGATGGCTCACACAGCAGTCCCAGAAGCCCCTGCTTCTGCGGCCGGCTAGTCGGGCAGCAGCACTGCAACGCTCCGCACAACCGTCTTCTACTCCAGAGCAGAAAGGAGGCAAGGGAAGAGTGCCATGGCGAGCGAGATTTCATCGCGTCGGCACTGTTTCCGGATCGTTCCCGATTCGTTACAATCCGCCACCGACTCGGCAAAGGCGAAGGAAAGGACCACCATGAGCGGCTTCTACGGCGTCGCTAGCAGGCAAGACTGCGTCAGTGACCTGTTCTACGGGACCGACTACCATTCGCACCTCGGCACTCGCCGCGGGGGTCTGGCGGTGACGGGGCAAAACGGCATCCAGCGCATCATCCACGACATCTCGACCTCGCAGTTCCGCAGCAAGTTCCAGGACGAGGTGCTGGCCATGAAGGGCGGCCTCGGCATCGGCGTGATCAGCGACTACGAGGATCAGCCGCTCATCATCGGCTCGCACCTCGGCCCCTACGCCATCGTCACCATCGGCGCGATCAAGAACCTGGCCGAGCTGGCGGCGCAGGCCTTCGCCAAGAAGCAGGTGCACTTCTCCGAGATGAGCGGGGGCGAGATCAACCCGACCGAGCTGGTCGCGACGCTCATCAACGAGGAAGCCACGTTCGAGGACGGGATCCGCAGGGCGCAAGCGGCCATCAAGGGCTCGTGTTCGCTCATGCTGCTGACCGACAAAGGGATCTACGCGGCCCGCGACCGCTTCGGCAAGACGCCCATCCTTGTGGGCAAGAAGCCAGGCGCCTTCGCGCTCACCTTCGAGAGCTGCGCCTTCCCCAACCTCGGCTACGAAACCCTTCGCGAGCTGGGACCGGGCGAGATCGTGCTGGTCACGCCCGAGGGAGTGACGCAGAAGCAGGCGCCCGGCAAGGTGATGAGCATCTGCGCCTTCCTTTGGGTCTACTACGGCTATCCCGCGTCCACCTACGAAGGCGTCAACGTCGAGGATTGCCGCAACCGCTGCGGCGCGGCCCTGGCCAAGCGCGACGACGTGAAGGTGGACATCGTCGCGGGCATACCCGATTCCGGCATCGGTCATGCCGTCGGCTATGCCTCCGAGTCCGGGGTGCCCTACCGGCGGCCGTTCGTCAAGTACACGCCGACTTGGCCGCGCAGCTTCCTGCCGCCCCACCAGTCGGTGCGCGAGCTGGTGGCCAAGATGAAGCTCATCCCCATCCG
>JAFGPX010000108.1 GCA_016935975.1 Deltaproteobacteria bacterium
CCGAGCTCGACGAACCGAAGCGAGAGATCTTCGTGATGGTGGAGGTGCTCGAAATGACGGTACCGGAAGTGGTGCAAGCGCTCGAAATACCGCTCAACACGGCCTATTCGAGGCTTCGCCTGGCGAGAAAGCTCTTCGAGGAAGCGCTTGCCAGGCATGAAGGGTCTCGCGAGGGGAATTGCTGACATGTCAACCTTGAGTCCCAAGGGACAAGCTCTCATCCGCGCCGCTCAGCGTGCCTACCAGCCGACGGCCGCGGATCGCGAGCGCCTTCTCGGCCAACTGCGCGCCCAACTGGGCGACGCAGCGCTGCCGCCCGACATGGCCACGGCCGCGTCCGCGGCGACGGCAAGCAGCTCGGCATGGCCGCTCATCTCGGTGGTCGTGGTCGGCGTGGGTATTCTCGGCGGGGCTCTGTTCTACGCGTGGCCGCGAGGGGCGGGTCAAGACAAGATGCAAGAGACGAAAGCTGCGCCCGTCGCTGCGAGGACACAGGCAATCGAGCCTATTGCGGCTCCTCCTGTCGAGCCACCGACCGGCACCCCGACGGCGATGCCGACGCCCGACCCTCCGGCATTGCCGGCCACCACAGCCTACCGCCCGAAGGATCGGTTGGCGGCCGAGGTCGCGATTCTGTCGCGCGCCACCCGTGACCTACGCGCGGGCCGTCCCGCGGAGGCTCTCAAGGCGCTCGACGAGTATCGCCGCAGATTCCCCAAGGGACTGCTCGGCGAAGAACACCGGGCGGCCAGAGCGCAGGCGCTGTGCGCTCTGGGGCGATTCGACGAGGCGAATGCAAAGCTCGCGGAACTTCCGCCGCAATCTCCGCTGGCGGTGCGGGCCAGGCAGTTCTGCAAGGCGAGATGGGCCGCGCGCTGAGCCCGACACCCTGCGCGGACTTCTCCTTGTCGCGTGAGGCGGCGAAGCCCGGTGAGGCCGCCAGAGACGGGCTGGCGGTCCGCACGCATCCCACGCACCGCCCCCGGACGCCGATTCCGCAAAGGCGTGGGACATTGCCCGGCCAACCCCGACAGACTACTGTCTAGCACCGGATTCGGCCCGGTTCGCCCGCCCCGACCCACTCCCCGCCATGCGGCAAGGGGAACGGGCGCGCGGGCGTGAGATCCGCAGCAGACAGCAACGCAAAAAGCCTCCCGCATGGCCAGAAGCGACAACGTCTCCCTCGACGCCAACCATCCCACAACCCTGCTCCTGTCCGCGGAAACCGCCGAGGCGCTGGACGCGGCTACGCAGAAGCTGGCCGCGTGGATGAGCGAGAAAAGCCAGCCGGGGCATGCCGCCTGGCCACTTCCCGAGGTGGCGGCCGCGCTCCGCGAGCGGTGCCGGATGCTGCCCCAGCGCCGCGCCATCCGTGTCGAGAGCTGGCAGGACGCGCTGGCCGCGCTCGACGACAAGGCCCGCTGGGCCACGGCCACGGCTCTGCCCGGCTCGCCCAAGCTCATTCTCTCGTTTCCCGGCCAAGGCTCGCTAAGGCCGGGCGTGCTGTCCCGCCTGCTCGCCGGCCTGCCGGCCTGGGCCCGCCACTTGCGGCACTACGCGGATCTGGCGCGTGACATCTCCGGCTTCGACTGCGCCGGCTGGCTCGCCGACCCGCGGGCCGACGCGGACAGCGTGCTTCGGGACAACGGCAAGACCCAGCTCGCCATCTTCTGCGTCGGCGCCGCGCTCGGCCGCTGGCTGCTCGACCTCGGCCCGCACCCGGACGGCTTCCTCGGCCACTCGCTCGGCGAATGGATGAGCGCCAATCTCGCCGGGGTCTTGACCGACGAGCACGCGGTCCGCGCCGTGTACCACCGCGGCCGCCTCATGCAAACCACGGGGCCGGGCGCCGCCTTGATCGTGCGGGCGACCCCCGAGGCCCTCCAGCCACAGCTCCCGGACGACATAACCCTCGCCTGCGTGAATGCGCCCAACTTGTGCCTGCTCAGCGGCCGGCCCGAAGCCGTCGCGATCTGCAACGAGAAGCTCGCCGCCGCGCGCCTGATCACGCGGCCCGCGCCCATCCACGTCGCCGTGCACTCGCCCGCCATGGATGCAATCCTCGATCCCTTCCTGGCCGAGCTGGCGCCGCTCGACTTCGCCGCGCCCAAGAACCGACTGCTCTCGCCCGTCACCGGCGAGTGGATGCCCGAGGCGCTGGCGCGCGATCGCGCGTACTGGGCGCGACAACTGCGGCAGCCGGTCCGTTTCGACAAGGCAGCCGCGACCCTGCTCGCCGAGCCGTCCGCTGTCATCCTCGAGGTCGGCATGGGCGCGGCCCTGACCAGCCTCATCACGACCCAGACCAGGGGCCGGTCCAACCTCCGCGCCCTGGCCCTGCTCGGCCGCGACGAGCCGCCGGCCGAAGGTTACGCCCCCGCGCGCGTCCACCAGACCCTGGGCGAGCTGTGGGCCGCCGGCGTGGCAGTCAATCTGGTGGGTGAAGCGACGAATCGCCACCCGCTTCCCGGTCTGCCTTTCTAGCAAGAAACCACAAACGTCCGAGGGTTGCCCGCTTCCGAGATGGGCCAGCCGGACACGGTGACGCAAATGCACGACACGGCACCCGATGCGCCACGCGTTCGCTGTTTCGCTGTGAAGAAAGGTACAAATCGGCGTCCCATCGGAGCATACTTCTCCCAGTCCGAAGGCCGGACGCTCACCCCGGAGAAGTACATGAGCTGCCACCATGAATCGCCGTCAGCGCGCCACAGCTTGGCCGCCCGGCTGAAAGAAGTGGGCGAGGTCGACGTCGCGGACTGCTACCAGTGCGGCAAGTGCACCGCCGGCTGCCCCGCGGCTGAGGAGATGGACGTCGCGCCGTCGCAGATCCTGCGCCTCTTGCAGACGGAATCGCCCAAACACGAGAAGCGCGCCTTGGAGTCGATGTCCATCTGGCTGTGCATCGGCTGCGAAACCTGCGTCACGCGCTGCCCCCAGGAGGTCGACCTGCCGCGCGCCATGGATATCCTGCGCCAGGAGTCGCTGGCCCGCAACGTCGCCAACCGGGCGGCCGACGACATCGTCGCCTTCCACAAGGCGTTCCTCCACTCCATCGAGCGGAGTGGCCGCGTGTTCGAGTTCGGCATGATCGGCGACTACAAGCTCCGCACCGGACACCTCTTCCAGGACCTGGGCGCGGCCCCATCCATGTTTCTCAAGGGCAAGATGAGCCTGCTGCCGCACGGCGGGGGCAGCAAGCGCGAGGTGGGCAGGATGTTCGCCCGCGCCCGCGCCGCGAAGAAGGAGTCCCAGCCATGAGGGTCGGCTACTACCCCGGCTGTTCTCTGACCGGCACCTCGCGGGAATTCGACGAGTCCGTGCGTTCCGTCGCCAGAGCGCTCGAGATCGATCTCGCCGAGGTTCCGGAATGGAACTGTTGCGGCTCGAGCCCGGCGCACATGATCGACACCACCATGTCCATCGCCCTGCCGGCCAACGTGTTGCTCAAGGCGAAACGGGCCGGCCTGGCGGAGGTCCTGACCCCATGCGCGGCCTGCTACAGCCGCTTGCTCATGGGCAAGCACGAGATCGAAACCAAGCCGGCGACCAGGGCGCAGGTCGAGCGCGTCCTCGGATGCCCGCCCGGCTCGCTCGACGAGCTGCCGAAGGTCCTGAACGTCATCGAGTTCCTCGCCCAGATCCCGGAGACCATCGCGGCCAAGGTCACGAGCAAGTTCGAGCACACCGTCGCCTGCTACTACGGCTGCCTTCTGGTGCGCCCGCCCAAGGTCACGCGCTTCGACCGAACCGAGGATCCGGTCGAGATGGACAAGCTGGTCGCCCTGGTCGGCGGCAAGACCATCGACTGGAGCTTCAAGACCGAGTGCTGCGGCGCCTCGTTCTCGATCTCTCGCACTTCGGTGGTGGGACGGCTGAGCTCCAAGATCATGCAAGACGCGACCAGGCGCCATGCCGAGGCCATCGTCGTCTCCTGTCCCATGTGCCATTCGAACCTCGATCTGCGCCGCCGAGAGATCAATCGACGGATGGAGAAGCCCACCCTCATTCCGGTCCTCTTCATCACCCAGGTGATCGGCCTCGCCCTCGGGCTTTCCGAGAAGAGGCTCGGGCTCAAACGGCACTTCGTGCCGGTGAAGCTTCCGGCCAAGACCCTGCCCGCGCAGGTAGTGTCCTGATGGCGCGCGTGGGTGTCTTCGTCTGTCACTGCGGCGAGAACATCGCCGGCACGGTCGACGTGGCCGCAGTGGCCAAGGCCGCGCTCGACATGCCCGGCGTGGTCCATGCCGTGGACTACAAGTACATGTGCTCGGACCCGGGGCAGACCCTGCTCAAGGACGCCATCAAGGAGAAGAAGCTCGACGGCGTCGTGGTCGCGGCCTGCTCGCCGCGCATGCACGAGCCGACGTTCCGCCGTGCCGCCGAGGAAGCTGGCATCAATCCCTTCCTGTGCGAGATGGCCAACCTGCGCGAGCACTGCTCGTGGGTGCACGACAAGGGCGCGGCCACCACCGAGAAGGCCATCGACCTCGTCCGCTTGCAGGTCGAGAAGGTCAAGCGCGACCGGCCCTTGCAGCCCATCCGCGTGCCCATCACCAAGAAGGCGCTGGTCCTGGGCGGCGGCATCGCGGGTATCCAGGCCGCGCTCGACATCGCCAACAGCGGCAACCCGGTGCTACTGGTCGAGAAGTCGCCGTCCATCGGCGGGCACATGAGCCAGCTCTCGGAGACCTTCCCCACGCTCGACTGCTCGCAGTGCATTCTCACGCCGCGCATGGTCGAGGTGGCGCGCCACCCCCTCATCACCCTCTACACGTATTCGGAGCTCGAGAAGCTCGACGGCTTCATCGGCAACTTCAAGGCGACCATTCGCAGAAAAGCCCGCAAGATCGACGAGAAGCTGTGCAACGGCTGTGGCGTCTGCCAACAGAAGTGCCCGGTCAAGAAGATCCCCGACGAGTTCAACGAGGGCCTGTCCTTCCGGCCCGCCATCTACGTCCCCTTCCCGCAGGCCGTGCCCAACAAGCCGGTCATCGACGTGAAGAACTGCACCTACTACAAGACCGGCAAGTGCAAGGCCTGCGAGAAGCTGTGCCCGACCAAGGCCATCCGCTTCGACCAGGAGGACATCGTCGAGGTGCACGACGTGGGCGCCGTGGTCCTGGCCACGGGATTCAAGACCATGCCGGTCGGCAACTTCTCGGAATACGGCTACGGCAAGCTCAAGGACGTCATCGACGGCATGAAGTTCGAGCGCCTGGCCTCGGCCTCGGGCCCCACCGGCGGCGCCATCCGCCGCCCGTCCGACGGCAAGGAGCCCCAGCACGTGGTCTTCATCGCCTGTGCCGGCAGCCGCGATCGGCTCAAGGGCGTGCCCTACTGCTCGAAGGTCTGCTGCATGTACACCGCCAAGCACGCGATGCTCTACCGGCACAAGGTGCACGGCGGGCAGGCCACGGTCTTCTACATGGACATCCGCTCGGCCGGCAAGAACTACGACGAGTTCGTCCGCCGCGCCATCGAAGAGGACGGCGTCAAGTACGTGCGCGGCCGCGTGTCGCGCGTCTACGAGGAGGACGGCCAGCTCGTGGTCAAGGGCGCAGACACCTTGCTCGGCGCCGAGCCCGTCGAGATCCGCGCCGACATGGTGGTCCTGGCGACCGCCGTGCAGGCCCAGAACGACGCCGAGGAGCTGGCGCAGAAGCTCCACGTCTCGTACGACCCGTACAAGTTCTTCGCCGAGGCGCACCCCAAGCTGCGCCCGGTCGAGACCAACACGGCGGGCGTCTTCCTGGCCGGCGCCTGCCAGGCCCCGCGCGACATCCCCGAGACCGTCGCGCAAGCCAGCGGCGCCGCGGTCAAAGTCGCCGGCCTCTTCTCGCAGCCTACGCTGACCCGCGAGCCCATCATCGCGGTCGTGGACCGCCAGCCGCCGCCCGTCTTCTCGAGCTGCGTGGGTTGCTTTCTGTGCAAGTCGGCCTGCCCCTACCAGGCCATCGAGGAAGAAGTCATCAAGAACCGCAACGGCGACGTGTTGAAGGTGGTGGCGAAGGTGAACCCGGGCCTTTGCCAGGGCTGCGGCACCTGCGTATCGACCTGCAGGACCAAGGCCATCGACCTCGAAGGCTTCTCGAACGAGCAGGTCTTCGCCGAATTGATGTGCATCTAGGAATTGACCATGGCGGAACCATTCGAACCCAAGATCACCGCGTTCGTGTGCAACTGGTGCACCTACGCGGGCGCGGACCTGACCGGCACCAGCCGCATCAAGTACCAGCCCAACGTCCGCGTGATTCGCCTACCCTGCACAGGCCGCATCGACTTCATGATGGTGCTCAAGGCCTTCACCCGCGGCTCGGACGGCGTCATCATTTCGGGCTGCCACCCCAACGATTGCCACTACACCTCGGGCAACTACCACGCCCGCCGGCGCTGGATGGTCTTCCGCGACCTGCTCGAGTTTGTGGGCATCGACCTCGAGCGCATCATTTTCTCGTGGGTTTCGGCCGCCGAGGGCGCCAAGTGGGCCGATCTGGTCAACGAAGTCACCAGCAAGGTGCGCGCCTTGGGGCCGTACCGGGAACTGCGACAGCTCGCGGCCGTGGGCATTGACTGAGGATGATCTGATGGAAGCGCTGCAAACGAAAGCCAAGGAGCTGCTAGCCGCCGGCACGGTCCAGGTCGCCATCGGCTACGGCAAAGGCACGGGCAATGCGCGGCGGCCGCTCTTCGTGACCAAGCCCGAGCGCGCCGCCGACCTGATCGTCGATGCCGCCTGCACCCAGAACCTGGCGACCTACCTCACCAAGCACGAGGTCCGCGTCATGGGCCGCATGGCCGTCGTGGCCGTCCCGTCGACCCTGCGCAGCATCCTGCAGCTCGCGGCCGAGAAGCAGATCCGCGAGGAGCAAGTGCTGGCCCTGGCCGTCATCGACGGCCAGGTGCGGGAGCTTGCCACCTTCGAGGCCATCGAGGAGGCCGTCGCCACCATTCCCGACGCCATGTCCGAAGCCGACCGCAACATGATCGACAAGCTTTCGGCGATGTCGGTCCCCGAGCGCCGCGCCTTCTGGGCCGACGAGCTAGTCCGCTGCGTGAAGTGCTACGCCTGCCGCGCCTCCTGCCCCATGTGCTACTGCGAGCGCTGCACCACCGACGTCAACCGCCCGCAGTGGATCCCGGTGGCCAGCCACGCCGTCGGCAACCTCGAATACCACGTGATGCGAGCCATGCACCTGGCTGGCCGGTGCGTCGAGTGCGGCACCTGCGGCAAGGCCTGTCCCGTCGGCATCCCCGTGCACCTGCTCACCATCTACGCCGAGGACAGCGTGCGCCGCCAATTCGGCCAGAGGGGCGGCGCCAGCGCCAAGCTCGACTACGCCATGTCCACCTTCAAGCCCGACGACAAAGAAGAGTTCATTCGATGATGTCGGATGGGAAAAACAGGGGGAACGGAGGATGGGAGGGATCAAGGGTTGGAGGAGCAAGCTGGCGGACGATGACACATCCAACCGCCTCGCCCCGCGCAGCGGGGAGAGGCCGCCGAGCCGGAGGCTCGGCGGGTGAGTGGCCCCAGAGGAATCCACAACCATGAGTGACCGCTACACAATCACCGACTCCGGCGTCGCCACCCTCCTCGACGCCATCGCGAAGTCCGGCAGCCGCATCCTCGGACCGAAGGAGGTCGCAGAGCGGATCGAGATCGCAGAGATCAAGAACGCGGGCGAATTGGCAGAGACGGGCCAGTCCACCGTCTCCGCCAAGGCCACCGTCTTCCCCAAAGTCGAGCGTCTGCTCAAGTACCGCTTCGAAGGCAAGAACGTCACTCTCGAGGACAACGAACCGCAGGCCGCGCCCACCGTCCTCTTCGGCATACGCCCCTGCGAGGCCCGCGCCTTCCACGCCTTGGACGTGGTCTTCAACTGGGACTACAAGGACAAGTTCTTCAACGAGCGCATGGCCAACACCACGGTGGTCGCCATGTCCTGCACCTCGACCGACGAGTCCTGCTTCTGCACCTCGGTAGGCTCGCGCCCCGATGACACGGCCGGCAGCGACATCCTCCTCTCTCCCCTCAAGGCCGGAGGTCTTCTCGCCCAGGTCCTCACCGACAAAGGCAAGGCCCTCGTCGACCTGGCGAAAGCCGCCTTCCAGCCCCTGGCCGGCGCGCCCGACCTGGTCCCCGCCGCCACCGTGCGCCCCGCCTTCGACGCCAAGGCCCTGGAAAAGAAGCTCGGCGGAAAGTTCGACAGCCCCATCTGGGTCGAGCAGAGTCTGCGGTGCCTGGGCTGCGGCGCCTGCGCCTACGTCTGCCCCACCTGCGTCTGCTTCGACATCCAGGACGAAGCCGACACCCGTAAGGGCGACCGCCTGCGCACGTGGGATAGCTGCGGCATGCGCCTCTTCACCTTGCACGCCTCCGGCCACAACCCGCGCGACAAGCAGAG
>JAFGPX010000010.1 GCA_016935975.1 Deltaproteobacteria bacterium
CGCCGTTGCCACGGGCGGCCGAGTCGGCTCCGGCGGCGCGCCCGGCACAGGCGGCGCCGTTGCCACGGGCGGCCGAGTCGGCTCCGGAGGCGCGCCCGGCACCGGCGGCGCCGTTGCCACGGGCGGCCGAGTCGGCTCCGGAGGCGTGCCCGGCACGGGCGGCGCCGTTGCCACGGGCGGCCGAGTCGGCTCCGGAGGCGCGCCCGGTACCGGCGGCACGACAGCGGGTGATGCCGGAGCAGGACCGGATGTGGGCAACGATGGCCCGGCCGCCAAGCTCGACGGCTTGGGCAGCATCTACATTGTCCACGTTCTCGTGAATGGAGCCGACAAGACCGTGACTCTGTCAAGACCCATCCAAACGCCCATCAGCCAAGAAGACGCCGAGCTGGTCAGAAAGGAGAGCGGTTGTGGGTGTCCTGGAGATCTCGTTCTAAAGGAGAACAAGTGGACGGCGTCGTGTTGCGAACAGTATCCGGATTGCTCAATCCGAATAGACCGAGATACCGGCGAAGTCATCTGCGAGCTGTATGGTTAGGGCGCCGCCTGTGCCGAGATCGGCACAGGCCACGGCTCGCCATCGGCGCTTCCGGCCGGGACGGGCTACTCCGCGAGCCACATCTGCGCCTGCCGCGGCGGAATGGCGAAGTTGAACGTCTCGCCCTGCACGCGCATCACGTGCTGGTGGATCTGACAGCGGTAGTTGCCCTGCCTGAGGCCCCAGGTCCAGATGGTGGGGCACTGCCACTCTTCGGTCTTGTTGATGGCGACGATGCCGCAATCGCCGCGGGCCAGGACCAGGAAGCCGTCCGCCTCGTAGAGGCAGCGCTGGGGCAAGGCGTGCACGGCGTTGTGAAAGCGAATCATCTGCACGATGTCGTAGCGGTTCCATGCGCCGGCCCAGCGATCGCGATCGTCGGGATGATCGCCCGCGCTTTCGTTCTGGTCGGAGTAGACGAGAGGCACGCCCCCGTCGCGCCCCATGATGTAGGCGTTCGCAAGATACTCGTCGTGCGCGCCGAGCATCATGCCCCGAAACGTCCGGTTGTTCGGGATGTCGTGCGTGACCGAAAAGGTGACCGCGCGCTGCCACGGTAGAGCCTGCCCGTACGCGGCCGGATCGACCAGCTCGCGCAGCCGGCCGGAAGGGAGAAAGACGCGGCGAAGCGTCTCGTGCAGGGCGAAGTCGTAGCACGGGAACTGCGTGTGCCGGATGACGGGCCAGAGAAACGTGGTCTCTTCTTGATCGTTCGTCGTCAGCACCTCGCCGAAGACGAACTTGTCGTCCAAGGCGTCGATGGTGAAAACGCGCAGCAAATGCTCGACGGGGAGATGCTTCATGGCGTCGATCCGATAGCCGGAAAAGCCAAGGTCGCAGAGCGCCCGCAGGCAGGTGCACTGCTGGTCGACGACCCAGTCCGTAAGGTCGAGATCCGGCAGGCCGCTCAGCCACTGCTCTTGGACGCGCTCGGGATTCCTCCAGTCCGAGATGTCGCCTTCCGGATTGAAATCCCGAGGTCGAAAAAGGCCGTCGTCCAAGTTGCCGTAAAGCCGGTCCTTGCGGAACTCGACGCGCTCGTTCCTGTAGCGGTCCAGCTCGTACTTGCCCGGAAAATCGTAGAGATCCGCTTCGCCGCGATCCTGTCGCATCGTCTTCTCGTTGGCCATGTGGTTGAAGACGATGTCGGCGAGGGCGCGCACCCCGGCCCGCCGCAGCGCCTCGAGAGCCGCCTCGAGGGCCGCCTTGCGACCGAGCCGCGAGCGCAGCACCCGGTAGTCCTTGGGTTGGTATCGCTGCCACCAGTACCCGCTGTCTTCCTGGCTGTAGAGCACGGGGGGGAACAGCACCGCGCCGTAGCCAGCCTGCGCGATCTCGTTGGCGCGGTTCGCGATGGTTTCGTAGGTCCAGTTGAAAGCGTGCAAAACGACGTCGTGCATGTCTTCCTCGCTGGAAGGAGAGTACTCCGCCGCCGCTCGGGGCGTCGAGTTGTCGGTCGACGATCGCGTTTCTACTTCGAAGCTGACCCGCCGGCCACAGGCAGAGCCCCACGACGGGCTCCGGCGTCGAGTGATCCGGCGGGAGAACGCCGAGGCGTCCGTCGGCGTTCGAGCCCCAGCAACGAATGCCACCCGTCGTCATGAGCACACAGGTGTGCGCGCTGCCCGCCGCGACGGCCGCGACGCCGCCGAGCCCATCGCTCGCGGGCGGAGCGGGAAACGCCGACAAACCTTCCGCAACCGCCGCCAACGACGGCGGCTCCGCTGACGAGAACGACAACGCACAGAATCGCCGTGAAGCCTCGCATGCCGGCAAGGATACCGAGAAACCGTCGCCGCGATCACGCCCAAGACCGCCTTGCGGCCGCGGCATGAGACCGGCCGCACACTCGCGGCCCGCACTCCGCTCGTTCCGGTGCGCCGTCCCGGGCCGCAAGACGCGCCACCGCAACGGGCAGCGTCCGATCAGCCCGGCTCGCTCGTGGGTCGCGAAGTCCCGCTGCCATATCGCCATTCCACGTAGCTGCGCAGGTCATCCGCGTGGTGCGTGTGCCACTCGTCGTTCTCAAATATTCCGAGAGTCGGGAAGTAATCGTACAGGAGATGCTCGTCTTGCTCGTGCAGGAGGTACCTGGCAAGGGTCGCCTTGCAGGCGCGCGACACCGCTTCGCTCGGCGTCGAGCCGCGGCGGAGTCCGCGAAAAGGCGCGGAGGATGCGGCCAGGTAGTGCACGGGACAGAAAAGCTCCATGCAGGAAGACGAGACGGTATCCGTGAAGGTTCGGCAGTCGAGAAACGGAACGGGTGTCTCGTAGGTCAGCTTCGAGACGCCGGCGGCCTGAGAAGGTTATCGCCTCCGTCGCGCGAAAAACGCAGAAGCCACGAGAAAGGAAGCTGTCGGCGGCTCCTATCCTCCCGCTCCAGCGTCGGCGCCCGTGCGGGATGCGCATTGCCAGACCAGCTCGGATTCCTGTGAGCTAGGACGCACGACTTGGCACCCCGTGGCGCCATTGCCGTAGAGGCACTCCGTTCCGACTGGAAGAGTGGCTTCGGTCGCGCCGTTCGCGGGTTGGCGGGCGGGGCAAGCGAGGCACTCCACTTGCGCCGACACGGTGGCAGTGAGGTACGAAGAGTAATCGCTGTGGGCGTAGCAGCCGATCGAGCCCCACCGATAGTCGACCTGTATCTGGACGGTCTCCCCGCAGGCCGGCTGGCGGCCTGGATCCGCCGGACAGAAAAGCGTCGCTGCCCCTTCGGTGATCAACCGCGTCTCACAGTCGGTGGTCTGCGCCTGATCCGCCATCCGCGCGCTCGCTAGTATCTCGTATGAGAGCGGTTGCATCCCTTCATACTCGAGATTGGTGGGGATGGCCAAGGTGAGCTGGCCGTTCACCAGGAGCATGCGGGCAGAGCCAGTCCCCAAGGTCACCGACACACAGCAGAAGCCCATGATGCAGCCGTCTGGGCCAA
>JAFGPX010000109.1 GCA_016935975.1 Deltaproteobacteria bacterium
CCTGGGGCAAGCTCGAGGACGCCATGGCCCTGCACAGGGAAGGAGAGCGCATCTGCCGGCAGCTCGGCAACCTCGACGGCCTCCAGATAAGCCTCAACAACCAGGCCCTCATCCTCCAGGCCTGGGGCAAGCTCGAAGAGAGCATGGCCCTGCTCAAGGAAGCGGAGCGCATCTGCCGGCAGCTCGGCAGACTCGACGGCCTCCAGACAAGCCTCAACAACCAGGCCCTGATCCTCCAGGCCTGGGGCAAGCTCGGAGAGGCCATGGCCCTGTACAAGGAACAGGAGCGCATCTGCAGGCAGCTAGGCAAACTCGATGGTCTCTCAGCGAGCCTCGGCAACCAGGCCGGCATCCTCTACGCCTGGGGCAAGCTCGACGAGACCATGGCCCTGCTCAAGGAAACGGAGCGCATCTGCAGGCAGCTAGGCAACGTCGCAGGCCTCCAGCGAACCTTCGGCCACCAGGCCATCATCCTCCAGGTCTGGGGCAAGCTCGGAGACGCCATGGCCCTGCACAAGGAACAGGAGCGCATCTGCAGGCAACTAGGCAGACTCGATGGTCTCTCAGCGAGCCTCGGCAACCAGGCCAGCATCCTCTACGCCTGGGGCAAGCTCGACGAGGCCATGGCGCTTCTCAGGGAAGAGGAGCGCGTCTGCAGGCAGCTAGGCAACGTCGCAGGCCTCCAGACAAGCCTCGGCCACCAGGCCGTCATCCTACATGACTGGGGCAAGCTCGACGAGGCCATGGCCCTGCACAAGGAAAAGGAGCGCATCTGCAGGCAGCTTGGCGACCCCCAAGGGCTGGCGACATCAATGGCGAATCAAGCCTCTTTGCTCGCCCAGCAGGGTTTGCGCCACGAGGCCGTCATCAAGGCCCAGGAAGCGCTTGCCATCGCCCAGAAACACGGGCTGGCCGCGCTCGCGAAGCACATTGCCGGCCTGCCCATCCTGCGCGAGTGAGATTCCCCGGGGCGGAGATACCGCGGCCACGCGCCTTCGCATCCCCGAGCACGCAACCGCGGCGCGCACGCGGCCTAGGCGCACACGCCGGCCGGCCTTGACGCCGCATCGACCGCCGTCCACGACGTCTTGCTATCGACGCTGGCGCGCCTGACGCAAGGAACGATTCACGAACAGCCTGCGATACTCGTTCGAGTTGAGCTCTTCGAAATCGCGCGCCAGCGCCGCCGTCAGGGCGCCGGCTTCGGGGTGCTCGTTTGCGAAAAGGGCCACATCGATGCCGGACGCGAGATCCCCCAGGTCGGGCACTTGCGCGCGGGCAATCTGCGGATCGGGTGGCCGCGGCAAGGGCATGCCGTCGAACATGCTCAACTGGTCGACCGTGTACACGCCGTCGGCGTAGGGAGAAACGCCGAGCACCAGCGTGCGGTACGGGCGCTCGGCCGGCGGCGCGGTCGGGGGCATGGCGGCCAGCTCGTTTTCGCCGAACGTCCCCATGCGCACGGCGTCCAAGCTCGCGAAGACGGCGAAGGCGATCTGTTCCTGCGGGCTCGCGCTGTGCTCCCGCCAATTCCACACCACATGGGTGATGCCGATCTCGCGCCAGCGCTCGTACAACGCGCGCGCCGTGTGCAGCGGACGCTGGTCGATGAGCCCCTGGAATCCGCCGGTGTCGTGCAGGACCCTGCGATCCAGGCCCAGCGTCACGTGCTGATAGTGCATCAGCACGACCGCGTCTTCCGGCAGGCGCCGGGTCATCTCCCGGCGCGCTTGCAGGTCGTAGGCGTCGACGCGGCCAAGGGCGCCCAGGCGGGCTCGCTCGAGCAAAGGCTGGATGGGTTCGTAAAGGTACTGCGCGTTCCACGCCACTTGCAGCAGCACGAGCAGGCACAGGGCCGCGCGCGCCGCGCGCCCCAGACTCCAGATTCGCGCCATGGTCCCGACCGTGACGGCCACGAGAGCCGGCAACACGATCTGTAGGTTGCGATCGATCTGGCGCGTCATGGCCCAGGCGAACACCGCGCCGATACACGCCAGCGCGCCCAGCTTCAGGCGGCGGGTGTTGGGCAAGACCAGCACCAGCGGCGACAACAGCGTGAAGAGAAAACCGAAGCTCGGGCGGTCGCCCTTGAACGAATAGTGCGGCTCGAAGGCAAAGGTGAACGCCAGCCTCAGCCCCTTCTTGACGCGCGCCCACCGGGTTGCTCCCGTGGGACAGTGCTGATCCACGCCGATCGCGGCCGTGTCGACCAGAGCGGCCGCGTCGGGAATCGTCGGAGTGCTCTGTGGGAACACGTCCTGCGCGAAAGGATAGACCGGGTTGCGATAGAAGACCGCGCGCTCGATCAGGTGCGGCGAAGCCCCGAGCAGCACCCAGGCCGCGAGCGTGACCGGTCCGACCAGATGCCTTCGCGGCGAAGACGCGCCGGCTTTGCGGAGCAGACCAAGGGCGATGCGCCCGCCCGCGAAGACCGCCGCCAGCCCGCAGACGATCATGGCGAGGTAGGCGCACTGGAGCTTCGTGGTGAGGGCCGCCCCCATGAGCAGCCCGCCGAGTGCCCATGCGCCGCGCCGCTCGGGACGCTCGATGCCGCGAGCCACGGCCAGACACATGGGCAGGATGAAGAAGGCCGCGACATGATCGGCCGAGGCGCACAGATTGCTGTCGTAGAGCACGATGTTGGGAAAAAGGAAGAAGCCGACCCAGGCCAGGCCGTGACGGGTGCGGCCTCCGACCAGCCAGCGCACGGCCGCCGTGACTGCCGCCAGCGTGAACAGGAACAACACGAATTCGGCGTGCATGACCATCAGCATGCGCATGCTGAAGCCGAGCCCGGGCGCCATGAAGCTCCAGGCGTAGACCATGCTGGCCAGGTGCGGGAAGTTCTTGGCCCAGTCGGCGGGGAAGTCCACCAGCTTGCCCTCGCGCGCGATGTCCTGGGCGATGACGACATGGGTCCAGTGCGCGTCGTGGCCCAGGGCCTCGGGATTGAGGATCTGCAGATAGACGGCGCCGACCCCAACCACGCCGAAAGCCAGGATGGCCACCTCGGCCGGGGTGAAGCGGAGACGCCATCTGTGCAAGCTGCCGAGGAAGCGGCCCGGCAGGGGAGAAAAGCGCGCGGCCGCCGCGATCATCGCGAGCGGAAGCAGGATGGCGGCTACGGGGCCGAGCAGCCGCATGGCCCCGACGATGTAGATCGCGAAGACGAAGCCGACCACGCCGACCGCCATGGCCAGCACCGTTGCTTCGAGCCCCGGCAGCTCGTCGAAGTCGCGCAACACGCGCCGGCACACGAGGCCGCCGAGCGACAGGCAACCCGCGACGAACAAGAGCTGGTAGCCCCAGATCGCGAGCAGGCGCCAGATGAGCCAACCCTTCACGGGCGAGAAGCGGTCCACGCCGGCCTGCAACAGAGCGGCCGCGCACGCGAGCAGCCCCACCACGAGAACGATTCGTGCATAAGGCAGGGCCGCGCGCAGGTGTCTCATCTCGTGCCGTCCGCGAAATGGTCGTTGTGGTTTTCTCACGAATTCCCGGAGATGGCAGCCGGAAAGGGAGGACCGCGCCGCCGATGGCGCGCCGACCTTGGCGCATTGCCGGTGCTCTCCCGCGATCCCCGCCGGAATCCGTCTTCCGCGCCGACCGCGCGTCGAGCGAGGTCGCGACAGGCAACACGCGCCCAAGCCGGATCGGCGAGGGTCGCGTGCGAGTCGGCAGCACGACCGACGACTCCTCGAGCGAAGACCTCGCGATCACGAGCGCGCGGAGGCGCCAAGACGGCTAGGGGCGCACCTTTTCGGCCTTCAGCTCGCACGCCTGGGTCGCGGACGCACAACGACCCGTCCAGGCGTCGTCGCTGATCGTCTCCAGATCGCACATGGTGGAGTCGGTGAAGCCGAAGTCGCCGCGCAGAGAGCCTTTGCCGGCGCTATCGATGGTTCCCGTCGACACCCACTGCGTGGTCGTCTGGTCGTCGGTTTGCGTGAAGGTGATCGTGCAGCCCGTCTGGGTCATGACGCCGACGAAGGCGCCGCTCCCGAACGCGCCAGGGCCCTCGCAGCTCGCCTCCACGCTCCAGGTGCCGGCGAGATAGGGGCACGCAGGCTGGACGCCGCCGTCGTAGCGGGCGCCGGTTCCGCCCGCGCCGCCCGCGCCGCCCGCGCCGCCCGCGCCGCCCGTTCCAGGCGAGGGCGCGCCGGTGCACCTGCGCAGGA
>JAFGPX010000110.1 GCA_016935975.1 Deltaproteobacteria bacterium
GGCCCGACCGCCTTGCCCCAGTGCACTTGCAGGCTGTATTCGCCAGGCAGCTCACGGGCGCCTTCGACGGACAGAAGCGTTACCTCCAGGTCGTACTCCCCTTCGCCCACCGAGCGAAACACCGTGTTCTCGCCGTTGACGTGCGGCGCCTCCTTGCCCTGCAAGGTCAGCCGGTAGGACAGAAACGCGGTCGCGGGGAGCACGAAGGCCCGCACCGTGATCTCTCGCTCCGCGGGCAGCGTGACCCGGTGCCTTCCGATGATTCCTGGCTTGCCCCCGAACGCGCCGAGCGCGCACTGGCCGGGCAGAAGCGGCGTCGCACCCCCGGCCGTCGCGGGTGCTGGCAGTGCCATCTCCCGCCGCTCGACCAGGCGCAGCCGCTCGACCTTGGTGCACGGGCTCTCGTAGTCCGCGCCGGGCGTCCGGCAGTCGCCCGCCCACAGGTCGGCCGAATAGCGCCCGAGCACCGCCTTGCCCGGAACAGTCACGGCCCGCCATGCGGTCTCGGGCGCCGCGCGCGTGGGCCGCACCGCATGGACGTAGGTCTTCTCCCGGTCGGTCCACGTCAGCTCGCACGCGGCCTCGGGCAATAGCTCGCTCGCGGTCACCGCCGCAAGCTCAGCCTTGCGTTTGGGATCGTCGAGCGCGGCCGCCAGGCTCATGGCGACATCGTTGGCCAGCCCGAACGCGGGGCCGGCGGTCCGCTGGTTGTGCTCCTCGAGCCACAAACGAAATCGAGGTACCAGGACCAGCGCCGTCAGCCAGCCGCCGAGCACCCAGACGGCCAGGAGAATGACCCGGCGCCGGCTCATCCCGCCGGCTCCTCCGGGTCGGGTGGGCTCCCGGCCTCCCCCGCCTCCTCCTTCTCTCCCTCCGAGGGTGCCGCTGGTTCGCACTCGTGCAGCTCGCCCAGCCGGCCGCGGGTGTCCCCGCCGATCTCCCCCGTCACCTCCAGACCCTCGACGTCGCTCTGCAAATAGCGGAGCGCCTCGCGCAGCTCCTCGGTCATCTCGTCGGTCGGCTCGCCCGCCAAGTAGTCCAGGTTCGAAAGCCGCATCGCAGCCCCGCGCGGCGTGGCGGCCGAGATCACGGTTCCGATGTCTATCCGCCAGCGCTCCCTGTCCTCGGGATAGTCGTCGCTCGGCCACACCTCGACGTAGCCCCGCGCGCCCGCGGGCGGCGAGTCGACGACGACGAAGCCCTGGTCGTCCGTGGTGCCGCGGATCTCGGGATGGCCTTCCAGGCAGAAGGCGAACGGCCGCTTGGCATAGGGCACGAGGTCAAAGTCGCAGAGGCGCACGCGGAAACCCTCGCCGCCCATGTCGATCTCGTAGTCCCGCGCCACCCGCCGCCGCCATTCCAGGTACACCTCGTCGCCTTTCGCGGCCTGGCTGGCCCGCTTCGAGGACTCGCCGTCGGCCAGGCCAGGCACCGCGGGCAGAATGCCGAACGGCTTGGCGAAGAAGAGCACTTCGACCCGCCGGTCGAATGGCCGCTCCTCGGCGCCCTCCTCCCCCTCCGCGCTCTCTCCTCCTTCGCTTGCGAGCGGGAAGTACTCGCCGCAACCATAGGTCACGACGCGGACGTCCTCGGCCAGGGTGGTGCCGTCCAGGTTCATGTAGTCGGCGACGAGCTGCCGCCGCGTCTTGGGCCCCAGGACGCCGTCGACCTTCAGCTCTTCCCATGCCTCGGGCCTGGTGCGCTCGCGCTCTTCCTGGCACGCATCGGCGGTCGCGCCGTTGTGCCATTTCTGGTAGGCGGCCACGTGGCTGCCCGCGCCGAATTCCGCGTCGGGCACCAGGGCGTCGATCATCAGGAGATCCTCGTGCTCGCCCCAGCGCTTGCTCTCGCGCACGGACTCGTCGTACCAGCCGAGCCAGGCGTCGACCTCGTCGCGCAGAAACGCCTTCATGGCGTCGGCCCGGTCGGCCGACAGCTCCAGATTGAGATCTTCCGAACCCGCGGTGTCGGCGTGCCCCACGATCAGCACTTCGGAATCGGGGTGATGGCCGTAGATCTCTACCAGTCGCCGCAAGCTGGCGGCCGCGCTCGGCAAGAGGAAACACTTGTTCGTGTCGAAGTACATGCCGTGCAGCCGGGCCTGCGCCACCGGCGGCCGCAACATGAAGGTGTGCTTCTTCTCGGCCTCGAGCACGAGCGCGGGCAGCTTGCCCTCCTTGAACAGGACCTCGACCAGGCTCTGTTCCTTCTCCTTCCAAGAGTCGTCGGCGTCGCCCCGGATCTTCTGCCAGCGCCGCTTGAGATCCTCGACGACGTCCCCGATCGCCTCCTCCGCGAAGGACAGCCAGGCCTTGCGGTCACCTTTGCACTCACCCTTGCGGGCGAAGTCCGCCCCCGAAAACGCCATGTCGACCTTGGGATCGCCGCCGTGCTCGAAGTCGCCGGCAAAGCCCGTCACCGGCTCGCCGCGTTCGTCGACGAAACGAGCGAAGAACTGCAAGGGCTTGTCCGTTTCCATGGCGGCCCGCAGCTGCGACGGCGTCATGGCCGCCGGCGGAGCCGAGGCCACGGCCCGGGGCGCGGCCATCCTCCGCAGCAGCACCAGGCCCTTCGGCGCAAGCGGCGGCCGCCAATCGGGCGCGAGCTGGTCGCGCGCCCGACCAAGCAACGCGGCCAGACCGCCGCCAGCTTGCCCAGCCAGCACGCCCAACACCCGCAGCGCTTCGTCGCGGCGCACGACTTCGTAGCTGTCTCGGTCGGCAACGCCGGCCAAGTCTGGCCCCGCGACCAGCTTGTACTGGCGGCTGCCCTCACTCAGCCGTCCTCGCGTCTCACGCTCGATCTCCGATACCAAGCGCCGCGCCGCCTGCGAGGCGTCCTCCTGGTCGGTGCCGGCCACGCGGCTCTGCGCAACAGCCACGAGGCCGCCGCGTCGAATGGCCCGTTCGATCAGCAGGGCCAAGTCTTCGTCCGAGAATCGAGTCGAATAGGGGCTCGCCAGGCTCGCCTGCGCCGCGAACCTGCGGATCTCCCAGCTCATCTCCCGCCGAGCGCGCTCGAAATCCCAGAGCGCCAGCGTGACGTCGGCCAGATCGAAGCCGCCGAACCTCGTCAAGCGGAGCGCGTCGAGCGCGTGAACCACGACGACGCGCCGGTCATCGCCCCCGTCCACCGAGCGGGAACCCAACGAAAGATGAGGACAGTCGAGGTCCATGGTTGGCCTGCAGAGCAAGCAGGCTTCGCCGAGACTCTAGTCGGCGACACGGGAGGGTCAAGCCCTCCCATGCTCCGTCACACGAACTAGCGACGACCAGCCGAACGCGCGACCACCTGAAGCGGCCGAGCAACAGGAGTCTCGGCAGAACCGAAGGCGAATGCCGTCTGGCTTCGATGACAGAGGGAACGAGTGGGACTCCCCTTCCGCCAGCTGCCACCCAGGTTGAGGACGAAGGAACCGTCGCCGCGCGTGACCCGCCGAATCTCAGGAACAAATCCTAGCAGCCAGTCTACATACTCGTCCTGATCCACGTTGCCATATGCTTTCTTGAAATGGAGCGCATACGGCGGCGAAGTCAGGACGAGCGAGACAGATTCATCCGGCAGGGATCGCAACAGGTCGAGCGCATCCCCACAGTACGCAGCGCCAATGTCCGTGGAAAAGGCCGGCTCGCGTCCGCGGAGTCTTCCCGCGTCCACACGGGCATCATGGTGGCAACGACCTCCAAGTCTAGAGACTATAAGTCGTATCCGCGCACGCAGCAATCACTCGCCGCGGCTGCGGCGCGATCAAGGCCAGATCCTGGGATGCCACATCCTGTCCCATCGCCTGGAGGTAGTATTGCTTGCTCGCGATCGGTTTCCCTATCGTCCCGCCATCCTCCGCAAGTAGCCGCAGACCTCGTGGCACAGCCACTCGCCCGGCCGGCACCGTGTCTCGCGCAGGTCCGCCGCCGCCACGGCTTGGTCCAGCTTGCCCTGGGTGATCAGGTACTTCTGCTCGACCGCGAAGGCGTCGAGGTTGTCGGGATCCAGCCGGCGCGCGGCTTCGAGCGGGCGCAGGAACCGCTCCTCGGAGAAGCGCTGCCAGCCACCGTCCTCGTCGGCACACGATTCCAGCATTGCGTCCTTGAAGTGGTCCACCGCCCGGTGGCGTAGGCGCTCGGTCGGAGAAACCGCGAATGTCCCGGCTACCAAGGCAAGGCCCGCGGCAGCGACTCCGAGCGCGGGGCCGCGCCAACGGCCCTCACGTGCCGCCGCGTATCCCAGCCCCAACGCGCGAACCGCGAAGGGCACGAGGAAGGGCACGCACAGGGCGCGATAGCGGCTGGCGTTGAAGAAGACCGCCTCGGCGAAGACCGCCGCCAGCCACGGCAGCAAGAGCAGCCAGGCCAGCCGCCGGTCGAGGCCGCGCACGCCAACGAGCGCGAGCACCAGCAACACGGAGAACGGGACGAAGGGGATCCGCCAGACCAGCACCGAAGCCCGCAGCGTTTCGAAGTTCGTGTTGCGCGGGATCTCGTAGCTCGACATGTGCCGCCAGGCCTTCTCGAGCACGCCCACGAACGCCTGCCACGGATGCGCGCGGACGAAAGACATCGTCGCGGCCATGAAAGCCTCGTTTGGCGAGGTCTTTCCCGTGCGCGTCCTGAGCCCACGCACCAGAAGATCTCCGGGGCTGCCGCGGTCCACGAGACGTATGTTCCAGTAGCCCTGAATGCCAAGCCGGTAGTCCGGAAACGGGTTGTTGCCCCAGAAGAGATTCTCTCCAGCGGAATCGGCAATCGCCACCCAGCGACCCGATACGGCACGGTTGTGCCAGATGACCGGGGCCACGACATAGGCGAGCGGAACCAGGAGCGCCACGAGCGCCTTCTTGCGCCCCTTCGCAATCCACCCGACGAGCAGGATCGCGATGCCGGCGACCACCACGAACAGGCTCGGTCGGGCCAGGAGCATCAACCCGGCCGCGCTTCCCGGCAGAAGCCAGCGCACGAGCCGACCCTGGCGCGCCCACAGGACCAGGAACAACGTCGCCGAAAGCAGAACGAAGGCGAGCGTCGAGTCCTCGAACGCGACGTCATAGAACATGAGAACCGGGTGGACCGCGAGCACGGCCAACGTGACCAGCCCCACGGTTCGCCCGAAGACGCGCTCGACCGAGAAGAAGAGAAACAGGTACGCGAGCGCCGCGAGCAAGGCCTGGAACCCGGCCGCCATCATGCGATCGAAATGCACGGCCCGAAAGAGCCCGACGAAGTAGTAGGAGGCCAGCGGCGGGCGATAGTAGGCCCGCTCGGCCCACGACCGGTGCAGCGACGACGCCCAGGTGCCGGGATCGGCCTGTTGGATGTACTGGTTCGCGTCCTGGCTCAGCTCCAGCTTGGAGTGCTGCCACACGGACGGGTGCTGCTCGTCGAAGCGCTGCCAGTGCGCGGCCGCGCCGGCCAGGCGCAGGACCAGGCCGGCAAGCAGCAATCCCACGACCGGGGCGTAGCCACGAAACCGTCTTGGCTGGACGCTTCTGGACACGGGCCGAATCTATCACGAGCACCGCCACGCCCCCTCTCCCCGCGGCAACGTCAGCACGAACTTGGCGCCCTGGCCTTCCACGAAGGGGGCGATCTCCAGGGTGCCACCGAAGCTCTCGACGATCGAACGGCTCACGGACAAGCCTAGGCCCGTGCCTTGGCCGACGACCTTGGTGGTGAAGAACGGGTCGAAGATCTTGCGCTGGTTCTCGGGCGTGACGCCCGGGCCTTCGTCGGCGATGGTGAGCACGACCTTGCCCTCCGCCTCCTCGCAGGTGACCACGATGGTGCCCTTGCCAGCCATGGCGTCCGCCGCGTTGAGCAGGAGATTGACCAGCACCTGCGCCAGGCGGCCCGGCGAAACCAGAACCCGCGGCCACGATTCCCCACCGGCAAGCACCAGACGCACGTCACGGAATCGGCTTTGCGGCGCGAGCAAGGCCTGCGCGGACTGCACCACGCGCCGGGCATCGGTGGCCACCGGCTCCTCGTGGCTGGGGCGCGAGAACTCGAGCAGCTCGCGGATGATGCGGTGGATGCGCTGGGTTTCGGCCTTGACACGATCGAGCGTGTCCTGGCGCTCCGCCGGCGGCAGCTCGCCCTTGCCGGCGGCGTCGGCGCGCAGAATGTCGATATATCCCAAGATGGCGGCCAGGGGGTTGCCGATCTCGTGCGCCACCCCGGCGGCCAGCTGCCCGACCGAGGCCAGCTTCTCGGTGCGAATGATCTGCTCGCGCTGCACCGCCAGCGACACGGTCATCTGGTTGAAGGCCGACGCGAGCGCGGCGAATTCCTTGGGTCCGTCCTCGGGGATGCGCGGCTCGAGATCGCCGGCCGCCATCGCGGCAGTAGCCCGCCGCAGCTGCCCCAGAGGCCGCACCACGAGCTGCGTGAGCACGAAAAGCCCGAGCCCCAGCACCAGCAGCGCGTCCGCAATGGCCAGCAGCAGGAGCACCCAGCCCGAGCGCCGCAGCACCGCCTGGGTCGGCTCCGCGGCGGCGATGGTGACGCGCACGGCGCCACTTAACTGCCCGGCCACCTCGATGGGGGCATAGGCCAGAAGCTCGGTCTCACGGCCGTGCGGTTCCTGCCGGTAGTTGACCACGGGTGGTCCGCCCGCAAGCGCCGTGCTCAGCACGATGGCATCGCGATCCCCATCTCTGCGCGGCGGCCACGATGCGATCTCACCACGATCCATGTCCAACACCGACAGGCCGATGGCGCCCGTGCTCTCGTGAAGGGAGCGCAATACAGAACGCAGGCTGGCCCGCTTGTCGGCCGCTGTGCCCTGGCCATGCGACGCCCAATCCGCCGCCACCGACCGCGACACGGAAGCGGCCAAGGTCGCGGCCATGGCCTCGCGCTGCACGCGCAGGCTGTCGCCGGCGGCCCACAGCGCAATGTACCCGGTGGTGAGGATGGCGACCAACGTCACCGCGGTCATGCCGAGCATGATCTGCACGCGCAAGCCCGGCCGGGCCCGCTTCTTCGTTGTCCCCGAGGTCGGCGTCGCGCTGTCCACCCTCGATTGCCACGATAACACCTGCCACCACCCGGAAGCGACCCCTTGCCGATCGCGCCGGGAGAGCCGGGCTCAGGTCCGCGTGGCCAGCGCGCTCCCTTCGGGGACCAGGGCCTACCCACCCAACCCCCGCCCCACGAGCGGCAGGCGCGCGCCCACCCCGGGAAACCTTGCGAACCCTTTGAGGGTTCCCATTGCGATGTACGCTGCTACAATCCGGCCGCTATGGGGACCAAGCCTGCGGCCGAGCCGGCCGAACCCGCGCGTTTCGACAACATCCTCTCGCGGCTGCGCGCCCTCGTCGAGCGCCTGGAAAGCGGCAATCTGCCGCTGGAAGACGGCCTGCGCTGCTTCGAGGAGGGCATGCAACTGTGCCGCCAGGGCGCAGCCGTGCTGGACAAGGCCGAGAAGCGGGTCGAGGTGCTGCTCGCCAAGTCCGACGGCAGCAGCAGCACGCAACCGCTCGACGAACCGGGGGGGGACGAAGACCGCAGATGAGCACCTTCGACCTCGCGTCCTACCTGGCCACGAAACGGGCCGAGGTAGACGCGCTTCTCGATGCGCGCCTACCCCAGCCGGCCGACGATCCCGGCCGTCTGGTCGAGGCCATGCGCTACTCGCTGCTCGCGCCCGGCAAACGCCTGCGCCCCATCCTGGCACTGGCCGCGGCCGAGGCGGCCGGCGCCACCGCGGGCGAGCCCGAGCGCATCGCCGCCGCTGCCGTCGAGTTGGTGCACTGCTATTCGCTCATTCATGACGATCTCCCCGCCATGGATGACGACGACTTCCGGCGCGGCCGCCCCACCAGCCACAAGGCCTTCGGCGAGGCGACGGCCATTCTGGCCGGCGATGCCTTGCTCACGCTGGCCTTCGAGTGGTTGACCGACGCGGCCATGCTCTCGCCTGCCCCCGCCCGCTACGTGTTGGCCGTCCGCGCACTAGCGCGGGGCGCGGGCTGCGCGGGCATGGTGCGCGGCCAGGCCCGCGACATCCTGCCCCAGCCTCTCGAGACGCTGGGGGCCATCGAGCAATTGCACGCCGAAAAGACCGGCGGTCTGTTCCGCGCCGCCATGGAGATCGGCGCGGCCGTGGCCGGCGCCTCGGCCGCGGCCAGCGATGCGCTGGCGCGCTTCGGCCTTTGCTACGGCATCGCATTCCAACATGCCGACGATCGGGACGACGGCGAGCATGCGGCTTTCGCGACCCGCGCCCGAACCCGAATTCACGAACTCGTGACGGAAGCCCTCGCCGCCGTGCAGTCTTTCGGCGAGGCCGCCGCGCCGCTTTGCGCGCTGGCACAACGACTCGACGCTGCCAGCGCGTCGCCTGGATGATACGATCAAGTACGGTGAAGATAGACTGGGACGACATCACGCGGGTCCAGAAGGATCCGCCTGCGCCGGTCAAGGCTCGCACGAGCCGTGACCAGGCGTACCTCATCGTCTTGGCCGGCAGCGCGATGGGCGAGATGTACAAGCTGGCCCGCAACCCCACCGTGATCGGCCGCGGCCAGGACGCCGACGTGCGCATCATCGACGAGGGCGTGTCGCGCGAGCACTGTGAAATCGCCATCGCGGGCGAGAGCATGGTGCTACGCGACCTCGGCTCGACCAACGGCACCTTCTGCCAGGGCGCGCGCATCGACCGGCACGTTCTGGAAGACGGCGACAAGATCCTGGTCGGCTCGAGCACGGTGCTGAAATTCACCTACCACGACAGCCTCGACGAGATCTTCCAGAGGCAGATGTACGAGTCCGCGCTGCGTGACGATCTGACGAAGACCTTCAACAAGAAGTACTTCACCGACCGCTTGGAGAGCGAACATGCCTTCGCCATGCGCACCAAGACGCCGTTGTCGCTCATAGTCTTCGATCTCGACCATTTCAAGGAGGTCAATGACACGCACGGGCACCCGGCCGGAGACGAGATCCTCGCGGGGGTCGCCCGCGTCATCTCGACGTTGATCCGGGCCGAAGACGTCTTCGCGCGCGTGGGCGGTGAAGAATTCGGCGTGATCTGCCGATCTACCGACAGCGCCCAAGCCCAAGCCGTGGCCGAGCGCATGCGGTTGACCGTGGCAAACCACAAGTTCCAAGTCGAAGGCAAGACCATTCCCATCGCGATCAGCGCCGGGACGGCATCCATCCCGGACCCGCACATCGTCGATCCCCAGGCGCTCGTCGCGGCAGCCGACCAGGCCCTCTACGAGGCCAAGCGCACGGGCCGCAACCGCGTCTGCGTGTGGCGGGCTCCATGAGCGACACGACAGGCGACCGCTGGAAAGGAGAGGTCACGTGGAATCGATAAGATCCGTCATCGCCGCCGTCGATGGCCAGGTCATCTTCTTCATGATCCTGGCCCTGATTCCCAACCTCTTCCTCATACTGTGGGCCATGGCGCGGCTATCGCGCGACGTACGCCTGCTCAGGGCCAAGCTCGACATGACGGAAAACGACATCAACCTGCTCGATCAGAGCATCAGCAGCCTGACGACCGAGTTTCAGGCCATTCGCAAGATCGAGACGCAACCCGGCACCGGCGGCGGCAAGACGCCTCCCGCCAAAGCGGCCGGCCTCGCGGAGTAGCCGCTTAGTCGCCGCTCAAAGACAACTCTAGCAGGTGCGCGGCCGATCCATCCCGGCTGGCTGCGTCGCTCGTTGCTCACATACCGACGGGTATGCTCGCTCCTCGCTCCTTGCCATCCGGGCGCCTCGGCCGCGCTCTTTGCACAAGCTATCTTTTCGCGGCTCCTTACTTGCGCGGCACCGCGCCCATTCGTAGTCTCGGCGGTGCTCATGAGGCGCGCCTTTGCATTTGCCCTCCTGGTCCTGTTGCCGTGGCCACGCCCCTCGCTCGCCAGCGAGGGCATCGTTTCCGAAGAAGAAGAGGAGGAGGAATCGGGCGCGTCAGCGGAAGACGCTCCGCCGGCGAAGTCGGTGCCCGTGCCCTTCGACACAAAGTGGATCGAGCCCTGCTTCCCGTCCGGGCCGCAGAAGGCCGCCGTCGCGCGTTTCCGCAGCCGTGACTTCGCCGGCGCGGCCAAGGATCTCGGCCGCGTGCTGGCCAGGCTGCCCAAGAGCGCGCCCGAGCGCAACCCCTTGCGCCTGCTGCTCGCGCTCGCGCTCATGAACCAGCAGTCCTGGCAAGCCGCCGGCGAGATCTTCGAGGATCTCTGGTCGACGTACCCGCTGCTCGCGCCCTATCATGCCTACCACGCGGCTCGCTGCCGCCTGCGCGACGGCGACAGCGACGGCGCCTTCACCTGGCTGTCCCGTGTCCCATCGGGCAGCGTGATCGAACCCGACGCCGCGATGGTCAAGGTCGACGCCTTCGTGGCAACCAAGCGATGGGAGGATGTGGAAGCCGAGGTCGACACCTTCCTTGGCCGTTTTCCCAAGGGCCCGCGCCGCGCCGAGGCCATGTTTCTACGCGCCGAAGCGCTGCGGGAGCTGGGCCGCCCGCCTGCGGAAACCGCGGCCGCCTACCGCAAGGTGTGGGCCGAGTCGAAGGCGGAGACCTGGGCCGCGCGCGCCAACGAGAGACTGGAGACCTTGGCCCGGACCGTCCCACCCGAGCAGGCGAGCGCCCTCGTCACGCGCAGCATCGACGAGCAGCTCGCCCGCGGCATGATCCTCTACGACAGCTACCGAAACGCGGATGCCGAGGCCGTCTTCGCCGCTGCCCTGGCCACGCCCGCCGTCGACAAGGCCACGCTGTGCAAGCTGCGCTTTCATCTGGCGCAATCGGTGTGGAAGCAGCGCCAGCGCCAGCGCGCGGCGCCGCTGTTCGATCTCGCCATCGCCGACTGCCGCGCGGCCGACGACAAGAACCTCACGGTACGCTCGCTCTACCAGGGGGCGCGCTCCTACGCCACGGCCGGCGACAAGGAGAAGGCGCTGGCGCTCTACGCGCAGATCGAAAACGACTTCGCCAGGCATCGCCTGGCCGACGACGCGCGTCTGCGCGCGGCCGAGGTGTTCACCGGCTCCGGCAAGGAGGAGGAAGCCGCAAGACTGCTCGACGACCTCGCCGAAACCTACCCCAAGGGCGACATGGGTCCCGAGTCCCTGTGGCGGCTGGCCTTCGAGAGCTGGCGTGACCGCGCCTACGACAAGACGTTGGCCCGACTCGACGAGATACTGCGGCGCTACCCGCGCGAGGACATCTGGTACGCGGCGGGCCGCGCGCTCTACTGGAAAGCCCGGGTTCTGGAGAAAAAAGCGGAGCGCAAGAGGGCTCGCGCATCCTACGAGCGCGCCGTGCGCGAGTACCCGCTGTCGGTGTACACGCTCTTCTCGCTGGAGCGCATGCGCCGGTCCTTTCCCGAGGCCAGGACCAGCCTCATGCGCGAGCTGCGCAAGCGCATGGGCGACCTCGACAAGAAGTCGCCTTGGGATTTCGGAAAGCAGGCCGTGTTCGGCGAGCCCGGTTTCAGGCGGGCGGTGGAATTCGCGCGCCTTGGCCTGGGCAGCGAAGCGCGCCGCGAGCTTGGCAAGCTCGGCCTGCGCGCGGGCGGCGCCAAGAACGACGCGCTGCCGGCCAGGGGCCGCGAGGACGTGTACTGGATCACCGCCATCCTGCTCGATGCCAGCGGTCAGTGGCACGCCTCGCATTCCATCCCCCGCCGTACCTTGACCGGCTTCCGCCGCGACTACCCCAACGGGGGCCGACACGAGGCCGAATGGCGGCTCGCCTATCCCAAGGCCTTCCCCGACGAGGTGGCCAAGCACAGCCGAGCCAACGGCGTGCCCGAAGCCCTGCAATGGGCCATCATGCGCGAAGAAAGCTCTTTCTATCCGCGCGCCGAATCCTTCGCCAACGCCCTGGGCCTGACGCAGATGATGACCCGGACGGCGGGGCGCTTCGCGCCATGGCCGGTCACGCGCGAGGCGCTTTTCGATCCGGACAAGAACCTCGAGGTCGGCTCGAAGTTCCTCGCCTTCCTGCTCGCGCGCTACGGCGGCCAGGTGCCGCTGGTCATCAGCGGCTACAACGCCGGCGAGGGCGCCGTGGATCGTTGGCTGCGCGAACGCGGCAACCTGGAGCTCGACGAGTTCATCGAGAGCATCCCCTACGACGAAACCCGCGGCTACACGAAACGCGTGCTGTCCAGCTTCCTCGCTTACAGCTGGCTCTACCAGCCCAAAAAGCCCGTGCCGCCGCTCGGCTTCGCCCTCAAGAAACCGGCGTCCGGCGACAAGAGCGGCAACAAGGCCAAGGTGGGCAAGAGCCGCAAGCAGGTTCCGCCGAAGAAGAAGTAGCCGCCTACTTGCGTTTCCTGCGCCAGAATCCGCCACGTTCGCCAGGCGGCTCGACATGATCGCCACCCGCGGCGGCGAAACCGCGCAGGGCCTGTTCCTGCTCGGGGGAGAGCGACCTCGGCACCACCAGGCGCAGATGCACGATGAGATCGCCGGCACCACGACCCTGCAGACGGGGCAACCCCTTGCCGCGCAGGTTGACGGTATCGCCGGGCTGCGTGCCCGGCGGCACGCTGACCTCGATGTCGCCGCCGATGGTGGGCGCCGTCACCGTCGCTCCCAGGGCCGCCTGCGGAAAAGACAGCGGCACCACGGTGTGTAGGTCGGCGCCGTCGCGCTCGAAGCGCGGGTCGGCCGCGATATGAAGGTTGACGTAAAGGTTCCCCGGTTGCCCGCCCCCCGGCGCGGCTTCCCCCCGTCCGCTCAAGCGGAGGGTCGCTCCGTCCTCGACGCCCGCCGGGATGCTCACCTGCAGGCTTTCCTCGGAGGTGACCAGCCCGCTGCCCTTGCACGCCTCGCAGGGTTTGCGCACGATCGTGCCCTCGCCGCGGCAGATGGGGCAGGTGGTCTGTATCATCAGGAAACCCTGCTGGTGCATCACCTGGCCGCGGCCACCGCACTGCTGGCAGCGCTCGCGCCCGCTGCCAGCAGCCGCGCCCGAGCCTCCGCATGCTTTGCAGGTGATCCGCCGGCGAATCTTGACTTGCTTGTCCGCCCCTTGGGCCACCTCGGCCAGGGTCAGGTCGACGCCCGTCCTGAGATCCGCCCCACGCGCCGGGCCACGCCTGCCGCCAAAGCCCCCAAAGCCGCCGAACCCGCCGAACATGTCGCCGAAGATGTCGCCGAAGGCGGAGAAGATGTCCCCAACGTTGGCGAAACCGCCGCCAAACCCGCTGCCCCGCGGGCCGTCGTGCCCGAAACGGTCGTAGAGTCCGCGCTTCTCCGGATCCGAAAGGACTTGGTACGCCTCCGACGCCTCCTTGAAGCGCCGCTCCGCGTCGGCGTCGCCGGGATTGCGATCGGGGTGCAACTCGAGCGCCAGCTTGCGATAGACACGCTTCAGCTCGGACGCGTCGGCATCGCGCCCGACGCCCAGGATCTCGTAGTAGTCTCGTTTGTCGCTCACGGCAGAGGGACCGTAGGGTACCCCAAAACCCGCCGGCTTCCACCCCGCTTGCAGCCCCCTGCCCGATCTTCAATACTGCGTCCGTGTCATCGAAGCTCCCCGACGATCCCCTCCCCTGGGAGTGCCTCGACCAGCGCTACCTCTTTCGGCGACCACCCTGGCTGGTCCTGCGTCATCAGCGCTTCCGTCTGCCTTCCGGCCGCGAGATCCCCGACTACTGGATCTCCGAGTTTCCGCCCTGGGTGAACGTGGTTGCCGTGACCGGCAACGACGAACTCGTCCTCGTGCGCCAGTACCGCCCCGGCCTCGGCGCCGTCCACTACGAGCTTCCCGCCGGCGTGGTCGATGCCGGCGAAGATGGCGAAACCGCGGCCCGGCGCGAGCTACGCGAAGAAACCGGGTTCGGCGGCGGCCGCTGGTCTTTGCTCACACGGCTCTCGGCCAATCCCGCCTTGCAGGACAACCTGACGACGACCTACCTCGCGGAGGGCGTCGCGCGCCTCGGAGGACCAGCCCCGGAAGTGACCGAAGACCTGCGCGTTCACCTGGTCAAGGTGGGCGACGCGGACCGCCTCATCCAAGAGGGCGAGATTGTCCAGGCTCTGCACGTGGCCCCGCTCTTGCGCTACCTGATGGCCCGCGCCAACGGATAGGTCAGAAGCGCGGCACCTCGAAGCGCAGCAGCTCGGCGTAGGCAGCGAGACGTGCGCGAATCTGCGCCTGGTCCAATGTGCGGAAGCGATCGAGACTGAAGTCCTCCACGCAGAACGAAGCCAACACCGTGCCCGCCACGACGGCCGAGCGCACGGAGCGCGGCGAGGTGTCGCCAGCGCCCGCCAGGCAGCCCATGAAACCGCCCGCGAAGGAGTCACCCGCGCCCGTGGGATCGACCACGCCGTCCAGGGGGAAGGCCGGCGCCGCGAACACGTCGCCGCCCTGGAAAAGCAGCGCCCCGGCATCGCCGCGCTTGATGACCACGGCCTTCGGGCCCATCGCAGCGATGACCTTGGCGGCCGCCGGCAGGCTGGCACAGCCCGAGAGCTGACGCGCCTCTTCGTCGTTGAGCAGCAGCATGTCCACGCGCGCAAGCACGCGCAGCAATTCGACGCGCTTGCCCCCGATCCAGAAATTCATGGTGTCGCAAGCGGAAAAACGCGGCCTCCGCACCTGTTCGAGAACGCCGAGCTGCAGGACGGGGTCGATGTTGGCCAGGAAAACGAAAGGCGACTCCGTCCACGCGGGCGGCAGCTTTGGACGGAAGGTTTCGAAAACGTTGAGCTGCGTGTCGAGCGTGGTACGCGTGTTGAAATCCGCGGCGTAGCGGCCAGCCCAGCGAAACGTGCGGCCGGGAACGCGCTCGAGCCCGGCCAGGTCGACGCCCCGGCGGCGCAGGAAGTCCTCGTGGGCGGTCGGGAAGTCGTTGCCCACCACCCCGACCAGGCGCGTGGGGGAAAAGAACGAGGCCGCGCAACACGAGAAGCACGCGGCTCCGCCCAAGATGTCCTCGCGACGCTCGCGGTTGGTTTCGACGGTGTCGAGGGCGACCGACCCCACCACGAGCAAGGGGCTTGCCGCAGCCTTTTCCGCTTGCGCCTGCATCATGGCTTCTTCTGCTACCACGAATGCCGATGCAAGGGCTACTTGTCCCAGCCTGCGAATATTTGCGTGAAGTAGAGGGGCACGGTCCCCCCTTCGTCGCGGCCGATGGCCACGCCGACACCGACATGGGTGACGTCGCGATTCAAGATATTGTCGCGATGGGCGGGACTGCCCATGAAGGCCCGCTCGGCATCGCCGGCCGACGCAGCGCTGCCCACGTTCTCCGCGAGCACGGTCGGCGGAGGGGCGATTCCGGCCTTGCGAACCCGATCGACGGCGCTGCCGGTGCGGGGGGAGATATGCGCCACCTCGCCGTGGTCGGCCATCTCTTGGCTGTAGCGCCGCGCGACCGCCGCCAGGCGCGCATCGCGCTGCAGGAGGGGGAGCCCGTGTGCTCTTCTGTCCCGATCCAGCAGCTCGAGCAGATGCCGCTCGACGAGAGCCGCATCCATGGTGGTCGCGGCCGCTACGGCGAGGGCGAAGGTCAAAGGCGGAGCCACGCCGCAGTAGACGGGGAAGTTGGCGAGCACCCTGGGGCCGCGTTCATCCTGTGCGTTGATCTCGACTTGATAGACCCCGGCGTCGGGGCCGCAAGCGAGCTCGGCCGAGAAGGCCTCGCGCCGCACCTTGGTCGCGGGCCGCTTCACCGCGCCTTGGGGTGGGGTCACCAGGACCTCGGGCGCGCGAACCGTCCCCTGGATACGCCCAGCAATGGTAGCGTGCGCACCCACGCCATGCACACGCGGCACCGGATTGAGATCCAGGCTCTTCTCCTGGAAGACGATGGCCATGCTCCACTGCCCGGGCGTGCGCTCGACCCCGATGCCAGCCCGTCGCCAGTCGGACGAAGCGGAGGCGACGGCCAACTGCGATTCCAGGTCGGCCAGCGCCGTGGCCTCCGCGCCGTTGTCACCTCGCAGGAGGAAGAGACTGGGCTCCGGTTCGACGACGCCGTAGTGCCAGAGCAGAAAGGCCACGGCCTCCGGGTCCGGCGCCCGTCGTCCTGCCGTCACCCGGACGATGTCGAGGGCCACGCGATCGAGTCGCCCGTCTCGCACCACGGGCGCCTGCCCGCGTTTCCTGCGGCCGCCCTCGATCCGTGCGGCGACCTGCGCTGTCAAGGTCTCGCCGGCCACCGCCGCCTCGGCCTCTGTCGCATAGAACGCGGCCGCCGGACCGGAAGGCGAGAGCACCGAAGGTAGCGCGGTGGCTGTTCGGCCGGCGCCCCCCTTCTGCGCGCCGGCGCAGGAGAAGAACTCACCACAGAGAACACAGAGAAGGCAGAGCCGAACCGGGAGAGAAAGGGCTCGGATCGGAATCCCAGAAGGCCTCTGCCTCCGGCCTCTGTGTTCTCGGCGTTCTCTGTGGTGCGTACCCATCCTCGCTCGCCTCGCAGAAAGGCCCTTATCCTAGCCCGGCGATCGAAAAAGGCCGCCGGGCAATCTCGCCGGGCGGCCTTCTTCGCGCCTTGGACGAAAGACGCTACTTCCCTTCTTCCTCCTTGGCAGGCGCCCGCGCCGTCGGCTTCTTCTCGCTCTTTTCCGCCTTGGCCGCCTTCTCTTCCTTGGCCGCCTCGCCCTTGGCTTCCTTGGCACCCTTCCGCTCGCCCTTCTTGGCCTCCTTGTCCTCCTTGGCCGCCTCGCCCTTGGCTTCCTTGCCCTTCTTGGCTTCCTTGGCACCCTTCTGCTCGCCCTTCTTGGCCTCCTTGTCCTCCTTGGCCGCCTTCTCGTCGACCACCGGCTTGGGCGGCGGCACTTCGCCCTTCTCGTTGCCGAACACGATCTCGCCGAAGCGGGCGAGCTTGTGGAAGTCGCCCTCGAGCGGCGGGCTCCAGCCGGCCGCGAGTTGGCCTTTGTCCTTGGGCGTGTCCATGCGGTACATGTTCAGACGCCACACATCGCCAACCGCCGGGGGTACTTTCACGCCCGGCTTGTCCAAGCCGTTGACGTCGGCGAGCGGCAGAGCGAGCTCGACGGTCCAGCCCTTGTCCTGGTCCTCGCGCTTGTTCAGCGTGCCGTCGACCTTCACTGCGGCCTTGACCTTGGAGTTCCAGTCAAACTGCTTTCGCTTGGCGTCGATGCTGTCCTCGTACTTGCGCACCGTCGGCAGGTAGGTGTCGAAGACGGTGCCATTCGGCGCCACCTGCAACTCGATGTAGGTCTTCCCGTTGCCGTCGGCGTCGATCATGATTTCGACCGCTTCCTGGGTCCACAACTTGTCGTCGCGCTTGCCGAGCGTGGACCACACGTCAGTGTCCGCGTTCTCGAACGCGACGTAGAGATTCCTGTTGTCCCACAGGAGCCTCGCCTCGGTGGCGATAGACGCTGGATTGCCGGTGACGGTATCGACGAACGGCCCGGTCGAGGGCGCGTCCTTCCACTGCGCCTCGTCGAGCTTGCCGTCGATCCTTGGCGGCTTCTTCGTCTTCGCGACGACGTAGCGCTTGACCGGCAGCGGCGCCTTCACGTTCATGGGAACAGCGCCGCAGAACACGCGGTTGTTGTCGTGGGCGCCGGACTTCACGGGCAGGCGTTCCGCCCCCTTGTACAGACCCGCGTAGACTTCGAGGTGATCGTAGTTCCAGCCCGCCGGGATGCGGAAGCTGTGCTGGTCGCGAATGATCTGTCCCGCCTTCCACTTGGCGGCCGGGTACTTGCCGCTCACCGGAGTGTGGTCCACGTTGGCGAAATTCTGTTTGTTCGTTCCGCTTATGTGCGTGAACACCTTCCAGCCATCGCCGGGCGGCGTGACAACCTTCCAGTAGTGAGTCAGCTTGACGTCCTTCCCCGCCTCCACCTGGCTCGGAGTGACGTCCATACCGATGTACACCACCTTGCCGTCTAGGTCCGCGTTGACCGCGTACTGGGGGGTCGGGGCGGCCGAGAGGATGTTCTTGGCGACGAACTCCTCGTCCTCCCTGGTGAGCTTGTCCTCGCCTTGTTCGACACAGGCGGCGACGAGGCAGACAAGCGTTGCGGCACAAAGCCATCCGACAGGGCGCTTGCTCGAAACACTGACATAGACTCGCGACATGGATGATTTCCCTTTCCCGGCCGCCCCTTGCTGACGCTGCTGGCAGCCGGCGACGGCGTTTCTACTCAAGCCTGCGAGGATTTGCAAACCATAGTGATGGGTACCCGCAAGGGCTCCGCTCTGCACTCGGCAGCCGCCGGAGGCCAGCCACCCCGCGCCGCGCGCGGCCTGGCCGAACCCGCCCCGAGGCTAGCGCGTTCGCTGGGCGATTACGCGCACTCGCGGTGCTTCGCCAATCTCGTTGATCAGCACCGGTGCGCCCTCGGCGAGATCGCCTTCGCCGAAGGCGTTCGCCGCGGCTTTGAGCGCGAGGTCGAGGGAGTTGTGAACCCCGACCAACCTCCGCCCGCACACCACGGCGAATTTGCCGCTGTGCTCGTCCAGAAGCTCTTGCTTGCAGCTGTCGAAATACGCCGTCTCTTCGGTTGCGGGAAGCATGCCCTAGATTCGGGCATCGCGAGCTCGCCGTCAAAAAAACCATCCTTGCCCCACGCCATGAGCAACCGGCGCGCGGCAACAGGCACGGCCGCTATAGCTTGCCGAGACCCGCCAACGGATCGTTGTCGAGTCTCTTCTTCCGGGCGATGGTGGGGACATCGGCGGACTTGGGAGCGGCTGGCTCCGCCCGGGCACGACGGGCGGCCCGCCCCGAGGACCTGCTGCGCACGGAGCGCGCGGCGAGCTTCGGAGCGGGCTTTTCCGGTTTGCTCTCGACCACCGGCGCGCTGGGAGGGGCCACCGCCGGCACGGCCGCCAGCGCCGCCTTGAGCTTGTCCTCGCACTGGCGAAGGTTGTTGCGCGACTGGGCCTCTGCCTTGGCCGCCAGCCCGACAGCCTGGAGACGCTCCTCCTCAATCCGCTTGATTGCTGCGTCCTTGGCCGCAAGGAGGAGTTGGGTGTCGCTCTGCAGCTTCATGTACCCGACACCGCCCGCGCCCAAGAGCAGCGCGGTCACGAACACCGCAGCCTTGTAGGAGGTCTTGGTCTGGATCACCGGAGGCGCAACTGGCGCCATTCCATAGGCCGACGGCCCGCCAGCGAAATCCCCCATGCCCGCAAATCCGGCAGGGCGGCTAGCCGCGGGTACCGACGCAAGCGGGACCTGACGCGACGGAGCCAGCGACGGCACGAGCGTCGGCGGCGGCGTCATCTGGTCGGACGCCGGATCGACTGCCAACGCCGCTGCACGACCTGCACCGACCACTGCCCGCGATTGGGTCTGCCGGGTGATCCTCTCATGCTTAAGCTTCCGCAGTTCATTGAGCGACGTGACTACGGAATCCTCGTTTTCCATCATGCGCCATTCTCCTTCGCGCGAAATCGTCGGAACTCGAGTCGTTGCCAGGATCTTCTTCTAAGCTCTGGACCCGTGTCGGCGGGAAGACGCGAGTCGTACACCCACCGCGCCGAGCCTGCACATACGCACACCTTACCATCGAATCCCTCAGACTCCAGCCCGGAAAAACCGCCGCGACGTCTATTTTGCGGACCGAGCCAATGGAAACAGACCGCGCCACAGGCCGAGCCAGGCGGGCAGGCAGAACGCAATGATGGGCCAGTTGTCCTGGTTCATGCCCGGAAGCAGCTTGCAGACCATCCCGGCCGCTGCGAACACGGCCAGCGAGAGTGCGATGGCGCATGCCCTGCGCGTAGCGCGGGGCCACCCCAGGGCCACGCCGATGCCATAGCCGAAGAGCACGACGGCCCACGGGCCGAGCTGCAGGATGTTGGCATTGGCGAAAGCGGCGCGGTGGTTGGTGAAGGCCCACAAGCACACCATGACCAGCCCCAAGAAGCCGAAGCTCGCACCCGTTGCAGAAGTGGCGGTCCCGAGAACGACTCTGGCCGCGGCACTGCGCCTGGCCAGGCGGCCGAGCAGCAGCATCGACCCGCCGAACGCAACGCCAAGCAGCAGGAAGTAGACGCTCCAGTCGGGAGGCACGGCGGGCTTTTCGGGGCGCACAGCACGATGCAGGACGGCTTCGGACTTCACGAGTGGCTTCTCCCCGCTGTCGGCCGGCACGCGCGCCGCACGCAACAAGTCGGCGAGCCTATCGGGCAGAAACGCCTCTTCCCAGCGAGTGATGGGCACGTCGGCACCGCGTCCCAGGCCGAGGTAGAGCCCCACGTATTCGGGCCACAGGTCAGCCACCATGCGCAACGCGTGGCCCCGAAAGGTCAGGGCCGCGGCCCCCTGACCCGCTTGGCGCACCCGGCCACCAACCGCGCGATCCACGGCATCCCTCACTCTGGTGGAGCAGTTGTCGTAGAAGTAGTCGTACAGGTATTCGCGGTTCTCCGGCCGCGCATTCACGCGCAGGGCCTGCCACAGCGCCGATTTCTGTGCCGCAGTCAGCTCCAGATCCTGCGCTAGGATCGAGCGGTTGGCCGCCGCGTATGACGCCACGGTTTCCTCGAAAGTGGACACGGACAGCCAGTAGTAGAAATTGCCACGCAAGAACTTCGGTATCAGAGCCGGGGAATCGAAGGCGAAGGTGCCGAAGTTGTAGACCCACCCTTTTCCCTGCTTGGGTTTCACGAGAAGGGCGTTGTGCCCGAACTTGAAGAAGGGATGATCCCCCGGGCCGAAGGTGAGCGCCGAGACCGTCAGCTCGTCGCCGGGCTCGGCGCGCGCGGCGCGCTCCCCGGTCGCGAAAGAGAGCAAGGCGAGCAGGCTTGCGAGCCGGCGCATGCGCGGTTTTCGCGTTCTCACTTGCCTGCCGCCTTGGCCACGACAACGATCTCCACTTCGAAGAGACGGGGCCACAGTTTTCCCGTGACGAGCAGATGCCCGGTGCCCGGCATCTCGGCGATGCCATTGAGGACGTCGGCCCGGGCGGCCTCCGTGGGATCGAGCAAGCCCGAGGCTTCGATCCATCCCGTCACTTCGCCGGTCCGGGCGTCGATGCGGGCGATGTGATGGTCTTGCCAGACGTTGGCGTAGACGACGTGATCCGTGCACTCGAGCTCGTTCAGGTTGGAAAGCGGCTTTCCGGCCAGCCTGACCCTGATCTCGCCCTCCTTGGCGAAGGTCAGGGGATTCCGCCGGGTCAGTCGGTCGCTTCCGTCGCTCATGAGCAGATGGCGGCCGTCGAAGCAGAGCCCCCAGCCCTCACCATCGTAGGCAAGCTCCGCCTGTTTCTTCAACGTCGACAGATCCCACACCAGAACCTTGTGGTTCTTCCACGTCAGTTGAAACAGGCGCTGGCCGACACGGGCAAGGCCCTCGCCGAAGAGCTCCGGCGGCAACCGCGCCTGCTGCTCCACCTGGCCACTCGCCAGATCCACGCGTCGCAACGACGAACGCGCGTACAGGCCCGTACTCTCGTAGACCTTCCCGTCGAGGAACAGCAGCCCCTGCGTGAACGCCGAGGGATCGTGGGGATAGGTGCGCACCACGCGAAGGCGCAGGGCCTGAGGAGACGTCGGTCCCCGCCCGGCCGACTTGGCGCACACGCTCGCAGCGGCCGTCGAGAGAAGGACGGCAGCAACGGGCAAGCCACGCGTGACGGCGCGGCGGGATTGCGGCGACATGGACTGCATCATAGCCGACGTGGCCCGCTGGATCAGAAGCGAACCCGAAGCGCGAGCGCCTCGCGCAGCCGACGCAGAAACTCGACGCGAGGGATTTCCCGCGCCCCCAGGTTCGCCAGGTGTGGGTTCATCACCTGCGCGTCGAGAAGCCCAAACCCGCGCGCGCGCAAGTGCGAGACAAGATGCGCGAGTGCCGCTTTCGAGGCGTCGTCGCGCCGATGAAACATGGATTCGCCGCCGAAGAAGCCACCCAGCGCAACCCCGTAGAGGCCCCCCACCGGCTCGTCTCCCTCGTAGACCTCGACACTGTGGGCCTCGCCTCGCCGGTGAAGCTCGCAGTACGACGAAACGAAGTCCTCGGTGATCCAAGTCGCCGGCCGGTCAGGCGTCGGTTCCGCGCAGCGCCTGATGGTGCCTTCGAAGTCACGGTCGAGATGGAAGGTCCAGCCTGCCTTGCGAATGCGCTTGCGAAGGCTACGGGGTTGCTGGAACGAGCCAAGCTCGAAGATGGCTCGAGGATCCGGACACCACCAGGTAATGAGGGGGTCGGAGGACCAGGGGAAAACCCCCATGCGGTACGCCTCTTCCAACACATCGGGATGAAGCGTTCCCCCGACAGTGACCAGTCCGTCGTCTGCGGTTAGGCGCTTGCGTCGCATCTCGTCAAGAAGCGCGGTTTTCGAACGTGGGGGTCTAGGCATCTCGTCCTTGTAATACAACGCGCCATGGTCTGGCGCATAACCCCAATAAGAAATGCGGGGCCAAACGAGAAAGTTTTCGACTTCCGTTACGTCTTAGGTAGTATGCCGCACCGAAGCGGTCTAGCAGCGAACAACCCAGGAGAGAAGAAATGACAAAGAAGTTAGCAGCAATAGTCTACGTATTTTCACTCGCAGCATTCGGCTGCGGCAGCGACAGCGGCACCCCGAAGAAGGACGCCGGCAAGGATGCTCCCGTCGGTACCGACACGATGGTCATCCCGGACGTTCCCATCCAGCCCGATGCCCCGATCAAACCCGAAGTAGGTGCCGACAAGCCGATGACGCCCGACCTGGTGCCGGCGGTCGATATGACTCCCAAGGTTGATGTCGAGATCCGGATCGACAGCGTGACCACCCCAGTCGACGGTGGCGAAGACGCGACCATTACTCCACCCATCGACGGCGGCGCTGTCGACGCCGAGGCGTCCGAGGCCGGCGCGGCCGTGGACGCTGGCACGCCGGTAGACGCCGAGTCCGCTGGCTAGCAGCCCTCGCTCATTCTTGCCACATGACCAACAAGGCGGATTCCCATGGGAATCCGCCTTGTTCGTTGAGAGACGGTTTTTGTCGCTGTCGCCCCGCAGTTTGCGTCGGGGAAAGACAAAATCTGTCCTGCGCGCCCGGGCAGGGCGCCGGCCGTGGGGCGGCTTTCCTCAATTGTTACCGAAGATTTGCCCTGCCGACGAGATGGAAGGTATGCTGGCACGCAGGCTGCACGCTCGAAAATAGGGGGTAACCATGCGCAAACGAAGGGCCTACGGTTTCACTCTGGTAGAGCTGATGATCGTTGTCGGCATCATCGGGATCCTCGCGGCCATCGCGATACCTGCTTTCACGCGATACGTCAGGAGATCCCGAACGGCCGAGGCACCTGGTCATCTCAACAAGTTGTGGGCAGGCTCGGTGTCCTACTTCATGACGGACTTCAGCGATACCGGTGGCGAGGGAATACCTCTGCCGAGGCAGTTCCCCGGGCCGGTCGGCAAATGGGAGCAGTCGGAGGTTAAGTGCTGCTTGATGGTCGGTGGGCGTTGTCCGGGGGGAAGCTCGGTATGGGCCACCGACGGGGTTTGGCTGGGGCTCAAGTTCGCGGTTCCGGATCCGCATTCCTACATCCCAGGCTACACCGGAGAAAACACGGGACAGGCCGCAAGGTTCACTGCCGGTGCCTTCGGCAACCTGGACTGTGACGGAGTTGTGGCCAAGTTCATGCGCGACGGATTCGTCACGCCGACAGGTGACGTCGCGGGACAAACGCAGCCCTTCATCGAGAACGAGATGGAATAGGCGCCGCGACGCTCGCCCTCCTTCCGCCGTCGGCTTGCGTCCCGGTAAGGGCCGAGGTATCTGACGCGGGCAAGCGGTGGAGTCCATGGCTACTGATCCCCCCGTTACCGCAACCCTGCTCGTCAACTGCCGCGACCGGACTGGTCTCGTTGCCGCCCTCTCGACCTTCGTCTTTTCCCACGGGGGCAACATCCTGGATGCCGACCAGCACGCCGAGCGTGACAGCGGCGAGTTCTTCATGCGGCTCGAGTGGGATCTCGCAGGCTTCGCTCTCGGCCGAGATGCCATCCGAGCGGACATCGACGGCCTGGCCCGGCGTTTCGACCTCCACTGGGAGCTGACTTTCTCGGACCACGTCCCGCGCGTCGTGGTATTCGCGACCAGGGCGTCACATTGCCTGTACGACCTCCTGCTCTGCCAACAGATCGGCGACCTGGGGGGAGCCATCGTCGGCGTCATCTCGAACCATCCCGTCCTCGCCGACGTGTGCCAGCACTTCGACGTCCCCTTCACGGTCATCCCCGTGGACCGCAACGACAAGCGCAAAGCCGAGCAGGAGCAACTAGCCTTGCTCGAGTCCCTCGAAACCGATGTCGTGGTACTTGCCCGCTACATGCAAATCCTGTCCCCGGAGTTCGTGGCGCGGTGGCCCAACCGCATCATCAACATCCACCACTCCTTCCTGCCTGCCTTCGCCGGGGCCCGCCCCTACCACCAAGCCAAGGAACGTGGCGTGAAGGTCATCGGCGCCACCGCACACTACGTCACCGCCGAGCTGGACCAGGGGCCCATCATCGAGCAGAACGTCCGCCGCGTCTCGCACCGGGACGAGGTCGAGGATCTGATGCGCGCGGGCCGCGATCTGGAGCGCGAAGTCCTCACCCGAGCCGTGCGGCTGCACCTGCAACGCAGGGTGCTCGTATCCGGCAACCGAACCATCGTTTTCGGCTGATTCGGTCATCCCGCTGTTGACTGGCGCGTGCGGGCGGCGGAAAATTCGCCACGTTGCGATTGCCCCTGACTGCCCACTTGGTGGAAGGAGACGACGATGAGAATCCTGATGGTCGGACTGGCGCTACTCGTTGCCACGAATGCGAATCCCCTCTTCGCCAAGGGCGGCGGGCGTGACAAGGGGAAGAAGCCGGCGGCCGCCGCGGCCGACCCCAACGCGGTGGTTGCCAAGGCCCACGGCGGCAAGGTGTGGATCATCACCGGATCGGCTCCCAGCACCGAGGGCGAGGATCTCTCCAAGTGGCTGTCCAACCACAAGCCGGCTGCCGAGGTGACCAAGAAGCCAACCGAGGAGCGTTGGCCGATCACCATCCTGGCCGTGTTCAAGAAGCGGCCGCTCAAGGGGCCAATAACGCTCCAATTCGTCGACAAGAAGGAGCCGGGCGTCCTGGTGGGCGAGGATTCCTCACAGACTTCCGGGGGCCCGTTGGTGTTCCAGGAGCCCTACGACATCGACGCCAACATCGGTTTCAACAAGGGGCATACCTACATCGTCAAGGTGGGCCAGCTCATCAAGAAGAGGTTCGTCACCTACGCCACCGGCGAGGTGACCCTCAAGTAGAGTCGGCGTCGGCCCGCGCCCCGCGCGAATTGACTTCCACGAAAGCAGGTGGCACGCATCCGCACCCCGGCGACGAGTTGAGCGTCACCGTGGAGCGATTGGCCTACGGTGGCGTAGGCGTCGCCCGCTTCCATGGTCTGACCGTCTTCGTGCGCGACAGCGTGCCGGGCGAGAGGGTGCGCGCGCGCGTCCGGAGGGTGTTTCGCCGACACGTCGAAGCCGAGCCGATCGCCATCGAAAGCCCCTCGCCCCACCGGGTTCCGCCCCGCTGCCGCCATGTCGGCGATGCCTGCGGGGGCTGCACTTGGCAGCACGTCTCCTATGCCGCGCAGCTCGCAGCCAAAGCCGATGCCGTGCGTGACAGCCTGGAGCGGCTCGGGGGCTTGCGCGACCTCCCCCTCCTGCCGATCCTGCCCGCGCCGGATGAGTTCCACTACCGCAACAAGATGGAGTTCGCCTTTCATCCCGACGGCATCCTGGGGCTCCATCCCCGCGAAGCCTGGTACGAAATCATTCCCCTGCGCGAGTGTCTCCTGGCCCCGCCGTTGATGATGTCGATCGTGCAGGCAGCCCGCCGGTTCGTCGAGGTGCACGGCATCTCCCTCTACCATCCCCGTACCCGGCAGGGGCTGCTGCGCGATCTCTGCGTCCGGCACGGCCGCGGCACGGGCGAGGTCTTGCTCGGCCTCGTGACCAGCCCCGGCGCCTTCCCGGAGGCGGAGGCCATGGCCGCCCACTTGGCCGACGTCGATCCTTGCATCAAGGGCGTCGTGCGCAGCATCCGGCGCGCACCCGACGGGGCGGCCCCGCCCAGCGAGACGCAATTGCTGCACGGCCGCGACCACATCACGGAAGTCGTCGCCGACCTGCGTTTCCGCATTCGCGTCGACACCTTCTTTCAGACGAACTCGGCGCAAGCCGAGCGTCTGGTCGAGGTGGTCATGGGCCTGGCCGGGGACGTCGCGGGCGCGCAGGTCGTGGACGTCTACTCGGGCGTCGGTCTGTTCAGTCTGGCCCTGGCCGCCGCGGGAGCGCACGTGCTCGGCGTGGAGGTGGTCGGCACCGCGGTCGAGGACGCGCGCCGCAACGCCGCCCAGAACGGCCTTGCCACACTGACCTTCCACGCGGGCGACGCGCGCAAGGTGCTGGCCGAGGTCCTGCCCGCCGGGCTCGGGCCGAAGGTGCTGCTCCTCGATCCGCCGCGGGCGGGCGCCGGCGGCAAGGTCATGCGCCGCGTGGCGCGCGCCGGCCCAGAGCGCATCCTCTACGTCTCATGCAACCCCACCACCTTGGCGCGCGACCTCGTCGAGCTGCGCCCCTTCGGCTACCGCATCACCGCAGTCCAACCCCTCGATCTCTTCCCCCAGACCTACCACGTCGAGACGGTCGTGGCGCTGGAGCGCGGGACCGCGCCGACGACCGACACGGAAAAGAGCACCTCGTGATCGCCGATCCCCCGCACCCCGGTTCGTGTAACCTGCAAAACGAAGGAGAGCTGATGCTGCACGAACTTGCCGGCCAACCCGCGCCCTCCCACATCCTCGTGGACGTCGGTCGCTTGACCGACGCCTACTTCGCCAGGCAGCCCGACGTGAGCACCCCCGCGCAACTCGTCAGCTTCGGCACCAGCGGCCATCGCGGCTCGTCCCTGCTGGGTTCGTTCAATGAGGCCCACATCCTCGCCATCACGCAGGCCATCTGCAAATACCGCGGGCAACAGGGTATCGACGGACCGCTCTTTCTGGGAAAGGACACCCATGCGCTGTCCTCGCCCGCCGAACGCACCGTGCTGGAGGTGCTGGCCGCCAACTCGGTGGTGACCGTCATGCAACGCGAAGATGGTTTCACGCCCACGCCGGCCGTCTCGCACGCCATCCTGACCGCCAACCGCGGCAAACGGTCGGGACTCGCCGACGGCATCGTTGTGACGCCGTCGCACAACCCGCCACCCGACGGTGGCATCAAGTACAACCCGCCCCACGGAGGGCCGGCCGACAACCGGGTGACGGACTGGATACAGGAGCGCGCGAACCGGCTTCTGCGTGACGGCACCAAGGGGGTGCGCCGCTTGCCCTACGCGGCCGCGCGCAACGCGGCCACCACTCGGCAAGAGGATCTCGTGGGGCCGTACGTCGCGGATCTGGCCAGTGTCGTAGACATGGATCTCATCCGCCAGGCCAGGATTCGCTGCGGCGTCGACCCCTTGGGCGGAGCCTCGCTCGCCTACTGGCAGGCCATCGCGGAGCGCTGGCGGCTGGATCTGGAGGTCGTCAACCAGACCGTGGACCCGCGCTTCGCCTTCATGACCGTGGACCGCGACGGCGAGATTCGCATGGACTGCTCGAGTCCGTACGCCATGGCGAAGCTGGTCGAGCTGCGCGGTTCCTACCAGGTCGCCTTCGGCAACGATCCGGACTCCGATCGCCACGGCATCGTCGTCCCGGGCGCCGGCCTGCTCAACCCCAACCACTATCTCGCCGTGGCCATCCGCTACCTCTTTGCCCGCCGGACGAACTGGCCGAAGAACGCCGCCGTCGGCAAGACCCTGGTGTCGAGCGCCATCATCGACCGAGTGGTCGCAGAGCTCGGACGCGGTCTCCGCGAAGTGCCCGTCGGGTTCAAGTGGTTCGTCGACGACCTGCTCGATGGCACGATAGGCTTCGGCGGCGAGGAGAGCGCCGGGGCCAGCTTCCTGCGCCAAGACGGCAACGTGTGGACCACGGACAAAGATGGCATTCTCCTGGCACTGCTGGCGGCCGAGATCACCGCGGCTACCGACAAGGATCCTGGACAACACTACGCCGAGATCACCGCCGCGCACGGCAGCCCGCTCTACACCCGCATCGACCGGCCCGCGACGCCGGCAGAGAAGAAGAAGCTCAAGCAGCTCTCGCCAGCTCAGGTCAGAAGCTCCTCGCTGGCCGGCGAGCCCATCACCGCCATCCTGACCAAGGCCCCCGGCAACGGCGAGCCCATCGGCGGCCTCAAGGTGGTAGCCGAAAGCGGCTGGTTCGCGGCGAGGCCGTCGGGCACGGAGAGCGTCTACAAGCTCTACGCCGAGAGCTTCGGCGGGAAAGCCCATCTCGACCAGATCGTTTCCGAGGCGAGCGGCATCGTGGCCACCGCGCTGGCCGGGCCCGAGCCGAAGTAGCCCGGGCAGCTCCGGTTGCCATCACCTTTTTGCCTGCCTGTGCAATGGGGAATAAGGTTGCAGGGATCGATGAAGTCCGCCGCACTCCCCCTCACCCTTGCCCTGCTGCCCCTGCTGGGCAGCCACGGCTGCCACCACAGCCCCCCGTCACCGCCGTCGTCGGTGCCCACCCGGACCCTGCCGACGGCCGCACCGGCGTCCGGCATTTCGACCGCGACGACGACCGCGCGGCCGACGGGGGCGGCACCCGCGACCGCGCCGGCCACCACGCCCCAACCCGCGCTTTCCGACACCGATGCCATCGTCATCCACGACGGCAAGGAAAACCGCATCGACGCCGAGGCCGCCCGCCGGTCGGGCTACACCATCATCGACTTCAGCGACGACTGGACGCCCTTCATTTTCGCCCCCCACAAGGGCCCGGACGGCACGGTCATGAACAACCGCTACCGGCGCGTGTTCCTGGGCCTGGCCAACGACACCCTGGACGAGGACGGCGAGCCGCTGCCTTCGGGCGAGAAGAACTACCTCGAGCTCTACGGCATCCCGCCCTCGATGAATGTGCTGCGCGCGCGCTTTCTTGCCGACGAGCAGCAAACCTGCCACGCCACCATCAGTCTGGAGGTTCTGGAAGAGGTCGAGACCATCGCCTACATCGCACCTCAGAAGCTCAAGGCCGCGGAACGGAAGACGGCCCACCTGCGGCGCGAGCTCGAGCAGGCGCGCGCCAAGCTCAAGGTCGCGAGCTACGCCGACCTGGCCGAGAAGGCTCCGAGCCTCGCTGCCAAGGTGAAGGCGTACGAGCGCCGTGTCGCGGAGAAGGCCGCCATGACCGAGGCCGAGAAGCGGCTGGCGTGCGAGGGGATGTTCCAGAAGAAGCCACGCCACGCGCCCGGCGTCTACGACGACGCCATGCGCCTGGCGGTAAAGCGCTTCCAGCAGAAGAACATGATCTACGAGTCCCATTATCTACGCGCCAAGACCATGGACGCGCTGGCTCGACCACCACTGGCCAACGATCACCTGGCCTTCATGCGTGTGCTGCGCGAGCGCGTGGTGGACGCCGCCGGCGTGGTCGAGGACGGCAGCGTCGCGGGCAAAGCGGGCGCTCCGAGCTACACGGCAAAGTCGGGCAAGGCGAGGCAGGTGCGCAATCTGGTCGACGAGTTGACCGCGGCCGCGGCCGAACAGCTGGGACTCGCCACACAGGAGGGCTCGCTGGCCTTCTTCAAGCGGCACAAGGCGGCCGACTTCAAGAAGATGCGCGTGGCGGTGCGCCTACCGACGCTGCCCGAGTACTACGGCCCCGACATGGATCTGTCCATCGTCATCGACCGCGGCGACGTGTGGTACGACCTGCCCTGGGACGACCAAGGTGTGCGCCACCCGCAACCGCGCCGACGCTACCCCAGCTTCCACCTCTACCTGAAGTACGACAACCAACGCATCCCCCTGGTGCGCTGGCGGACCACCATCGGCGGTTGGCGAGCCGAGCAGGCCTCCGACGGCTACGAGTACTTCCGCTACAAGGGCTCCGACGTCGGCTCGCGCGTCATCCGCAACATCGTCGCGGGGCCGGTGTGGATCGCGCCGGAGTCGACGCCGATCCGTTCGTTGCTCAAGATGAAGGACGTGCGCGGGAGGTGGCAGCGCGTGGTCAACTACGACGAACTGGGCCCCGGCTACCTCTCGGCCTACGGGTTGGTGGCGGGCTACTTCGTCTCCCCCGGCCGCGGTGGCAGGCCCGACTGGGACAACGGCATCCGCGCCCATGGCTCGTCGAACTACCTGTCGATCTACAGCTCCGAGGGCTACTCGCACGGCTGTCACCGCCTGCCCAACCACCTGGCCATCCGCCTGTACTCGTTCATCCTGCGTCACCGGCCCATGACCGTGCTCGGCGACCAGGGCATGGGCTTCGCCCGCCAGTTCCTGGCCAAGAACGACGTCTACGAGATCCGCCTGCCCTCGCGCGGCTACTCCTATCTGCTCGAGCCGCCGCTGCCCGTCGAGGTGCTCGTGGGCGACATCCGGGGCACGCTCAAGACGCCGGTCACGACCTACGTCCCGAAGCCGGGCATCGACTACCCTGGGCCGCCGCCGCCCGTGCGTGCCTCGGATGAAGACAAGGAGAGCAAAGGAGCCGCGCCACGATCGGAGGCCGAAGAATGAGAAAGCGCAAGAAGCAAGCGGCCTGGTCCGCCGGGCGCCAACTCGCCGTCGCGGCAGCCTGCGCCGTGGGGCTCGCCTCGCTGGCCGGCTGGGCCGCGAGCAGAGGCAAACTGTCGGCCGCGAAAGCCGACGACACGAAGAGCGTTCCCCAGGACGCCGGAGCACCCACAACCAAGCCCGACACCGTGCGCATCCTCATCCACACGGTCCCGCCGCGCAAAGCGCGGGTCAAATGGGGGCCGAAAACCCTGGGCACCATCCCGGCGCCACGCCCGCTGGTGGTGGAACGGCCGCGCGACAGCGGCCCGCTCGACCTGGTGATTCGCGCCGCCGGCTATCTGCCGGTCCACACGCGTGCCTACACCTTCACGGACTCGCGGGTGGCCGTGAAGCTGACGCCGCCTTCGGAGAAGAACAAGCTCTTCGGCTATCGCGAAGAGCCGCCAACCCCCGACGGCGGCGTGCCCGGACCCTAGCTACGGCTCGTCGGGTAATTGCGAGCCGCCCGCAGGGCCGGCCCGCGGGTCGCGGTTGGCGTGAGCGAGGGCGAGGGCGAGTTCGTGGGCGTTTCGCGGCAGACGCGGGCCGCGGGCCGCGCACGCTCACGTTCGCGCGAGCCACCCACGCGCCCCGCGCTCCGAACACGCTCACGCTACCGCTGCCGGGCACGCTGGTCGGCTGGCCCTGACCCCGAAGCCCTCTCGCCCATGGGCGCCCGCGTCGTGGGCATGGCGGCCAGGCGGTCGAGCATCCGAATTCCCCGACACGCTCTACCTGTGCCCATCGTCCGCCCGTGCGCCCGGGCGGGCGCCCAGGACGTTCTCCAGGTTGTGCCGGGCCCGCTCGTGACTCGGCTTGAGCCGTAGCGCCTCCTGGAACTCCGCGACGGCTTCGCCGCGGCGGCCTTGCTCGACGAGAACGAGTCCCAGGTTGTTGTGGGCATCGGGATTGCCTGGCGCAAGCACCAGGGATTTGCGGAAGGCGGCGCCGGCCGCCTCCAGATCCCCCAGCATGGCGTGCGCCATGCCCAAGTTGTAGTACGCCGGCGCATTCGCGCGATCGATGGCCAGCGCGCGCTCGAAACGCGCGATGGCCTCTGGGATTCGCCCCTTGCGGCCCAGCACCGTCCCAATGCCCAAGTGAGCGTCCGCCAGCCCGGGGTCGATGCCGAGTGCCCTCTCGTATGCGGCGATGGCTTCGTCGAAGCGCCCCTTCTTGTCGAGAGCCGTGCCGAGCTGGTAGTGCGACTCCGCGGCGCCCGGGTTCTGCCCAAGCGCGGCCTCGAGGTGCGCGATGGCCTGGTCGACCTTGCCTTGGCGTTTGCACACCACCCCAAGCGCGGCGAGCGCCGCATACGAACCCGGAGCCGCCGCCAGGCTGAGCCGCAATTCCCGGTAGGCCTCGTCGAGCTTCCCCTTCTCGTTCAGGGCCAGGCCCAGCTTGTAGTGGGAAGTGCCCGAGCCGCCGGTTACCGCAACCGCACGCCGAAAAAGGGTTTCGCCGTCCCGCCAATGGCCGATCTCTCGATAGGTGAAAAGGGCATAGCCCAGCGTCGAGCCTGCCGCCAGCACCGCCAGGCCCCGAGCCAGGCGCCGCCGCTCGCCGGCCAGCTCGACGAGCCCCCAGGTCGCGAGCAGCACTAGACCGAGCATCGGCAGGTACATGTAGCGGTCGGCCATGGTCTGCTGGCCCACCTGCACGATGCCGATGACCGGCACCAGCATGCCGACGAACCAGAGCCAGCCGACGAGCAAATAGGGTCGCCGCCCTCGGCGCGCCACGACCGCAACCGTAACGGCCAGCAGGAACAGGCTGGAGCCAATCACCTCCGCCGGCGACCAGCCGCCCCGAAACGGATAGAGCACCGCCAGATCCGCGGGCCAGAGCAGCTTGCTCGCGTAGCGAGCGTAGGAAACCACCAGGTTCTGCGCGCGATCCCCGACCGGCAGTTGCACGAGGTCGGCCATGCCGCCGCCGGCCCGCTGCACGCAGAAGGTGACGATCGCGGAGGCGATTGACAGAAGCAAGAAGGGCACCTTCTCGAGCAACAGCCTGCGGACGCCCATGGTCTGCCACCGCAGGAGCGGCCAGTAGTCGAGCAGCAGCAGGACAGCCGGGAGCGTGACGAGCATGGGCTTGGCCAGAAGGCCCAGGGCGAACCAAAGCAGGGACAGTCCGTAGCTCAGCTTGCGCCGGCCGCCTGCGTGTCTCGCGTAGCCGGCGTAGGCCCAAAGCGACAGCAGAAAGAAGAGCGCGCAAAGGACGTCCTTGCGCTCCGCGACCCACGCGACCGACTGCACGTGCAACGGGTGCAGCCCGAAGATGGCGGCTACGACCAGGGCCCGCCCCATCGCCCCGGTCAAGCGCAGCAACAGCGCGAAGACCAGCAGCGCGTTGCCAACATGCAGGACCACGCTGGTCAGGTGATGCCCCCAGGGCCGCAGTCCGTAGAGCTGGTAGTCCAGCATGTGCGATAGCCAGGTCAGGGGATGCCAGTTGCTGGCCATGGAGCTCGAGAACGCCCATGCGACGCCCGCCGGTCCGAGCCCCTGTCGCAGGTGCACGTTCTCGGTGACGTAGACGTCGTCGTCGTAGTTGACGAAGCCGTTGCCGACCGCCGCGGCAAAGGTCGCGGACACTGCCAGCGCCAGCAACAAGGCGGCAAGCAGCGCCTTGCCGGTGCGGGACGCGGCAGGAGGCTCGGCCATCGTGGCCGCAGCCTACCTCCGACCGGGGCGGCCGGCCAAGGCCGCACGCACCGCCGCCACAACCGACTCTTCCCTCTCGCGCGCGAGCGCCCGGCGCAGGCTCTGTACGGCCCGCGCCCCACCGACGCGACCCAGGCCCCGCGCCGCCTCCTCGCGCACCGACACGTATTCGTCGTGTTCGAGACAGGCGCCAAGCGGTCCCACCACCGCGGAGGTCCCGATCGCGGCCAGCGCCTTGACGGTTTCGGACCGAGTGACCACGAAAGGAAGGTGCGCGACGAGCGGCTCCACCCCGCGCGCGTCTCCGAGTCGCCCCAGCGCCTCGATGGCCCGCCTGCACAGGACAAGGTCCGTTCCGCAGGAGTCGAGGACGGCGGCCAGCACGCCGAGGCCGGTGGCGTCCTTTTTCTCCGCCAGCGCCAACGCGGCATAGGCGGGCAGCTTGGCCGTCGCCGCGCCCGCGGGCGCCACGGCGAGCGAACGCACTTCGTCCTGCACTTCGCTCGCGCCCAGCCGCAACGCCGCCACGGCAGCCCACGCGCGAACCTCGCCGTCGTCGGTTCCGCCATGTGCCGCGAGCAATGCCGTCTTGGTTTCGGGCCGCGGCGGCAAGGCGGTGACGAGCACGGCGGCGGCCTCGCGTCGGGCCGCCAGCGCCGCGGTCCCCAGCAGGGACTCGGCCAGCATCAGAGCCGCGCCCGCGTCGCCGAGCCGTCCCCGCTCGATGGCCCGCCCCAACTCGCCGCCCGCGTCCGCGGCCCCCAGGAGCCTGGCTTCGTAGCGTGTCTGCTGGGCCAGCCATTCGTCGATACGCCGCCGCAGAACCGCAACCCGGTCTGCGCGCCGGTCCGCCAGATCCTGCCGCTCGCCGGGATCCGCGCCGAGGTCGAAGTAGCTGCAGTAGTCCTTGCGCATGTTGCAGATCAGCTTCTCCCTTCCCAGCGCCACCATGCGCAGGTCTTCGACCTCGGCGAAGGCCGGGGGCAGCCTCGCCTCCGGGGCCGGCGTCGAGGAAAGCCACGGCCCCAGGTTCGTGCCGCGCATGCGCAGCGGCACGGGTATGTCCAGAAGACCCAGGATCGTCGCCGGGATATCGATGACTTCCACCGGTCCGGAAACCACGTGCGGCCGCAGGCCGGGAAACGCCACGACGAGCGGCACGCGCACCTGCTCCTCGAAAAGCGTGGTGCCATGGTAGCGGCCACCATGCTCGCCGAACTCCTCGCCGTGATCCGCCGCCACGATGACGATCGCGCCCGGCCGTTTGGCCCGCAGCAAGGCAAGGACCTTGCCCACGACCTCGTCCGCATAGGCGATCTCGCCGTCGTAGCGGTCGACATCGCGCTCGCCGAAGTCGAATTCCGGGTGGCGCTCGTAGGGCTCGTGCGGCTCGAACAGGTGCAACCACAGGAAGAGCTTCCGCGGATTCTCCGCGCGCAAGAAGTCCTCGATCTGGCGCACGCGCTCCTCGGCGTCCAGAAACTCGTACTTCACGTACTCGAAATCGAAGTTGCCCGCCTCGAAGGCCTTCATCTTGTGCGCGTCGATGTAGAACACGGCGGGTGGGAAGAAGGCCGCGGTCTTCCAGCCATAGCGCCGCAAGATCGCGGCCACCGTCTCGTGCGTGTCCGACGGCGCCAGGCGAACCAGCGTCGCGTAGTACTTGCCGACCATCAGCGACGCGATGGCGAACGAGGTGTGCGGCGCCTGCGTGTAGGCGCGCTCGAAGCGCACGCCGGTCGCCGCCAGGGCGTCGATGTGCGGGGTGGTCGGGCGGCCGTAGCCGTAGCAACCCACGTGGTCGGCGCGCACGGCGTCCACGGTGATGAGCACCACGTCGGCGCCCGGGAGGCGGGGCCCCGCGGGCAGAGGCGGCAGCGTGTGGGCGGCGGCCGTGACGTAGGCCCGCGGCGCCGGGTGAGCACGTTCCCGGAAAAGCCCCAAGAACAGGCTCGCCAGATGGGTCTTCTCGAAGACGAAGTAGCGCAAGCTTTGGCTGTGCGCCAGCGCGGGCCGTTCGACCAGGACGCCGATCGTCAGCGCCGCGGCTGCGGCCGCCGCGAAGAACCACGACCAACGCTTGCCGAGCCCGCGCCGCCGGGTGCCGAGCAACAAGCGAACGGACAGAACGCACAGGACCAACTGCAGCAGGGTCAGGGACAGGTGAAACCAGGGATAGAGCCGCGGCAGCACATGGCGATTGGCCCAGCCCACCGCCAGGGCGGCAAGGACGCCGGCAATCCCGGCGACGAGCGGCAACCGCCGTCCCGCCCCGTCTTCCCGGCCGGCGCCTTCCACCTGCTCGACGCGCGGGAGCCAGGATCTCCACAGGGCCACCGCCGCCCAGATGAACGCCGCTCCGAGCAGGACGAGCAACACGGACAGCAGCCCGTGCGCCGGAATGCGCGACGCTTGCGGCCCCCGGAACAGAGCGAAGGCGTCGTGGACCAGAAGCGGCGAGGCCAGGAGCAATGCCGCCGCGTGCGCGCCGGACAACCAGCGCGACTCGCCGAGCAGTCGATCGAGACCGAGGCTCGATCCGAAGAAGACCAGGGCCAGCGCCGAACCGGCGGCCGCCCCCAGCCCGACCTCGATGGCCAACAGGTGCAGGCAGCCAGCCGAGCCCATCACCTTGGCCGCGCCGGCGAGAGTCGGCACGGCATCGAGCACGCCCGCGAGCACGCCGCCCACAAGGCCCGCGAAGAGCGCCCGGCGTCCGCGTTCCATCGTCAGCCGGCCTCCTCGGCGATGGGCCGTGCCCGACACAAACGTTCCCGTACCGCGCGCGCCAGCGCGGCATGCTCGGGGAGCGCCAACTCCGGATCGGCGTCCAGGACCGCGCGTGCTTCCGCGCGTGCGAGCTCGAGCAGACCGAGGTACGCGCTCAGGTCGGCAAAACGCAGCTCGGGCGCCCCCGCCTGGCGCGTGCCCTGCAAGTCACCGGCGCCGCGACACCTGAGATCCTCCTCGGCGATGCGAAAACCGTCCGAGGTGGCGGCCACCACCGCGAGCCGGGACAGCGCGTCGGGGGCGAACGACGACGTCAGCAGGTAGCATGTCGCCTGCTCCTGACCCCGCCCCACCCGGCCGCGCAGCTGGTGCAACTGCGCCAGCCCGAAACGGTCGGCGTCCTCGATGATCATGATCTGCGCGGACGGCACGTCGACCCCCACCTCGACGACCGTCGTCGCAACCAGCACGTCGACGGCGCCGTCGCGAAAAGCGTTCGCGACCTGCCGTTGCTTCTCGACCGCAAGCTGGCCGTGCAAGACCGCAACCCGCGCCGGCGCCAGACTCGCGCGCAGGCCGCGTCCCAGCGCCACCGCCGAGGCGCCCTGGCGCCCGCCGTCGCCGTCCACGATGGCAGGACAGATCACGAACCCCTGGCCCCCCTTCGTCACCACCTCCTTGAGCGCGCCGTAGGCCGCTTGCCGCTCTTCCGCCCCCCGGCAGATCCGTGTGTCGACCGGCTTGCGCCCCGGCGGCAGGGCATCGAGGGTGACGATGTCGAGATCGCCGTACAAGCTGAGGGCCAGAGTGCGTGGGATGGGGGTGGCGGAGAGCACGAGGAGGTGCGGGACGATGCCCTCTGGCGCGGCGCTTTGCCAGCTGTTTTCGTCCTCCCCCAACCGACGCAACCTGGCCCGCTGACGCACGCCGAATCGGTGCTGCTCGTCCACGACGCATAGGCCCAGGCACGCCAGCCGCAAGCGGTCTTCGAGCAGCGCGTGCGTGCCGACCAGCAAGTCGACGGCGCCTGCCTCGGCCGCCGCCAGAACGCGACGTCGCTCCGCAGGCAGAAGCCCCGCGTGCAGCAACCCCAGGCGCAGTCCGGCGCGCTCCGCCCACGGGCCCAGGGTACGCTGGTGCTGCTCGGCCAACACCGTCGTGGGCGCCATGAGCAGCGTTTGTCCCCGCGCCCGTGCCACGTGCACGGCCGCGGCGAAAGCGACCGCGGTCTTGCCGCTGCCGACATCTCCCTGCAGCAAGCATTGCATCGGCGCGCCTCCCGCCATGGCGTCGAGAACAGCCGCCATGGCCCGGTTCTGGGCAGGCGTGGGAACGAAAGGCAGCGCGGCCCGCACGCGGCCGAGACTCTGCCCGCTATCGACGCCACAAACCAGCGCCGGTTGCCCGCGCACGCGCGCCCGCTCCCGCGCGAGTCCGACTTGCAGGACCAACAGCTCCTCGAGGGCGAGCCGCCGCTGCGCCGGCGACGTTCCAGCCGCCAGCGCCGCGAGATCCGTCTCGGTCACGCTAGGCGGCGGCCGGTGCACGAAGGACAGCGCTTCGGCGATCCCAGGCAGGCCAAGCCGCGCGCGCAGGCTCTCGGGCAGGATCTCAGGCAGCTTGCACCCGACCGCGTCCAACGCGGCGGTCGCCAGCTTCTCGATGGTTCGACCGGGCACCTTCGGCACGAGGGAGTAGCGCGGCCGGATGCCGGCGCCGGCCGATTCCGTCAGGAGCGCCGTCACGTTTCTCGGATGGACGAGCTCCGCCTCGCCACCCTTGCCGCGGCGCAGGCTGCCGGCCAGAGCGACCTCGGTGCCTCGCGCGTACGTCTTGGCCATCCCGACATTGGGCCGGAACCAACGCGCCCGCAACGTGACGCCACCGTCCGCGAGGTGCACGTCGAGCAGGCGGCGAAAGAACCTGTGCACGCGCACGACCGTCCCGCGCACGACGACGGACGTGCCGGACGGCAAGGCGCCGATCTCGGCGAGCCCATAGACACGCCGGTAGTCCTCGTAGGCACGGGGAAAGAAGTAGAGCAGATCGCGAACGCGGCAAACCCCACGCTCGGCCATGCGCGCGGTCGTGACGGGCCCGCCGCCCGGCAACCTGTCGATGCCATCGTCCAGCCCAGCGTGCGCCGCGGCCAGGGCCGGACGCCGACTTGACCTACTTGAAGGTGAACTTGAGCTGGTAGTCGCAGATCGAATAGACGTCACC
>JAFGPX010000111.1 GCA_016935975.1 Deltaproteobacteria bacterium
AGGAGGGCGGCGCGGGCGGCTCTGGCGAAGGCGGCACCGGCGGCGCCGAGGAGGGCGGCGCGGGCGGCTCTGGCGAAGGCGGCGCCGGCGGCTCTCTGCCGCCGAGCGGCTGCACTAGCCCGGTCAAGCCCGAAAACGGCAGCAGCGGCAACGTGACCGACTTCTCCGACTATTCGACCACCACCGGCAAGTGGGGCTCGACCAGCAACGTCTACGGCTCCATCTACAAGTACGCGGGCGGCAACTCCAGCATGACCGCCGCCGTCGACACGACGGCCAAGACCCTGCATGCCACCGGCACCGTGGCCGCGGGCGACTATGCCGGCGCGGGCATCAGCTTCGAGGTCTGCGCCACGGTCGTGGATTTCACCAGGGTCCAGTTCACCATCTCGGGCAGCATCGGCAAGTGCGACCTGGAGCTCCAGATCAAAACCTTCGACGAGTCTCCCAAGGACGGGGATCCGCCTGGCGGCTGCGAGAGCGACTGCTACGGCTTCCCTGCGCTCAGGCAGATCGTCGTGCCGAGCAGCACTCCGACGGACGTGAGCAAGAGCCTGGAGGACTTCTCGAGCTGGTCGGAGGCCAATGCCAAACAAGTCTTCGGCCTGCAATGGCAGGTCACCGGCAGCTCGACCATGGACGGGGACGCCGGCGCCACCTGCGACGTCGACATCCAGATCACCAACATCAAGTTCCTGCCGTAGTCCGCGCCAGGGCCGCACCGAGGCGCGCGCAGGCAGCGGGCAGGATCGCCTCGGCGCGCGAGCGCAACATGACGACGTCCGGCGCCGGAGCCGCTCCGGCGGGATCGATGGACACGATGGGTCGGTGCCGTTCCAAAGCGGCGTTCAGTATCAGATCCGTGACGCCGACCGAGAAGGACGTGCCCACGAACAGGACCGCGTCGGCGGTGGCCGCGGCCCCGAGCACGCGCGGCCACTGGTAGTCGCGGTGGCTGTCGTAGTACTCGTCGAACCACAGCACGTGCTGGCGCAGAACGGCCTGGCAGCACGGGCAGCGTGGCAGCGTGTCTGGCGAGGGCTCGGCCGCGAACTTGCCGAGGTCGAAGCCGGCGCGGTCGAGCGATCCGGCCGGCGCGCCGTTCTTGCAGCCATGGCGCGGACAGCGGATGCGATCGGCACGGCCATGCACCTCGATCAGGTTCTGTGAGCCGGCCGCGCGGTGCAGGCCGTCGATGTTCTGCGTAACGAGCAGGAACTCGCCGCCTTGCCGCTGGCACCAGCGTTCGAGCGCCACCAGAGCCGTGTGCGCCGGGTTCGGTTTCGCCTCCGCCGTCTTCTCGAAACGCGCCAGGTACCAGCGCCATGAGCCCACGGGATCCCGGCTGAAATAGCGAAAGCTGCCGAGCTCGGTCACGTCCTTCTTCCAGATCGCTCCTGCGTCCGAGCCGCGAAACGTGGGGATGCCGCTGGCCAGGCTGATGCCCGCGCCCGTGACGACCAGTATCTGCCTTTGCGCGTAGGCCCTGAACAACTCGACAACGGCTTGCAGCTCGCGGTCCATGCTCCGAGAGTATAGGCCCTGACGTATTCGGCGTAGAATGGCGAACAAGAGCGCGACGACTGGGAGGGGACCATGACACGACGAACGATCGCGACCTGGATCGTGGTGCTGCTCGCAGCAGCTTGCGGCGGCAAGAGCGGCAACCGGACGGCGGGCCAGGACGGCGGCGGTGGCGCCGTTGGCGCGGGCGGCTCCTCCGTCGTTGCCAACCCCGACGCGGGCCCCGGCGGCCAGCCGGGATCGGGGGGCATCATGAGCATGGGAGGAACGGGCCGCGCGACCGGCGTCGGCGGCGCGGGCGGCGTCGACGCCCCGGCGGCCACGGACGGCGCGGCCGGCGTCCCCGGCCAGGGCGGCCGAGGCGGCGCGGACGCTCCCCTGGCCACGGGCGGCACGGCCGGCGCGACCGGCGTCCCCTTCGTGGACGCGGCGGTTCAGGGGACGAGAGCGTGCGAGCAGGGCGAGGCGGTCTACTGGGTCAGTCCCACCGGGGCGGCGGCCTGGGCGAGCTGCAAGAGCGCGACGCCGCTTGCCGACGCAGTGGCCTGCGCGATCGCGACCGCCAACCAGAGCGCGGCCGCAGGCGACACCGTCTGCTTGCGCGGCGGCACGTACGGCACCGGCATCGCCCCCCGGAACGACGGCGCGGAAGCCGCGCGCCTGACCTTCGCCGGCTACGCCGGAGAAGACGCCAAGTTCACGGGCGCCATCACCGGCATCAAGCTCACGGGGCGCGCGTACGTCACCGTCGATGCGGTGAACGTCGACGGCGCCAAGGTCTTCGCCGACCTGATCGGCGCGCACCACGTCTGGATCTTGAACAGCAAGCTCGTCAACTCCTCGGATACGGGCGGCTGGCCCGTGGGCGTGCGCATGTACAACGACGCCCACCACAACCGGCTTGCCGGCTGCACCATCGGCAACTCGGGCTACATGACCTCGGACGACGACAAGGGCGGCGTCATGAACCTCGGCAACTGGGAGAACGCCACCGACAGCACCGGCCGAAACCTCATCGAGCAGTGCCACTTCTATCACGGCGGCCACCACATCATCGAGGTCGCGTCCAGCTACAACATCATCAGAAACAACGCCTTCCACAACGAGAACTGGACCGCGTGCGCGCGCGACTCGACCAACAACCTGTGCGGCAACCGGGATCTCATCGTGTCCCGCGACCAGCTCAACGCCAACTGGAACGTCTTCGAGGGCAACCGCATCGCGTTCTCGGGCGCTTCCATCGACGACCTCGTGGGCTCGACGGGGTTGTCGGTGCGCAGCCCCCACACCATCGTGCGCAACAACATGTTCTATGGCACCGATGGGGCGGGACTCGGGCTCTACGTGGACTCGAGCGAAACCTACGACGCGCGCTCGACCTACGTCTATCACAACGTCTTCTACAGGAACGGCATCTCGCCCCTCTCGGCCGACGATCTGCGCTACACCTTCGGCCTGACCTTCGACAACGTCGCGGGCACCCGGGCGCCCATCCCCATCACCGGCTGCGCCGTCAAGAACAACCTCTTCTTCGGCAACGCCGGCGGCGACATCTTCTTCTACTACACGGACGCCGCCGCCCAGTCGGTCGGCGGCAACTACTACGCCGTGGTCAAGGGCAGCAACCAGACGGGGATGGTGAGCGTCACCCTGCCGCCGGACAACGTGCAAAGCAGCGCCGATCCGCTCTTCGCCGACGTCGCCTCCGCCTTCACCGTCGACAACCTCGAGCGCTTCGACTTCCGCCTGCAGGCCGGCAGCCCGGCCATCGACCGCGGCGTCTTCCTCACCACGACCACGGCCGGAGGCTCGGGCACGGTCATCCCGGTCGCCGACCCCAGCTACTTCATCGACGGCTTCGGCATCGTTCCGGGCGACGAGATCCAGCTCGAGGGCCAGAGCGCAACCGCCCGCATCGTGAGCATCGACTACGCCGGCAAGCAGCTCACCCTCGACCGGACGCTGACCTACGCCGCCGGCAACGGCGTGACGATGAAATACTCCGGCCCCGCGCCCGACATCGGCGCCTTCGAGCGCTAGAGCGCACGCGGCGGCTCCGGGCCGGCCGTTCGACTGCGGCCACGTAGCGCGAGCCATCACGCCCCTGACCTGCTAGGGTCGGCGTATGAGACTTCGCGTCCTCTACCACGGCAACTGCTTCGACGGCTCCGCGTCGGCTGGGCTCTTCGCCTGCTTCTTTCGCGAGAGGCTCGCCCAGGGGCCAGCCGAGGTCGCCTACACGGCCATGCAGCACAAGGGCGAGGCGCAGCCCATCGCCGGCGACTTGCTCGACGGGGACGTGAACGCGTGCGTGGACTTCCGCTATAGCCAGGATCCACGCCTGCACTGGTGGTGCGACCACCACGTTTCGGCCTTCCAGGTCCCGGGCGACGAGGCGCACTTCCGGGCCGACACGAGCGGCCGCAAGTTCTACGATCCACGGGCCAAGAGCTGCGCCAAGTTCCTGGCCAACTCGCTGGCCGAGCGCTTCGGCTGGGATATCGCCCGCTTCGCCGACCTCCTACAGTGGGCCGAGATCGTCGACGGCGCCCTCTTCCCGTCCGCGGCCATGGCCGTCGAGCTGCGCGAGCCGGCCTTGCAGCTCATGACCTGGGTCGAAAACAACCGCGACCGCGCCCTCGCCGAGCGCTTCATCGAGGATCTGGTCGCGCGCCCGCTCGGGGACATCGCCGCGGACGCCTATGTGGCGAACGCGCTCGCCCCGCTGCTCGAACGACACGGCAAGAACATCGAGTCCATGCGCCGGCTGTCGCGCCTGGAGAACGGCGTGGCCTTCGCCAACCTCATTCCCGAGGGCGTGGCCACCCTCAACAAGTTCATCGTCTACTACCTGCACCCGGAGGCGCGCTATTCCGTGACCCTGCTGGAACACAAGGAACGCTACAAGATCTCGGTTGGCTCGAATCCCTGGCCGAAGACGCCCCGCACCCACGACATCGCGAAGCTGTGCGAGCGCTACGGCGGCGGCGGCCATCCCGCGGTGGGCGCCATCTCGCTGCCCAAGACCGATCGCGCCGCCGTCGAGCGCGTGGCTGGCGAAATCGTCGCGTATCTACAGAAGGGATGAACGACCCTGTGCACCCCGTGTGCGCTCCGTGTTCTTCCTGGCTACGGCACGACGGGCATCTGCGCGGTCCTGCGGTTCGCTCGCTGGTCGCGTTTGCGTGCCACCTTGGCCATGCGCCGCCGGAGCTTCCACGCCGAAACCGCGCGGCCGCGCATAGCCCGCTGTTCCGCGTGGTGCTCGTCGAAGCGCCCGGGCGGGACGCCCAGCTCGAAGATCGTGACCTCGCGCTTGCCGCGGTCGCCGATGCGCAGGGGCATGACGGCGGCGCCGATGCCCGCGCCGACGTACACGGCGCCGCCGTTGTCGTTGGCTCGGCGCGAGCCATAGAGCCCGTGCACGTATTTGTGACCGCCGATCTTGCCCAGCGTGATCTCGTGCAAGCGGGCCAGCGTGATCTGGCCGCCGTGGGTGTGACCCGAGAGCACGAGCGGAATGCCGCGCGACCAGAGCAGGTCGGCCTCTTCGGCGATGTGAGAAAGCGCAAGCACCGGCACATCGCGGCGCAGCCCCGCAACGGCCTTCTCCCGGCGCGCGTGGCCGGTGTAGGCGTCGTCGAGCCCCACGATCTGGATCGCCTGCCCGCGCACCGTGAGCGTGATGTGCTGGTTGCGCAAAACCTCGACGCCCGAGCGGCGCAGAGCCAGACAGACCTCTTCGGCGCCGGCCCAGTAGTCGTGGTTGCCCAATACCGCCACCACCGGCGCGCGAAACCCCGCCATGAGCTGGGCAAGCTGGTCGAGGTAGAGCTGGCTATGACAGACGAAATCGCCGGTGATGGCGATCAGGTCCGGCTCCTGCGCGTTGACCAGGGCCTGGGCCTCGCGCTGGATCTCGAAGGGAGTCACGCGGCCGACGTGCAGGTCGGTCACATGCGCGACGCGCACGGGACGCATCCGGTCCACGTATGCCGCCGGTCCGGCGAAGCGGCGAAGCGCGACTCGCCCTTGCCCGGTTTCCGCCCGCTTCGAGCTCCATGCGAACGGCGACAACAACATCAAGCCAAAGTGTAGCCGCCGTCACGGATATGTCCAGGTGAGTTTTGCAGGGGCCGGTTGCGAGGCGGCGTCCGTCCCAGACACGAAAGAAACGCTCGAACCTCCGCCATCGATGGCCGGCGCGACCGGGGCGGCGACCACCTGGCGGCAGTCCGCGGGCACATGGTCGCAGTAGGTGCTCGCGCCGCAGGCCGCGGCGATTTCCTCCAGGCACGCGGCGAAGGGCAAGGTCGTCACGTACGGGCACGACGTGGGCCAGGGGATGTCCGCCTGGCACAGGGCCATGACGTCGTTGGTGCCGAGTTGCTTCGTGGGATCCTGACAAAGCCCGTTTGCACACGAGAGCACGACCGGGCCCGAGCTCGTGCCAAGGCCGGGCGGCAGGCAGTCGGCGTCGGCGTCGCAAGCCACGGGGTGGCCGGGCTCCGCGGCGTTCGCGTGCAGCGGCCCCACGGGCGGCGTGGCGACCACGTGCACGATGAGCAGTCTGCTCAACATCAGGACGAACGTATCGGTGCCGTAGCCGCCCCAGTCGCACGACACGGGCTTGACGTTCGCATCCTGGGGCGTAAGCCGGCACCACCCGCTGCCGCAATCGACGTCGAACGCAATCCCAAGGGTGTCCTTGACCACCCCCCGCGGGCCATTCGAGGTGGAATCGCTGCTGGCGCAAGCGCCGAGGCCGAGGAGCAGGGCCAAGCAGCAAGCTTTCTCGATGCCCGTCATGGCTGCTCGCTGGCCAGGAAATCCGCGATGGCCGCGACGAATTCGTCCGGCCGCTCCAGATTGCTCAGGTGGCCCGCACCCGGGATTGCCACCAGATGCGCGTTCGGAAGCGCGCGCGCCAGCGCAGCCATCTCCTCGGGCGGCGATAGGCGGTCTTCGCCGCCCGAGATGACCAGCGTCGGACAGACGATGGCCCCTAGCTCCGCCTGTCGATCCGGCCGGTCGCGCAGGGCCCGAAGGGCGGCGCACACGCCCAGGGCGCTCTGCCTGCCGAGATCGCGCACCTCTTGCCGGAGGGATTCGCCCGCGGTCCCGGAGAGCAGGACGGCAAGCTGGCGCTCCACGAGCGCGGCCCCCCCCTCCTTCTCCACCAGTGCCAGAGCGTCGGCGCGGCCGGCGCGGGCCTTGTCCGTGTCGCCGGCGGCGCGCGTGTCGGCCAGAATCAGGCGTTCGAGACGCGCGCGGTGCCGGGCGGCGAAGGCCAGCGCGACGTAGCCGCCCATGGATAGCCCGCCCACGACAGCCCGCTCGATGCCGAGATGGTCCAGCAGAGCCGCAACGTCGTCGGCCATGTCGACGATGGATGGTTCGCTGCCGCCCAGATCCGATCCGCCGAAGCCACGCAGGTCGGGCACGAGCACGCGGCATCGGCCCCCTAGCCCTTCGGCCGTGCGCCGCCACATGCGGCCGTCGAAGGGAAACGCGTGCACCAGCACCAGCGGCCTGCCGCTGCCGTACGACTCGTAGGCCAGCCTCCGATCGCCGACGCGCATCTTCATGACCACCCACCCTAGCACGCGCCGGCGCAAGAAGGGATTGACCACGGAGGACACGGAGACGGAAGAAGTAGGAGGGTTTGGCGGATCCAGATCCGAGCCCTTCTTCCCTCCGGCCTCTGTGTCCTCCGTGGTTCACCAAGACGCAGAAATTTGCGCCTGCCGGAGGGCGGGACAACGATCAGGGGTCGTGAGCCTGTCCGTCGATCTCGCCATCCAGCAGTTCCTCGACCACCTGCGGGTCGAGCGCGAGCTGTCCGTGTTGAGCGTCGCGGCCTACGGGCAGGACCTGACGGCCTTCGCCCGCTTTCTCGCCCAGCGCGGTGTCGACGACGTGGGCCGGGTACGGCCCATCGACGTGCTCGAGTACCTGGCCAAGCTGACGGCCGAGAACCTGTCCTCGCGCTCCCAGGCGCGCGCCCTCATCGCGCAGCGGCAGCTCTTCAAGTTCCTGCGCGCCGAACGCATCTGCGACAGCAACCCCACCGAAGAAATCGATCTGCCGCGCTTTGGCCGCAAGTTGCCGGCCTTCCTCACGCTCGACGAGGTAGACCGCCTGCTCGCCGCGCCCGGCCGGGCCACGCCGCGCGGCCTGCGCGACAGCGCGATGCTAGAGACCCTGTACGCCACCGGCTTGCGCGTGTCCGAGCTGGTCAAGCTGCACCTTGGCGACTTGAATCTAGAAGCCGGCTACCTGGTCGCCTACGGCAAGGGCAAGAAACAACGCGTCGTTCCGCTCGGCGAGACGGCGGTTGTCGCGCTGCGTTCCTACCTCGAAAGCGCGCGGAGCCACTTCCTGCCCGACGAAACCATCCCCAGGAGCGACAGCGTTTTTCTGACCCGGCTCGGCCGCCGCATGACCCGACAGGGCTTCTGGAAGATCATCGACGCGCACGCGCGCGCGGCCGGCATTCGCAAGCACATCTCGCCGCACAAGCTGCGCCATTCCTTCGCCACGCATCTGGTCGAGCGTGGCGCCGACCTGCGCGCGGTGCAGGCCATGCTGGGACACGTCGACATCGGCACCACCGAGATCTACACCCACCTTTCGCGTGCCCACCTGCGCGGCATCTACGACAAGTTCCACCCCCGCGCTTGACTTCGCGTTGACCGCCGCGGAGTCCGTCGGCTATACCCCACTCGTCCGGCAACGGACGGCAGTGCCGCGGAGACGAACCTTGAGCATCGGAATGGATCAAATCAGGAGCGCGATCCTCTACCTGATCGCCTTCATCCTGTGCATCGCGGCCCATGAGTTCGGCCACGCCTGGGTGGCCACGCGCCTGGGCGACCCCACGCCGCGCTTGCAGGGCCGCCTGACCTTGGCGCCGCAGCACCACATCGACCCCATCGGCACGATTCTGATGCCGCTCATCATGGCCTTCACGACGGCCCCGCTTCTGGCCTGGGGGCGGCCCGTGCAGATCAATCCCGCGGCTCTGGGCCGCCGCATGACCATGAGCACGGGACGCATGTTGGTGGCCATCGCCGGTCCCGCCATGAACCTGGTGATGGCGCTCGTGGTGTCGGTTGGCATCGTCATCGCCGCGCATCTGGGCGCGCCCGACCACGTGCTCAACGGGGTCTTCCATTACCTGGTGGCCCTCAACATCTCGCTCATGATCTTCAACCTCCTGCCCATCCCGCCGCTCGACGGCGGGTCGCTGCTGGCGTGGCTCCTGCCGCGCTCCATGCACGGCGCAGTCGACTTTCTGGCCCGCTACGGCGGCCTCATCCTGCTCGTGCTGGTCCTGGCCCCCTCCCTGGGCCTGCCCATCCTGAGCGTCATCGCGTATCCCATCCGCCTCATCACGCACTACTGGCTCCTGGTCCTCAACCTGGCAGTGAGTGCATGAAGACAAAACGGCCGCAGGGCGAATCCGACACGACATCGGCCGAGGCGGCCGGCCAGCCCGCCTACCGGGTCAGCCTGCCCGAATTCGAGGGCCCTCTCGATCTGTTGCTCCATCTGTGCCAAACCCACGAGCTCGACATCCTCAACATCCCGATGGCCTTCATCGCCGAGAAGTACATCGAGTACCTCGAGAGGATGGAGAACATGTCGGTCGAGATCGCGGCCGACTACCTGGTCATGGCCGCACACCTCGCCTACCTGAAATCGCGCGAGCTGGTGCCCGCGCCCGAGCCGCTCGAAGCCTCCGAAGACGGCGAGGAGCCCGTCGACCCGCGCGAGGAGCTCATCCGTCGCCTGCTCGAATACCAGAAGTACAAGCACGCGGCGCAGAGCCTAGGCAGCCGGCCCATCGAGGGCCGCAACGTGTTCGTGCGTGGCGTGGCCCTGCAACCCGAGGGCGAGGCCGGCCTCGCCGAGCACTCGGTCTGGAAGCTGCTCGAGCACTGGGCGCGCGTGCTCGAGAAGGCCAAGCCCAGCCACACCCACGACGTGGTCATCGATCGCATTTCAATCACCGATCGCGTCAACCAACTCGTCGACCTTCTGGAGGCCGGTCGGGGCACAATCCAGTTCGAGGATCTCGTCGGCCGCGACCTGCCCGAGCCCGAGCTGTGCCATCGCCTCGTGGTGTCGCTGCTCGCGGTGCTGGAGCTGGCGCGCCTGCGCGTGATTCGCATCTACCAGCAGGAAGCGACCGGCGCTTTCTTCCTGGCGCGGGTCGAGGGCGCCGCCCTGGCGGAAGCCCGCAACCTGGCGGTCACGTCGGCCGGCGGCGAGAGTGGCGGCGCGACGCCGGCGCGAGCCTCCCCGGCTGCCGGCCCGCCCGCCACGGCCGCAAGCGATCCCACCCGCAGCTTGCCCCAAGAAGATGTAATCTCCGCTCCTGACCCTGCCTCCGCGGCCAAGGGCGAGAACCCGAGCGATGGCCAAACCCAAGCAGAGCAAAAGACGACCGGCAAGTAACGCGGCAGCCAAGCCGCGGCGGCCCCTTCGAGCCAAGGTTGCGGAAGCGCCCGCAGCGCCAGAGCCCGTTGCCGCAGCGGCGCTTCCAGGCCTGCCCGAGACGCCGGCCCAACCAACGTCCGCAACGTCTGCGGCGCCACACGAGGGCGAGGCCTCCGAGGCTTGGCCCGTGCCGGAGAGCCCGGCGGAGGCGCCGGCTCTGCCCTGGATCTGGCCCGAGGGCGAAGCAAGCCATGCCGCGGCCGCCTCGGCGGAGGCCGAAGAAGGCACCCCCGAGCCCGCCTTGGCGCCCGACGCCTCGCGCCTCGTGGCCATCGTCGAGAGCCTGCTCTTCGCCGCCGACAAACCTCTCGGGCTTGGCGATCTCAAGCGGCTTCTCGGCGAACGCGACGGCAAGAGAATCGCGGCCGCGGTCGAAGAGCTTGCGCAGCAGCGCAAGGGGACCGGCATCGAAGTGTCAGCGCTGTCCACGGGATGGCTGCTGCGCACCAACCCGGACAACGCGGCCTGGGTGTCGCGGCTGCTGGTCGGCCGGCCCCTGCGGCTGTCGCGCGCCATGCTGGAAACCTTGGCCATCGTGGCCTACCGCCAGCCCATCACCCGCCCCGAGATCGACGATATTCGCGGCGTCGATTGCGGCCCGGTTCTCAAGACCCTACTCGACCGCGGGCTGGTGCGCATCATCGGCAAGAAGGAAGAGGTCGGCCGCCCCCTTCTCTACGGAACGACGTCGGAATTCCTGCGCATCTTCAACCTGCGCGAGCTGGCCGATCTCCCGACGCTTCGCGAGTTCTACGACCTCACGGCGGAGGAACAATCACGCGTCGATGCCGAGCACGGGCCGGCACCCGAGCCGTCGCCCGGCGCGACCGCGTCCAAGGCGGACGGTTCCTTGAACTCGGTGGCGCGCGGCGAGCTGCCGCCCGAGCCCGAGGAGACCGACCCGTTGCTCGACGAGCTGGACCAAGCCTCGCGCAAGGCCAAGGAGACCCTGGACGACATCGCGCCTCCTGCGGCAGAGGAGCCACCGACCGAAGCCGCAAGACCCGCCGACGGCGACGGCGCCGTGGCGGAAGAAGCGCCATCCTCGCCGCACTCCCAGGAATAGGGCGAAGACGTGGCCAGACTGCGGCTCCAGAAGCTCCTGGCCCAGGCGGGGATCGCTTCGCGCCGAAGAGCCGAAGATCTGATCCGCCAGGGCGTGGTACGGGTCGACGGCAAGGTCGTGACCGAACTCGGCACGCAGGTCGATCCGCGCCTCCAGCGAGTGGAAACACATGGCAGGCGGGTGCATCCCGCCCCCCCCCAGTACCGCGTGCTGCTCAAACCCCGCGGCTGCTTGGCCACGCTGGCACCCTCGGCCGCCAACACCGCCGAACGCCGCTCCCTGGCCCGCTTCATCCCCGACCCCGAGGTCGGCTGGCACGTCGTGGCGCCGCTCGATTTCCTGGCCGAGGGCGTGATTCTGCTGACCACCGACGGCGCCCTGGCCGCGCGCATGTCGAGAGGCGGCGGCCGCGTTGCCATGACCTATCACCTGAAGTTCCAGGGACAGGTCGGCGAAGAGGGCCTCGCCCGCCTGGCGCGCGGCTGGAAGTGGGACGGCCGCCCGGTCAAGCCGGCCAAGGTGGAAACCCTCGCCACCACGGGCAAGAACACCTGGATCGAGCTGGTGGTGGCGGAGAGCCGGCCGCGCGTGCTCAAGGCCGCGGGCGAAACCATCCGGCACGCGCTGCTCAAGATCTCGCGGCTGAGGCTCGGCGAGATTGGCTTCGAAGGACTGCGCATGGGTGGCTTTCGCGATCTCACCAAGCAGGAGGTCAAGTCGCTCTTGCGTGATGCCGGCATCACCGCCTCCTGAAAGCCGGCCTTCTACTCGCAAGCGAACGCGCTAGAATCGCTGTTTCTGTCGCACCACCCCAAGGAGGCCACGTTGGAAATCAACAAAGACTTCGGAAAGCTCCTGCGAGCATTCGCCAAAGTCGATGTCCGCTACCTGCTCGTGGGAGCATACGCCGTCGAGTTTCACGGCCAGTCGCGCACAAGCCGCCACATGGATTTGTGGCTCGACGATTCCCCGGACAACATGGAGCGCGTCTACCGCGCGCTCACCGACTTCGGGGCGCCGGCCATCGCCATCGACCGTCTCAACGCAGCCTCGCCTCTGGAAGTGGTGTGGATCGGCGTGCCTCCCAATCGCATCGATCTGGCCAAGGGCGTGCGCGGCCTGGATTTCGCGGACGCCTGGTCGCGTCGGGCGGAGACGACGGCCGGCGACATCCAGGTCCATGTCATCGGACGCGGGGATCTCATCGCGGCCAAACGCGCGGGCGGCCGCGACAAGGACATCGCCGACGCCGAGGCGTTGGAAGCAACGGCTCCGGGGTAGCCTGGCCGCAGTGCCGGTCATCTCGGAAGAACAGGGAGCAACAGAGAAGCGAAGGGGGATGGGGGGACGGTACTTCGTTCGGCAACCGGCTTTTGGCCGGGCCGGGCCCCCAAGACCAGCGGCGCAGGGATCGCCCAAGTCCCCCGAAATCTCGTTGGCTGAGGTTTCCCTGACGCGCGGAACCTAGCGAAAAAACAGGCCTTCTGTTACGATGCGGCCTTGGGCTCCATCCGGTCCCATTGGTAGGCCCAAAGCCCAAGCCACTCATGCGTCGTGTGCTAATCGTGGATGATGAGCAGAACCTGCGGCACATGCTGCAGACTCTGCTCAAGCGGGAAGGGTACGAGCCCGTCGGGGTGGCGTCCGTGGACGGGGCGCTTCTGGAGCTACAGGACCGCCCCTACGATGTCGTCATCACCGACCTGCGCATGCCAGGCCGAAGCGGCATGGACCTGGTCGACGAGATTCGGCGGCGAAACATGGAAACCACGGTGGTGGTCATGACCGCCTACGGCAGCCGCGACGTCGCCATCGAGGCCATGAAACACGGGGCCTACGACTACATCTCGAAGCCGTTCGAGGCCGACGAGCTGGTTCTGCTTTTGCGCAAGGCCGAAGAGAGGGAGCGGCTGTTCCGCGAGAACCAATCGCTGCACAAGCAGATACGCGCCGGCGGCCAGGAGCCCGAGGCCGGCCTGGGCGACCTGGTGGCGCGCAGCCGGCAAATGCTGGAGCTGTTTCGCACCGTGCGCAAGATCGCGGAGTTCAAGACCACGGTGCTCATCGACGGCGAATCGGGCACCGGCAAGGAGCTGATCGCCCGCGCCATCCACCGGCTCTCCCCGCGCAACGATGGCCCGTTCATCGCGGTCAATTGCGGCGCGATTCCCGACACCCTCCTCGAATCCGAGCTGTTCGGCCACCGCAAGGGCGCGTTTACCGAC